>JAFLRM010000099.1 GCA_022511465.1 Acetatifactor sp. | reverse complement strand
TTTTCTCTAATATATTCGGTGCAATTACCACATTGTTATATCCAGCTATGCTTGCCCCGAAATTATCAATACTTCGCTGGTCTTTTCCAACGTCCTTCACCATCACATTTGCACCATACCTTGCCTTTAGGTACTCCGTATAGTCATCAATCTTTGTTGACCCATTGCTTTCCGCAGTATTCCTTAACTTTTCCGTAAAGCTGGTTTGTCCTGCCGCTGTTTTTTGTGTCCTATTCGCATACTGATATGCTGCGAATATGCCGTTTACATTACTGATCCTCATTTTGTGTACTCCTTTCGTTTTTTAACATTACCGTCAAGGTAAATACCTTGTTCCACGCTGTCCAATCTACCCCGCCACGATATTTTTCAGCGGTATTTTTGATGTTGGTCAGCCCAATTCCATGCACCTTTTTGTCCGGCTTGGTTGTTGCCGGAAATTCTGCTCCCTGTTCCGCTGCCTTTTGCTTTTTACAGGCTTCGACTGCGTTATCCAGTGCATTTCCCAGGATAACGCCTATGTCATAGCTTTGTATCATCAGATTTTCGGGAAACAGCAGCTTATCCGCATTTAGCTGTAAATCTGGTATAGTGCGCATAATCTCGTGATACTTCATGCCAAGCAGCGTATCAACCACTGTATTCCCTGTCTTAAAGCGAAACTCCAATCTGTCAAAAGTCTGGTTTAATTCAGACAAATAGGCGCGTAATTCCGTATTCTCCCCATTTCCGTTTCTTTCAGCAAGCTGCATGATAACGGTAAGAGTACAACAGATTTTCTATTGTCCTGATATCCCTGTAATCATACGATATCGACCGATTGCCACACAGCCTCAATACCGCATAGGAAACAACTACACATAAGCCGTTCCAACTTCTCTCCTGTCTCCTATACTCTAAAAAACTCCCATAGAAATACTGCAGACAATAGCCTTGAAAAACAGAATAATATATTTCAACAATCCAACTTATGATGTTATACATACGCCGTATCCCCGTCTCCCAGATACCGCATATACGCTTTTACAAACTCAGGATACATTTCTGTAAATTATATCGCCAAATATTTTATGCAAGTTACCCAAATGGTACGAAACCTCCCTTTTTTGATACGAAATCTTTGATAATGATATAATAAGTTGCAAAGCAGGGGTTAAGTTTTTTAAATTATGTCCGATGAGTCAATATTAAAAACAAAAAAGCTAACGCACACTATAATCTGATATGCGTTAGCTTCAACAACCATTACCTTAATAGCGGCATACTGCCTGTAAGTTTATTAACTTTCTTCTTGGCCCCGCAAATGGCTATTCCAAAGTAATTCAGTTCCGTTTCCGGTACATCTTTCATCTTTTCAATAAATTCATCATATGTTTTGCAACCTTGCGCCAAATCGGAAAAGTCAACCACTGTCAGATCCGAGAACTCTGGCTCATACAGCTTTCCACGGATAGACTTAATAATCTCTGTATTCCCTTTCAAGATCGGTACGGGAAATTCAATAATGCCTAAATGCTCCTTTCCTGTATTGTCATACACATCTACGCCGACTACTTCCGGCATTTTCTTTCCCAGTGTAATCCCCATGATCGCCGCTGTATTTGTGATAATACCCAGTGGTAAATGTTCGTCGATCACCATAACACATTTTTCATTTTGTAAATCCATTTCTACTTTCCACCTTTCACCTTTAATCTGCTTTCTGATAGGAATAATCCAATCAAAGTTAATACCGTACCAATTCCCGAAATGATAGTTACCTGTTCTCGCAAAATGAGTACAGATGTGATCACCGTTATCACAGGCACCATATAGATATACACACTCGTCTTTACTGCCCCTAACCACTTGACAGCAAAATTCCATGTTACAAAGCAGAGGGCAGACGCACCCAATCCCAAATACAGAATATTAAGCAAATATGTCATGTTTGCAAATCGGGTAAGCTCCAATTTAAAGTTAAAAAAGAATAGCGTTGGTATCATAAAGAGAATACCGTAAAAAAATGTCCGTTGTGTTGTAAGGATAACTGGATAGCCAAAACTGCTTATTTTTCGGGTTAAAATAGAGTAACACGCCCATACAAAGGCAGCGATCACAGCAAGCAGATCACCCATAGGGTTAAGCTCCAGTACAGAACCATTGAAACTGATCAAGACAATCCCAACCATTGCAACCACAAAACCGATCAAGAAATTTACCCTTAATTTTTCTTCCGACTTCATAAACAGATGCGCCAAAATTGCAGTAAAAAAGGGCGCTATGGATATGATCACTCCCACATTAGAAGCCATTGTAAAGGTAAGCGCAATATTCTCCAAAAGATAATACAGGCATATCCCGCACAGCCCGGCCGCAGCAAAGGTCAGCTCCTGCCTGATGTCTACGTTCTTCAATCGGTGAGGACAGACAATACACAACACCAAAAAGCCCATAACAAAGCGAAAAAACAGAATTTCCACAGGTTGAAAATCTTTCAGCAAAATCTTTGTTGAAATAAATGTTGTTCCCCAAATAATGATTGTGAGCAGTGCCGCCAAATGCCCGGCCAGCTTCTTATTCTCCATGCTCCCCACCTTCCTTGTCAAAGAATATGTCACGGTACACGCCGGGGGCAAGCCCAATAAAGCTGCTGAAATAATTTGTAAAATGACTCTGGTCTGAAAAACCTGTCTGCATGGCGGTATGCAACATTCAGACGGCTGTCCGTATTTCTGGATGAGCGTGGAGATCAAAAGCAACAGGTTTTCTTCTTTTCCAAAATCACAGACACCATTCAGTACCATTTCATGCAACGGACGCAGATAAAAAGTGATCTCCTCGTCAAAAATAACATTTTCCGAAAATCCCGTAAGTTCTCGTTTACCTGTCACTTCCTCTGTCAGATCCAGCATGATTTCTTTCGTGATATTAAATCCCCGGTAATCCAATGTGCCGTTGTCGATCTGTACACAAGCATGATTATCCCCCGGATTAAACAGTAGAATATCGCCTTTCTTTATGGTGTACTCTTGATTTTTGCAGGAAAGGCAGCGTTCCCCATTCTCGATAAACCAGTCTTGTAAAATATCTTCATTTTAAAATAAGTAATACTGTGGGTTTAGCATGCCAGATATGACGAGATCAGTTTTTAAAAGGCATTTAATTTCTTTTCTTATTTTTACATATTAAAAAGGGGTAAAGCCTCAAATAGTGGACTGTCTGGATGACTATAAAAGAATCGGAATTTCTTTTAATTCCAAAAGATTATCTACAATATAATCTGGCTGACATTCAGCAAGTTGGAGATTTTGATATATCGCAAAGCCTTGCCTTACCCATATAGTCTGCATTCCTAGTTTTTGGGCAGGACTTATATCATTGTCAAGTCTATCCCCGATCATTACAGCTTCCTGCGCCACACACCCAGCCATTTCAAGCGCTTTACTAAAAATTGCTCTATCGGGTTTTGCAACTCCAAGTTCTGCAGAAGATGCAATAACATCTATATATTTTAAGATTCCCCAATTTTCAAGTCGCTCGGCAGTCCCAAACGATTGATTAGCAATGATTCCGATTTTATATCCTTTTTCACAGAAATACTTCAATATTTCTTCAGAACTTGAATATAGAACCTCGTCTTCTTTATGCCAGGGAGTTTGCGATAGTCCGAAATATTTAATCGCCTCCAAATCGCCTTTTAAATTCTGCTTGGCAAAATATATTCTCTTTTCATTAAACTGCTGAAAAGAAATGTCTGTACCTTCAATTGCATCTCTGATACGATGGTTATATGCCTCCGTCTCATCAACAAGTGTTGTTCCAACATCAAAAAATATCCATTTGACTTTTTTATCCATGATATTCGTACCTCAATTAAATTCAGGTTTACCCATTTCTTTCGTCTGTAACAATATGTTCTAAGCCCGTACGGTTTGTAGATAGATAGTCTTTTAGAAACGACGGATAGCATCTGTATTTATCCAAATCCTCTATCGGGATCCAATGCATTGTTTCCTTATCCTTGAATCTTGTGTAACTATTGCTTTGAAGTTCTTGCGTTCCTCTTGATTTCATTAGAAAATACAAAGCAATTTCGTGGCAACGCAGACCGGTATCATAAGCTCCATCGCCGTTCCAGAAATTTTCGTGGATTATAGCCAGTCTGTCAATTTGATAATGCACTCCGGTTTCTTCAAAAACCTCTCTAACAACAGTTTCTTCTGCTTTTTCGTTCATATGAACGCCACCGCCAACAGAATAAAAAAAATCCTCTTTATCGTTTCCGGCAAGCAGGACACATCCGTTTTCAACAATTATTGCTCCAACCCTATAACGAAACCAGTTATTATCTTTTGTAAATCCACAATCATATTCCATGGTACTTACCTCTCTAAACAGGAATTTATCTGTCTCTTATATCAATATCAGTAATCCTAAATACATTATCGCTCCTG
>JAFLRM010000098.1 GCA_022511465.1 Acetatifactor sp. | reverse complement strand
CAGCAGCAAAATCTGCGAATCAAAATTGTTTGCAGAAATGGGAATTACGAATCAGAACCACTATGACAATTTCGGAAGGACTGCTATGGAAGCCACAGAGCGAAGGGTAATGACTGATACAGAGCTTGTGCCGCAGCTCCCAGCTATTTGGGCTGAGATAAGAAAGGATATCTGATCAAATGAAATATAAAACATTTCTTAAGAATCATCTCGGACACATCCTGGGTGCGTCTCTTGACTATATCCAATTTGCCGGCTGGAGAGATTCGATATGGTCAAGTGGAGCAGAAACATATTTGTCTGGAAGGTCTGCAGCGTCATATAGCCTATGTGGATCAGCAGGTGTATCTGTTTCAGGATACAATTCGGTTCAACATAACATTAGAGCAATCTTTTACAGATCGAGAAATCATGGCAGTTATAAAGAGATGCCGCTTGGAGGATTTTGTAAATTCCTTGCCTGATGGTTTGGGTACTGTGATTAAGGAAAATGGTAAAAATCTCTCTGGTGGTCAACGCCAACGTATTGCGCTGGCCCGCGGCCTGATAGAGGAAATTACTTGGATAGTGGGGAACTTAGAGGTAATATGTAGACACGGCTTTATAGTCGTTTGATGCAATAAATGGAAGAGTTTGATTATTCGAGAATCAAACTACATATGGCAGGCGGTGGAATTATCTTATGAAATTTTCAGACACAAACCCAGTGATTTCCGTTATTGCGGAATTTCCAGATGTGTGGTACAATAAGAAAGGAATGTTACAAGAGAATGTTTGAATAAAGTAGACATTGCTGACCTATATTATTACAAGAGAGACAGGTGGGAGAGAATGGAACCTAAAATCTTATTTGTAAAAAAATTTTTAGCAGCATTGTGTAAGGCAGGGGTTTGGACGATTCCAATCAATAATCAGGAATTTAAAGCCGGTGTGCAGAATATGGCAGACTATTATCGGGATAATCCAGAGAAATTTGGGCCATATGCCAATCAATTAAGTATGCTTTTTTTAAAGTATACAACAAGGGGAGATTTTAACCAGTTTTCCAAAATTATAGAAAGCTTCAATGGCAGGATCGTATCTCTGGAAAACCCGCACTATATAAAGGCAAATCTTAAACTGGAAGATGATTATGTCGATGATTTAGTACAAGATAATGAATTGGGAATTGCATATGAACAATTTCAACAGCTTGTGGATTGCTTCAAAAGGGGAATTCAAAAAGCATAAGCTGTATGGTATAGAAAGACAAGTGATAAATAAGGGGGATACTGGCGGAGATGTCTTTTAGGGAATTGTTTGCAGAAGAAGAATTTAAAGAAATTTTTAGCGAAATAGAACAATTTACAAGTGAGATATTATCTGGGTATAATAGTCGTCTGGAAGGAATTATTCTGACAGATGAAAATAAGGAAATATTTGATGCAGTGTGGGGAAATATAGAGTTTTCCAGCGGAGAAATATACATATTAGATTCCCCCTTGTTACAGCGTTTAAGAAAGATCAAGCAGTTAGGATTAGCCTATTTTGTTTACTGCGGCTGTGATTACTCAAGATACTATCATACATTAGGAGTTACATATCTGGCAGACCGAATGGCGGCGGCAATAAATAGATGTGATTTGGGGACGCAAGAGGAAGATAGAGACTATTTTAGAGCGGTCGTGCGTCTGGCAGCTATTTTTCATGATTCGGGTCATATGTTTCTTAGTCATGTCTCAGAACATTATTTCTCCAAAAGTCCACTATATAAGCGAAATACACAAATTAAAATGTTAATGGATACGTTTGAAGAAAAGGCGGGCAAAAGGACTGCTTTACATGAACTGCTGGGATGTATGATCGTCAATACAAAAGCGGTTCATCAATTGCTGAATAAGGTGGTAAGATGTATAAAGGGTCTGAATGGAAGACGCCCGATAGACATTGACGAGCTAGTTGAGTATATATCTTCCTTGATCGTCGGAGTGCCTGTAGACAGAGAAATTCTGCCGTATTCCAGCATTATAAATGGTCCGATCGATGCGGATAAATGCGATTATCTGTCCCGGGATTCGCATGTTACGCGCGTACCTGTGGCAGTGGATATATCGAGAATAACGCAAAAGCTAAGTGTAGTGAAGAATGAGGAGATATGTTTTTCTGAATTATGGCATAAAGACGCAAATGCGGGAGTGGGTTATTATGAGCTGGCTATGCAGGATTCTGCGGAAAAGGCATTATTTCAATTATGTATTGCCAGAACGATTATGTTTGACAGCGTATACTACCACCATAAAGTGCTTACAGCAGAAACGGAATTCCGAGGACTTATAAATAGGCTTGCAAATTTGGAAAAACCCTTTTTTGTAGATTTTTTGGAAATACTCCGGCACACGGATGAAGATTTCAATTTCCATTTTTTTGAAAACTTGAAATATGGCAGAAGTGAGAATGATTGTAAAGAAATTGATGCTATATATCAGGAAATCAAAAAAATATATGAACGCCATTTACCGAAGCGAGTCGTATGCCTTACTCCGGATTATTTAGAGGGAAGGCAAAAATGTACAGAGGCATTTTGGGATTCGGTTATGTCTGCCTTTGATTCAGAGGAAGAAAGGAAGTTTATCAGTGAAATAAAGAAGGAATATCAGGTCATTCGGGAGCTGCTGGAATATGCTGGAGAAAACAGCAATGAAGTGCAGATTTTTGCGATTCAGGCGCCCACACAAGTGCTTGGACATAGCAAGATACAGGTGTCAATCGATCTGCGAAATGGTCACAAGAGAGATTTTAGAGGATATGAGCTGGTCAGTAGCAGAGAGACAAGCAGTTCGTCCTCGTATATAGTTACGGACGCGGATGATAAGCTTTTGGTCTTTCTGGCAGTAGAAAAAATATTTATGAAGAGATACCATATTTTTTTAAAAGAAGAGGCTATTTCCTGTGGTAAGTACGATCTGAAAGAAGTAAACGGAAAACGGACAGCGTTGTTTGGCAAGGGATATTATGACGATGCCCCTGACCTGCTTAGTGATACGCTTTTATATAATTGTATTGGGAAAAAACGGATTGCTGACATAGTAAAGCGGTTTAACGGGTACGAAGGACCGGAAGGATATCGGATCACCAAAGAGAATCTGGAAATGTTTCTGAAACAATTTCTATGTGCCTGTGAGGATAAGAATAAATGCAGCAGTTTACTGAACGGAATATGTGTTTTGTTGGAACATGCGCTGATTATTGACCGGGAGTATATTGGCCATAAGGTCGCTCCGAAATTTAATGAATTGGCGCGAGGAGACAGTAAGCTATACATGGTTCCATTGGGAAGTTTGCGTGATAGTGCCAAGCATATGACATATTTTTGGAATGATGTGCAATGTTCAGACCTGACAATTGAGACAGAGCGTAGTCTGGAAGAGCTTCTGCAGATGGAAGAGGTTGACAGAATAACTTTCTTTGATGACGGTTCTTATTCTGGTACGCAGGTTATTTCTATTATGCAGGAGTATATGGGGGTAACAGAGCGAAAGACTCAGGAGAAACATGTGAAGGAGTTGCCGGAAGCGTGTCAGAAAACCCTGTGCAAAAAGGACATTCAGTTTTTCTTTTGTGCATTCAACGCGAACAATGAAGAAGATATCCGGACAGAGCTGAAAAAAATAGGGTTGGAGAAAGTCGTTTTTAACTATATCGAGGATATGAAAGTACAATGTCTGGAATTTGGAAAGGACAGCTGGTTTGAGAATGATGAACAAAGAAAGTTGACGAAAAAGGTTCTTCATGAGATTGGTTTGTCCGTGATGCAATCTTCTAAGATGTCGGGCGATTCGTATAAGAAGGGATGGAGCCAAGAGCGCATAGAGCGGGCAGCATTGGGATATAACAATGCGCAGCAAATGGTGTTCCTGAAATCTAGTGTTCCGACATATACCATCACAGCTTTTTGGGCAGAGGGAACATACAAGGACACTGTCTGGAAGCCATTGTTCAGACGAACCAGAAAATAATCGACGCTTTATTATATCCTGGAGAACATTGTAGAAAGGTTCTCTGGGATATTTTAATACATATAAAACCCCGCAGTCCAAACTGCAGTGTTTGAGTGGAGACAGAGGGGATCGAATCCTCGTATCGGCTAAAATCGATAAACTGATTTCGAGTCGGTCTCGTTACAACCACTTCGGTATGTCTCCGTATGAATAAGACCTTGCTCATCTTATCTGATAATCTTAACCTTCGCAACCCCTTGATGAAAATAAATTATCGTGTGGTAACTATTCAGAAGCCCATTCGCAAAATCGTTGCTACGCAGCTTTCCTTTTGCTCTGCAGGGCTCTGAATAGCTACAATTTTCATTATTTATGTCTGCGGTCGGGAAAGCGTTTGTAATACGCTTCTTTATCAGCATACATTCTTTCATCGGCCGTTTGCATGTCAAGGCGTATATCATGCTTTCCGTCATCGGAACAATATCCTATCGCAAAGCATACGCCCTCATTGCCGTTGGAGTATTTCCGCAGCGTTTCTATCTTTTTTTCAAATTCATTATTGCTCATTCCTGTTACAAAAACAGCGAATTCATCGCCACCTGCACGGTAAACATCATGACCGAGGAAGCAGTCCTGCAATATAAGAGCCGCATTTTT
>JAFLRM010000097.1 GCA_022511465.1 Acetatifactor sp. | reverse complement strand
CGATGGGACCGGAGCCGATGATGAGCACTTTGTGAATATCTGTTCTTTTTGGCATTCTTGTATCCTCCTGATGTAATGGTTGTTTCAATTCTCTTCTTTCCATTATAAAGGAAATTAGGGAAATCACAAGAACCTTTGTAAAAATACCTTGAAAATTTAGCAGGAAGTGTTGGATTGAATTTAGGATGTTGTTATGGTATAAAAATAATAAGGAGGCTCGGTATGAATACACATCTTTCTTTTGTAAAAGGCAGTGTTGTGGATATGCATGTTGATGTGATCGTAAATGCTGCAAATAAAACGTTACTTGGCGGCGGTGGTGTGGATGGTGCCATTCACAGGGCGGCGGGACCGGAGTTGCTCGAAGAATGCAGAGCATTGCACGGCTGTAATACCGGTGAAGCAAAAATCACCGGAGCTTACAATATCCACCACGCAAAGTATATCATTCACACCGTTGGACCAATTTATAGCGGTGCTAGGGAAGATGCAGAACTTTTGGCGGCCTGCTACCGAAATTCTCTGGATCTGGCGTTGGAAAATGGCTGTACGAGCATTGCATTTCCGGGCATCTCTACAGGAGTTTACGGATATCCTTTGGAGGAAGCTGCAGAGGTATCTCTGCATGCAGTGGTTCGGTGGATGGAGGAACATCCCGATGTTGAAATGAGTATTTATTTTTGCTGTTTCAGGGAGGAAGAGTTTGCTGCCTATAGCGCCCTTACAAATGTGAATTAAGTCCGGCAGTATTCAAGCTTTTTGAAAATCTGGAAAAGACGTGAGGAAACTTCCTGCTTCAGTCATAAAAATAACTCCCAAAACAGACAATGTATGATGTTGTGTTTGGGGGCGATATATGGTATGATTTCAATGTTGTAAAGAGTGACAGATCGTGATCTATAGGGTGGATAATAATACATGAATGATAAAATAAAATTTATAATTAAAGTAACAGTTGCACATTTTGTTAGTTACCTTTTATGTGGTTTAATATTTTCTAAGTTATTTAACTATGAAGTATTGTTTAAATTAGATAATGTACAATATTATATGCGAGATGCTTATGGCAATTCGAGTCTAATAGGTCCTTTTGTACAAATTTTAAGAGGCGCTCTTATTGGTTGTATTTTATTAATTTTAAAAGATAATCTATTAAAAAAGAAAAATGGCTGGTTATATCTTTGGATCATATTTGCAGGTTTAGGTATTGTATGTACTCCGGGAGCTGCACCTGCATCTATTGAAGGTATTGTTTATTCACAATTACCACTTGAATTTCACTTAAAAACTGCACCAGAATTATTAGTTCAAACGCTTTTATTTTCACTTTGGGTTACCGGCGATTTCAAATTTAAAATTTCTGAAAAAATAAAAATTCCTATCATCACAACCGCAATTGCAGGCATAGGCTTTTCAGTAGGTGGCATAATCTTGGCTTTAGTTTTAAAGGTAGACGTTATGGCGAGCGCAAGTGATCCATTTGCTTTTATAGTTATGTTTGTATCATTAGTAATTGTATTTTTTATAACCAAATTATATATGAATAATAGAAAAATATATATGACTGTTGCATATTATATAATATGTTATTTATCACTGGCAGGTTTGCCAACAGCTTATAACTATTTAACAAACTCCCTTTTGAGATCACCGTTATCACTTATATTTAGTGGTTTACCTGTAATAGTAATAGGAATATATTTATTTGTTACAAAAAAAACAAAAAAAACTAATAGAGACAATCAATATAAGTAGTACTCTAATAAGAAATGCTTGTATATTTTGCTGACGCTAATATTTCATCAAAAGTGTCCTTCTCCCTTGAAACATAGGAAGGCACCCCGGTAAAAATCACCCACGCAAAACCTTGATCATCAGGCAGAAAATCTACCAGACAACAATAGTAATAATTTTTGAGTCCGTCTCTTTCCGCAGACCATAATTCTGTCATGACGACCTTATCTTCATAAGATTTGTAAACGGCCTCTTCTACTTGCGCTACATTGTCTCTTTTGCTAAACAGATCCTCCCTCTGAGCCACATAGTAATCGTAGGGCTCACTGTTTTCCCCTAAATCTATGTCCAAAAAGGCAAACACGCTGAAATAAGCACTTCCATTATAACATTGTAGATCATATGGCGTACTATCTCTTTCTTCCCAATCTTTCGGCAAAGTAAAACTCATGTTATAATAGGGGATCTCATAGGTTTGGGTCAACGGTGCCTGTGACTCCTCCGTGCCTTCCAAAAGCGCTTCCACAAACGCGCCGTTTATGGGGCCGGTACAGCCGCTCAATCCAAGCATCATCAATGCTGTTAAAACAGCGATTCTTGATCTCATGTTTTTCCTTTCTCTCTTATTCCTTTTATTTACTGTATTTCTATGCCTACTATTATAATAAATTTAGAGAAAAGATTCTATAGGAAAAAATATAGTCTTTTGGTGCTGTCCCCATCAAGAAACCACGTTTATATCGCCGATAAATACTTTAATAAAGTATACGTTCCGTTTGGTGGAGGTGTGGTCATGAACAACTCATTTCTTGTGGATTACAAGACAAAAACATACAGTAGTTTTCTAAAAGCCTGCCAGACTGTCGTTCAAAAGCAGAGCAATAAATCCTTTGCCGACAGCATACGAGAGAAGAGCGAAGAAATAGCAGCGACTACAGAGACGACAAAGCCGACAAAGCCGGGTGCGATCTCTGCGAGGGATATGACTCTGGAGGGATACAAACAACATATTTATGACAAGATCTCTGAGATTCCCATCGATCCCTCGCTGACCTGGTGGCATTGGAATATAGAGATTACGGACAGCGGTTTCGAGGCGATGAAAAACGATCCGGAGTATGAGGAGTATGTACTAAACGCTATTCGGGTTAATTTTTCTGCGGTAGACCGGTATCACAGTGCCAATTACTGCATCTTACATTTCGGAGCCACCAAAGAAGAATCCCGCAGCATGAGCTTTGGTATGGGTAATCCCTCCATACCGCAGGATAGAGAGCAGACTTTTTGGGAGCGAAGGGCTGAACAGAAGAAGCGCCGGGAAGAAGAATATGAAGAGTGGCTGGACAAGAGGGCTGCGGCCAGAAGATGGCAGCAGGAACAGTTGGATCAGGCCATTGGAAAGCGAAAGGCCATCCAGCGGCGCATGGCGAGGAAGGGAGAAGACAACGATCCAATGTCTCCTACGCCGACGGTATATGAGGCAAATGTGGCTACCCTGGTGGTTGACAGTGTGAGCGGCATACTGCTGGATAAATAAAGGACAAATGTTTGGAGGAAGGCCCCTTTGTCAGACAAAATCTGACAGAGGGGATTTGTTTGTATTATATTTTCTTATTTGATATATTAAATAAATAATACTATAATGTAAATGTAAACAGGAATGGACAAAAGGATCAATAGGGGGAGAGAAAATATAAGTGGAGGTGACAACAATGTCAGATTATTTTGGAAAAGAGATTTTTAAACTTGGTTTTGGATTGATGCGTCTGCCAAAGAAAGCTGGAGGAGCCATTGATATTGAGCAGACTTCCCGCATGGTAGATTTATTTTTGGAGGCGGGAGGAACCTACTTTGACACCGCTTATGTGTACGATGACGGAGAGTCTGAGAAGGCGATCAAGAAGGCACTGGTGGAGCGCTATCCCAGAGAGAGCTACACCCTGTGTACCAAGCTGAACGCATGGCTCCAGTGTCACGATGAGCAGAGCGCGAAGCAGCAATTTTATACCAGCCTTGAGCGCACGGGAGCAGGGTATTTTGATTACTACCTTTTGCACGCGCTTCAGCAGGGCAATTATGAAAAATACGACCGGTATCACATCTGGGACTTTGTGAAAGAGCAGAAGGAAAAAGGGCTGATCAAATACTTTGGCTTCTCCTTCCACGCTTCCCCACAGCTTTTGGATCAATTGTTGACAGAGCATCCGGAGGTAGATTTCATTCAGCTGCAGCTCAATTATGCCGATTGGGAGAATCCGGACGTGGCCGCTCGCGCCAACTATGAGATCGCAAGAAAGCATGGAAAGTCCATCGTGGTGATGGAGCCTGTCAAGGGCGGTGCGCTGGCTGATCCGGTTCCCGAAGTAAGAGAAATTTTGAAAGCAGCCAATCCCAACGCGTCCTTCGCGTCGTGGGCAATCCGTTATGTGGCATCGCTGGACGGGATCATCACAGTGCTTTCCGGAATGTCCAACGTGGAGCAAATGGAGGATAACTTGTCCTACATGAAAGACTTCAAGCCCCTTTCCAAAGAGGAGCAGGAGGTCGTTTACAAGGCACAGGTGGCCATGAATGCGGTGAATGCTATTCCCTGCACGGCCTGCCATTATTGCACAAGCGGCTGCCCAAAGAAGATATCCATACCGGAGATCTTTGCAGCGCGCAACGAGCAGTTGACTTACAGCCGCTTTGCGGAGGGAAGAGAGCGGTATAATGCTGTCACCAAAGATGCGGGAAAAGCATCTGATTGCATCGGATGCAAACAGTGCGAGAGGGCGTGTCCGCAGCACATAATGATCACGGACTATCTGAAAGAATGTGCGCTTCATATGGAGGGCTAAACGGCAGAAAATATGCTTGCAATTTAAAGGAACATATGATACAATTCCATAGTGTTAGAGCTTTCTAGCACTATATGGGTGGATTCCCGAGTGGCCAAAGGGGACAGACTGTAAATCTGCTGCAAAT
>JAFLRM010000096.1 GCA_022511465.1 Acetatifactor sp. | reverse complement strand
TGGCTGCATTTATGATGAGTTCTATTCTGCTTAATCCGCAGTTGATTCTTTACAGCACGGCTCTGGGCGGCTTTGCGCTGGCTGTCCGCATTTTGTCCTGTTTTTTCTGTGGGATTGCGGCTGGATTGCTGATACGGATTTTTTATAAGAATAAGTCGTTCTTTAACTTTTCAGGCTTTGATGAACCGAAAAATAGAGACACCGATACCAATCTGTTTATAAGGCTGCTCAAAAATATTGGCAGGAATATCAAAGCAACTGGTTTCTGGTTTCTCATGGGAGTCGCTCTTTCAGCTTTGTTTCAAAGATATGTCCCGGCAGAATTTGTGAGTGGCTTGTTCGGAGAAAACGAAGGATTTGGAGTTTTGATGGCGGCTACAATCGGCGTTCCGTTATATGCCTGTGGCGGAGGAACGATTCCGCTGTTAGTTCAATGGCTTGCAGATGGCATGAGCATGGGCAGTGCAGCGGCATTTATGATCACTGGACCAGCTACAAAGATTACAAACCTCGGCGCATTGAAAATTGTGCTTGGAATTAAGCGTTTCTTACTGTACTTCGCTTTTGTTATGTTCTTCTCAATGGCAACGGGTTTATTTGTCAACCTGATTTGATGATGGAGGAAGATATGCTGCCATTTTATTGAAGACTATTTTTTGATTGCGGCTTCGGTATAGATGGTGTTTGCTTCGGGGGTAAAACAAAATGGTGTGGAGAGTCCATAGTTATTGGCATTACCGTCATAATAATATCTATGTTCATAGGCGTACCATTTTCCTTCGGTTGCGCTTTTTGTCCTGTGGTTGTAATTATAGAGGTATTGCGCTACTGTGCTGCTGTCTGTCACAGAGAGATACATGGCATAATCATCTTTTGCACAGTCCAGGGAAATGTATTCCTCAGTCACTGTCAAAGTAATATCCTCCTCTGCGATCTCTGTAGCCACATCTCGTCTGTCCGTCCATTTGTAAGCGCTGTACACCACCTGAAAACCGTCCTGTTCCAGCACCTGATTTTTGGTATAGCTAGTCAGACCCCAGGAAGAACTCAGGTTTAGGAATTCTTCCGATACACTTGGCAAAATAGAATAAGAAATACTACTGCCATAACAAAACTCATGCTCATCCCCAATGTGATAGATACGGACTAAGGTCATATTGGGAAAAGGAAAGCCCTGTTCCAAGATTTTCCGGGAAAGTTCTTCCCCTTTATATTCAAGAATAATAGAAGAAAAATTATATTCTCCCGTATTCTGCATAATTTTCTGAAAGGCATTCTCCGCCGTTTCGCCCTCCGGAAAAACATTCTGTATACCCGGCACATCTATAATGCTATTACCTATATAGACAGAACAACTGATTATGGACACCTCTCGGGCGTCGATACTAAGGCGCTGCAAAATCTCATCCTGCAGCAGTTCCACAAGCTCCGCCCAGAGAATAGATGTATAGACCGCTCCCGTCTCCGCATTGACAACAAAATTATAGGTATTATGATGCCAGATAAATTGCCCTCCGGCATAGGATGTCAGGTCATACCAGCCTTCATTATACACGGTTTCGGAATGAATCTCCGTTACTTTGGCGTCGCTGTAATGATCTGCAAAATAGTCCGATGCTACTTTTTCTGCTTCTGCTAAGAAAGAGGCTTCCTGCTCCGGTGAAAAGTTATTCGGGGTACAGCTTGTAAGGCCAAACAACGCAAGGGTCAAAATCATAGCCAGTAAAATTATTCTGTTAAGTTTTCCTGTTTTCTTATATATATGCCACATAACATTATCATACAATCTGTGTTATAATATGACAAGGTATAGATATTATCGATGCAGTACAAAGTATTTTCGATTTTTAACAAGAGTAAGCGGATGTAAAAGCATTTTGACGCAGATAAGTTTCTAACGTCAAAGGTATTTGATAGACATAAGCTTTTCTATTGCCTATGATATAGGAAAAAACCAAGAGGACAAGACAGATGGATATAGGTATCAAAATTAAAAACGCACGAATAAAAGCAAATCTCACACAAGATCAAGTTGCGGAAGTTCTGGGTGTGAGCAGGCAAACAATATCCAACTGGGAAAATGAGAAAACATACCCTGATATTGTGAGTGTCGTTAAAATGAGTGACCTGTATGAGATTAGTCTTGACCTCCTGCTGAAGGGGGAAAAGCCTATGTCTAATTATTTGGATTATTTGGAAGAAAGTACAAATGTGGTGAAAAGTAAAAACAAGTTCTCCAAGTTGATCTTAATCATGATCTATCTTGTGATATGGGCAATCTCACTAATCGTATTTTGGTTCTTCACAAGTGGTTCTGATGCAATGGGCTACAGTATTATGTTCTTGTGGGTACTACTTCCCGTCACAACATTTGTGCTTTCCATGCTGATTGGGAAAAACGATTACTGGGGAAAATGGAAATGGATTTCTGCAATTGTTTTCGGGGTCATGTATATGCTTGCCGAGTATGCAACATTTCGTGTCGCAAACATGGCCTCATCTGATAAAATCAATATGCCTTCATTTGGGATGATTCCAGTTGGAATAATTGTTTCCCTTTTTGGATTAGGAATTGGAGTAGGCATTGATCATTTGAAAATATGGTTAACGGAATTACTTTGATGCAAGCTCTTTCAGCTTGTCTTCCAACACTTTCTTTTCAGCAGCAAGTTCCAACTTCTCTTTTGCAAAGGCTTCCTGTGCGTGCTGAAAAGCGTCTCGTTCTTGCTGTAAGGCGTCTCGCTCTTGCTTTATCTTCTCCTGCTCTGCCGGGATATCAATCGAATCCATATTTGCAAACAATAATCCCATATCTTTCTCCTTTACCTTGCCAACAACTTCCTCCGTCTCATCTACTGGGACATTGGATCTTAACAGAAATGCACGCAGAATATTCGCAATGATATCCACAATGTGATCCGGAGAACTTCTCAGGATCGCATCAAGCCGGTCCGCGGGCAGACTGCGAAAAGAAGAGATATCCTTTAGGGACTGTAACTTGTTGATCAGCATGATCAGCGAGATTTCATCCTGTTTATCCAGGAGCTCCTGACGGCTGAAGTTGCGCAGAGGCACAAGATGATAGTGAAAGTCAGGGATGTACCTGGCAAACATTTCCCCTTCAAGGATGCGGCTTTTGAAATCCAAGGGCGCGGTCCATGCTTGTCGCCCCTCATAGTAGACGATGGGAAGTATAGGGGGATAGCGGAAGCCCTTTTGTCTGGAAATGCCAGGTTTTTTCGTCTCCTCTTCCTTTTCATAGGTCTCCCAGATATAAATCATATAGCGAAATATCTGCATAGCTAGATGAGTAGCTCCGTTCCTCATCACTCCTGACCTGACGGTCACTCGTTAGCTTATCAGTTCTGACCAAATGCTCCCTATGGTCGCGCTTGGTCATCTGCTGATAAGCTACATTATACTCTACTTTTGTCTTGTGTTCAATAAGAGATACAAGAAAAAACGGTGTGCCGTTTTTAATATGTACCTTTTTGACGCGGTCTGAGTTGCGTTCTACTGCAAAAAGCGGAACATACCTATCCGACACGTCCTCGATGTCCTCCGGCCGGACGTGCTTTAGACAGGGGACGTCTTCTACATAATCCCTGAGAAACTGTGAGCAGAGGAGTGGATCCTCAAAAATAATCTTACTGCTGCTGTCGGCAAGTTTAATAACATGCAAACTCTGAAAGTTTTTTCCTCTTTCTGCGATTTAAGAGATAGAATGCAGGTTATGATGCTGCAGGAAGAATGGAGGATTCCTATGAAAAGAAAAAGAAGCAAGCTGCTGGCAGGCTTATGTCTGCTCCTTTCGGTGGCATTTGGTTTATGTGCCTGCGGAAGAAGTGCCACAGAAAGCGGAAAAGAAAACGACGCTCTGGCAAAGGAATATGTCTATCGGTTTCAGGAAATCGAGGTGCCGGATTTCGGCGGGGACGAATATGAAGTCTGCGCCTCCGACTACAGAGATCAAAGGATTTTCCTGCTGATGAAAGTAATCGACCGGGAACACTACAACGACAATGACATTCGGATCCTGTCCGTGGGTGACGACGGATCCGGCGCGGCCGTTGTCCCCCTTGAAACAGTTCCGTGGAACCCTGTTCTGGAAGACGGCTCCGCTGCTTCGGAAAATTCCTCTTATGATAACTATACCTTTGGCGCTGACGGCAGAATTTATGCCGTCCGATATTATTACAGAGAACCTCTGGATCTGGAGGACAATGCCGTATCCGCGCGCTTCTTGTGCTGTTTTACAGCAAAAGGGCGCCTTATGTGGGAGACAGAACTTGGAGACTGTGGTTCCGGTGACGAATCTCTTTTTGTGAACGCCATATCCGTGGCGGAGGACGGCACGGCAAGCCTGACCCTGACAGGAGAATATGCATGGCAGATATCGGTGGATGCACAGGGAAAGGTTTCCGGCTCCAAGCAACTGTCCGACGAAACCTTTCAAATATTCAGCAGAAACGTTGCCGTCGCGCACCGAACGGACGGCACTCTTCTGCTTGTCTGTTACGGGGAAGACGATTGGACGGAAAACTACCTCGTACCCTATGAACCTGCTGCGGACAAGGTGGGAGAATCCAGTCGGATGCCTTCCTTAGGTTGGGACGGATACGGAGTCGTAGCCGCAGGCCCCGGCTCCGGCCTGCTGTACAGTAATCGGACAGGCATCTTCTCCTATGCCCCGCAGGATACGGCAAGTTCTCACTCTCTTTCGCAGGCCCCGGAAGGCACGAAGGTCATGGACTTCATCAATTCAGACTTAAGCGTCAGCAGCTTTGACGCGCTGATAGGCTTAAGTGACACTTCCTTCGCGGGTCTGTTCTATGAGAATTACAACAGCGAAGCACGTCTGGGAATCTTTACCTATGTGGATCCGGCGGATGTCCCCGACAGATCCGTGCTTGTGCTGGCAGGCTGCTACATAAGCGATGACGTCATGCAGCGGGTAGTGGAGTTCAA
>JAFLRM010000095.1 GCA_022511465.1 Acetatifactor sp. | reverse complement strand
CCGAGAGAATGTGTCTGGGTGAATTCGGATTTGTAATCTATGATACTTGCAAACATTCTTGCAAAACTATGTATCTCCTCATCAGAATAATCACTCGTCACTGTGCGCAGTTCCCGTTTCAGACTGGAAAATGCGCCTTTATCTTTCAAATACAAAATTTTATCATAGGTGACTGCATCGTGAAAAAGCGAAACAGCCTTCACTGAGAACCTACTGCCCGACTCACTTTGTACCCACTCGGAAATCTTGTTAAACTCGGCTTCTGTCAAGTTAGACAGTTTATAACGAATATCTATTTCATCCGCCAGGTGCAAAATCTGTGTTTTCAGGTTTGTCTCGGCTGCGGTTTTGCCCAGAGGACCGCTTCCGTCCGCATGTTCATGATGATAGAGAATAATATTGTCCACATTGGTGCGGAAAGGCACCAGATGGATATTCTGCTCTCCGATTTTGCAGTGGTTGCTGTCACGTTCAACCAAACCTATATTGATCACGTCAGAAAGCTGCTGCCCCGATTCATCTGTTATATACTTAAAATCATCCAGTTCCTCATGGATAAACTCTGTCAACGCATTGTCATGCAATACACAGCATCCGATATAATCGCGCAGCTCCTCTCCTGTTATCCCTGCGTATTCTGCCATGAACAGACATAAGCATGCTACACGCCTGCCATGACCCGTCTCAAGCCCCAACAATTCATATTCTACTTTGTCCAGTGCAAAAGACAACGCACAGATCAAATCAGTCAAGTCCAGCTTCATATGTATCCGTTCCTCCGATAGTTATCTGGTCATCCGTTACAATATCTAACATTATATCACACTTTTTTCTTTTTCCAAATAACAATTTGTTCTTAAGTTTAGGGAAATTTTCCGCTATCATATCGCACCTTAATAAGCAACCCCCTACCCTCATCAACCGACACTTTTGCGACAGTTCCGGGCAATACCTCGTTGCTGATACCATACTGATATTCACAGGTAATCTCTGCATTATCAAGTGGATACTTCGCATTCTCTATGGTGATCCCCTTCGCTGTTCCGGATATATTTAGCAAGGAAAAGTAAGAAAAGGTATTATCAATATAAACAGGCTCTCCGGAAACAATCTCCATCTCGGAATGATCCTCTATGATTTTCGCCTTCTTTCCTAAAGAGTTAAGCATAAGTAAAATCGACACATTGCCGAGGGTATGATCCAGTCGTCCCCCCACAACGCCGATAAGCAGAAAATCGTCAAAACCCCTCTTTATTGCCTCTCTGGCGGCAAATACTGTGTCGGTGTCGTCCTTTTCAGAAGGAAGTACAATGGTTTCCACATCTGCATTAGGATTGGAATAGGAGTCAAAGTCTCCGACGATCAGATCCGCCTGTATGTCCAAAGCTTTCTGATGACGGAGTCCACTGTCACAGAATATATTAAAGTCATCCGCCATTAAATAATCCCTGACCGCAGTATAGTTTCTGATTTCGGCACCGCCAATAATAATGCATCGTCTCATATTTAAACCTCTCATATATTTTTAACCGTTTTACCGATAATTAAAAATCTGCCCTTTAAGATCAATATTTTCCAAAACAGTGGGATCGTACCGGCGTTCTGAACAAGAATGAGCATTGCAACACCGGCACTCTACCGGATCACAATGCTCATAATATTTTATCTATACTCTGTGATCTGTAGTCATAGCCACTCTTTACCTTTTCTACATGTTAGGTTATGCTGTTTAGGAAGTTTTCATCATAAAAAGCAAACCAAAGGTACCCGGACCACAGTGGGTGGAAATAGCCGATGAAGCTTTCTGGAAGATGATGTTCTGGAATTTCACTTTCCTCTCCACCTGTTCTTTGATGTCCTCCAGTTCTTCCTTTTTCAAGCCGGCGTAAGTGATAAATAACATTCCCGTATCGATCGCTCCCATAGCCTTCAACGCCGAAGCAATGTATTTCTTTCGAGTATAAGCCCTTGCTCCTATTCTGACAGCGCCCACCTTTATGCGGCTTTTCTTCAGCACGAGCACCGGATGAAGCATAAGCATCTTACAGACTTCATTGATTTGGGGCGAAATTCTTCCTGACCGCGCCAGATATTCTGTACTGTCCACAATAAAGCTGGTTCTGACGCGCGTCTTCATGACCTCGATTTCTTTTATAATTGCGTCAACACTCATCCCGTCCGCAGCGTATTTTGCCGCCTGCAACACCATGAGTCCCATTCCGCTGGATAAATGTCCGGAATCTATCACTGTGACATTATCAAAGGTTTTGGAAGCTTCTAAAGAATTGGCGTAACCGCGACCGGCATGTTTGGCTGTGGTAATGTGAATGATATGTTGTGCTTTCGCCAGTTGGTCTGCAAAAAACTCCTCATAGTCTGCCACTTCGGGAGCTAAGGCCCTGACCTCCTTTCCTCTCTTACCATAAGAGAGTACTCCATCCGCCTCAGCCTCTATTCCATCCAAGAACTCTCCGCCTTTTGTGAGCAGTCGGAATGGCATGACAGCGATCTGATGCTTTTCCACAAGGTTCCACGGGAGATCGCACACGTTATCTGTGGAGATCATGACGGGTAATTTCCTCGCATATGCAACAATAGGTGTTTCAATCACACCGACAGAAGCCTCTTCTCCTGTCATGTTCACGATTTCCCTTGGAAGATGCCTTAAAAGCTCTGCCTCCAGCTGCTCGCCGTCCACCGGCTTGGGCAGATAGCCATCAAACCCTTCTCTTCGATAAAGAGTTTTGTTTTCCCCGCCTACGTTGGCCGTTAGGATCACAACGGGCGTATTTAGGTTGAGTCCTCCCGTCTGTGTGCGAACTGCATGCAGACATTCAATACCGTCCATACCGGGCATGAGGTGGTCCATCAGGATTACCTCATATCGGTTCCGGAGCGTTCTCTTTAGACATTCCGCCCCGCTTGTGACAGTTTCAACCTGCACCTTGGTATCCCGCAAGAGCCCTTTCGCAACCATCAGGTTTACCTCGTTGTCGTCAACGATCAGAACATGCGCCTTTGGCGCCTCAAAGCTCTGCTTGTAATGTTCCCTTGTCTCTGATGTACGTCTGGCTTCCAGATCAAAGTTCCTGATCTTCGCCTCGCCTACAACCTGCTGCGGCAGGGTTATCATAAAGGTCGATCCTTTCGTGTAGACGCTGTTCACTGCAATATCACCGCCCATCAGATCCACCAGCATCTTTACGATAGCCAGGCCCAATCCTGTTCCCTCGATATAACGGTTCTGTTCTTCATCCACTCTCTTAAACGCACTGAACAGATGGGGGATATTCTCCTTTTTGATCCCCACGCCTGTATCCGTCACGGAATAAGTGATCAGCACATGTCCCGGCTGATCCTCTACCTCTCCCTTACACTGGATCGACAGCGTGATGGAGCCTGTCTGCGTGTATTTCACGGCATTGTTCAATATATTGATCAAGATCTGCTTGATCCGCACCTCATCGCCGATCAGTTGTGCGGGGACTTCCCGATCCACATCAATATGAAATGTAAGCCCTTTGTCTTTGGCGCGCACCCATATCAAATTCACGATGTCGGACAGCATGGCGCCCACATCATAGGTGACAGGCACAATATCCATCTTGCCGGATTCTATCTTGGACATATCCAAAAAGTCATTGATAAGCGACAAAAGCATCTTACTTGCGCCCTGAATGTTCATCGCATCCTCTGCCACCTCGTCTGACACATCTGCCCGGAGGATCATCTCATTTAAGCCGATAATGGTATTGATCGGCGTGCGGATCTCATGGCTCATACTGGAGAAGAATCGGTTCTGCGCCCGGTTCAGTTCTTCGATCTCCTGCTTCTGCTTCTTTACGATCGCATTTTCCGAATGGAAGGTTTCATTCTGGAAGAGTATCATGCCACAGACCCATCCTCCGACGATCAGCAGCGACACAATAGAAGCCACGTATGCCATGCCCGGCGAATGCCGGGAAACCATCGCCGGGTTAAAATATGCAATAAAATAGCATGCCAAATTCACAGCAAAACTGCTTGCCAGCAGAAAATATTTCACTTTTCCCTTGACAACAAAGCACACATAGACCATACCGAAGAGGAGATAGACAGGAGCACCTCCGTAGATTCCTCCGGACGTTAAAAAATTAAACGGTAACACCAGATAAATGAGGAGGAATCCTATGATGACCGCTCCCAGCTGTATTTTGTGGAAACGGAGCGAAAGATAAGCGATACCTGCAAAAACAAAAAATGCAGCCACCAGTGGTATAGTATTCGTTTTGTCTTCTCCTACTGCGATCCCACCTATGATCGCTGCTGCCAATCCGCAGAGCCCGATCAGCACAAGAAGCCGAAACAGGCGCTCCTGCAGATCCAGACCGTGATCTCTTATCGCCCTAAACCATCCCTTTGGTCCCATCATGCTTCACCGCCTTCCATACCGCCAGCAAGCTACTTTTTCAATAATGTCTGTATTTTTTCCTGCAAAATATCCTTGTCAATGGGTTTGACCACATAGTCCTTTATGCCGCCTGTCACTGCTTTTATTACCTGTTTCTTTTCACCGTCTGATGTAAGGAAAATGACCGGAACGCTCTCTAAGTGCTTCATCTTCTTGATCCGCTCCAATACCTCATATCCGTTCATTCCCGGCATTTCAATATCCAAAATGATCAGATCCGGTATTTTGTCCTTCTGCACCAAATACTCAACAGCCCTCGTCCCGGTTGAGAATGGATGAAACTCATATTCTTCTTTATCTAGCACATTCTTAAGCGTTTTCAGTACAACGTTGCTGTCATCCACTGCCACGACCCTCTTTTTTGAAATCATATCAATTATCTCCTCTCTTCTTTCAGCAGTTTGATCGCCGTATCTTCATCAAATTCATCCTCCAGAGCGATCAACACATTTTTGATACGCTCATGCATACTCTGCTCCAAAGGGGAACTGATCCAGTTTTTAAGTTTCTCTATGGCTTTCTCTGTCTCAAAATCATCCAAA
>JAFLRM010000094.1 GCA_022511465.1 Acetatifactor sp. | reverse complement strand
TCGAACCCCCGACACCTTGGTCCGTAGCCAAGTGCTCTATCCAGCTGAGCTACACGCACACGGGGTGTCACCTGCTTCTTTTGCCTGCAACATTAAGTATTGTAACCTCTGCCATAGAAAAAGTCAAGCAATATTTTTATTGTGTGTACATTTTCTCATACTCCGGGGTCAGGTTAAAACATCCTCTCTGCCACGCGATTTAGGGTATCAAGAACCTCGCCCTCGTCAAAAGGTTTGATGATAAACTCCTCCGCGCCCCTTTTCAGCGCCTCCACCATCTTCTCTTTCTGTCCTGCAGCGGTGATCATGATCACTTTCGCATCTTTATCCTCTCTCTTGATAAGACTCAATGATTCAATGCCATCCATCGTGGGCATCGTGATATCCATCGTAACGATATCCGGCTTCAGCTCTTTGTATTTCAGGTAGCCTTCCTCCCCGTTAGCTGCCTCACCAACAATCGTAAATCCGCCTCTCTCCAAAGTCTCTCTCAAAATTTTTCTGGATGTCCTGGAATCATCCACCATCAACACTGTAGCCATCTGTCACTCCTCCTATATTATCTCTGCCACTGTAAAGTATAGTCCGTGTTCCCCAACAAAGATTGGAATTCTGCAGATTGTATTTTTCTTGATCGGTTCTCTAACCTCAGTAAACTCAGGAGGGATCAATTCCAAGAAAACCCCCTGTCTGCTGAGATTCGACGTATACAGACCGCTAACGCAGTTTAAAAACTCCGCCGCTGCATCCAGCGAATCCTCATCCAGCTGCTCAAACTCCTCCCGGCCAAACACAGAACACACTTTGAGGAGCCCTCCGTCTCTCTCGGAGAGACAACACACAATGCCTTCCTCCCACACTAATACCTGATTCACCAGAGGCTCTGTCGGCAGGGAATCCACCATGGCAGCCCTTCCCGGGTAGCTGTGTCTGTCCACCATCTGGATCATAGTGCGAACTGCCGCACCGATAATCTCCTGAAACTGCTTCGCCTCCTCCGGAAGCATCAGTGGCAGAATGCGGTCCACATCGTCGCTTTTGATATCCTCCAGTTCGGAGTTGCTGTAGCCGCCCGCTTTGCGAAAATCGCTCATCAGCCAGTCAATCTCTTCCAGAGTGATCAATTCCTCGTCCATCAACGACTGTATGAAAACCAGATATGGATTGCTCTGTTGCTTGGAAAGCTTGATAATCTGCTCTTCCGTAAGATATCCCTTAACCAAAGCAATATCTCCAAAACTCTGATCCGTCGCGGCCTGCATCCGGTCAACCTCATCCGCCTGCTCCATGGTCATCAGCCCATCTTCCACGGCAATCAGACCCATTTTCACACACACCGAATCCTGTTTGGCAAGAACCTGATGAAATTGTTCTCTTGTAATTTTACCGCTTTCCATAAGATAGTTGCCCAATATGTATTCTACCATGCTATCTCTCCCATTCTGTTTCTCTTAAATAGGCCCGAAGGAATTGTCTTAAAAATCAAAAAATTACACGATTTAATTATTTTTAGTATATCGCTAAGTAATAGGAGTGTCAAGGAATAATCTGCCTGTGACAATGAAATAATAATCAAAATTTTAGACTCTCAAAATACAATTCAGGAGGTTTCCATACATGATACAGAGAAACTATCAAACCATGGATGGCAATCAAGCTGCTGCCCATGTAGCCTACGCCTACAGCGAGACATCCGCTATCTATCCCATCACGCCATCTTCCCCCATGTCGGAGATCCTTGACGAGTGGGTAGGACATGGACTCGCCAATATTTTCGACCGCCCGCTCTCTGTCTCCCAGATGCAGTCTGAGGCAGGTGCAGCAGGTGCCGTCCACGGTGCTCTCTTAGCCGGAGCACTGGCGGTGACCTTCACATCCTCACAAGGACTCCTTTTGATGCTGCCAAATCTCTACCGTATTGCGGGTGAACTCCTGCCCGGTGTCTTCCATGTAGCAGCCAGAACCATTGCCACCCACGCTCTATCCATTTTTGGCGACCATTCCGACATCTATGCCTGCAGGCAGACAGGAGCCGCCATCTTCGCTTCCGGCAGTGTGCAAGAGGTGATGGATCTGGCCCCTGTGGCCCATCTGGCAGCTCTTCAGGGAAGTATTCCTTTCATTCACTTCTTTGACGGGTTTCGAACCTCCCATGAACTGCAGAAAGTAGCAGTCTGGGATTACAAGGATCTGGCAGAAATGTTTGACATGGAGGCGTACAAGCACTTCAAAGAGCGCGCTCTGCATCCTCACAACGGGCGTATGTACGGCTCCGCTCAGAATCCGGATATCTTTTTTCAGGCCAGGGAGGCTTCCAATCCGTACTATGATGCACTTCCCGGCATTGTGGAGGAAAACTTACAAAAAATAAATAAAAAGCTGGGCACCTCCTACAATCTGTTAAACTATTACGGTGCACCGGACGCTACCCATGTTATCATCGCCATGGGAAGCGTCTGCGAGACCATAAGAGAGTACCTGGAGTCTCTTGAAGCTTCCGGATCTGGTTCCTCTTCCCCCGAAAAATATGGCCTGATCGCCATTCACCTCTACCGCCCCTTCCCTGTCAAACAACTTGTTGCTAAACTTCCCCGAAGCGTGACCCATATCTCGGTGCTCAGCCGCACAAAAGAGCCCGGCTCCGTGGGAGAGCCTTTATATCTGGACGTATTGGCAGCTCTTCAGGATAGCCCTTTTCAGTATGTTACCGTATACTCTGGTCGCTACGGTCTAAGCTCCAAGGATACCACTCCCGCACAGATTGCGGCGGTATATCAGAATCATGATAAGAAATATTTCACGGTGGGAATTGAAGACGATGTAACACACCTCTCCCTACCGCTTCCGATCATCGGTGACACTATTCCTGCGGACACCATCTCCTGCAAATTCTGGGGGTTAGGCGGCGATGGCACTGTCAGCGGCACTAAAAATACGATCAAAATCATTGGCGATCACACCGACCTTCACGTTCAAGGATATTTTGAGTACGATTCCAAGAAATCCCGCGGGCTTACCATCTCCCATCTGCGTTTTGGAAAAAGCCCTATCCGCAGCGCCTACCTGATCCGCTCCGCCGATCTAGTCGCTTGCCATAATCCCGTCTATCTGCACAAATACGACATTGTCCAAGAGATCAAGGATGGCGGAAGCTTTCTCTTAAACTGCCCTTATCAGGAGGAGTTAGAGGAATATCTGCCGGACGCAGTAAAGGCTTATCTGGCCAAGCATTACATTCACTTTTACCGGATCAATGCGCTGCAGATCGGCAAGGAAATCGGACTGAACAACAAGATCAGCACCATTCTTCAGGCTGCCTTCTTCCGGGTAAGCGGACTATTGCCCTTGGAGGAAGCAGAGCGACTGATGCAGGAAGCTGCCATAAAAAGTTACGGGAAGCTTGGAGATAAGATCATTCAAATGAACAAAGATGCCATTCACCGGGGGCTGCACGAAGTAGTGGAAGTAACCATTCCTGACCACTGGAAAGATTGTGCGGAGGAGTCCCGGGTGGACAATCCCCTCCTGCCGGATCGCCCCGAACTGCTACACTATGTGGAGACACTTCAGCAACCGATCACGGATCAAAGGGGAAATTCCCTTCCGGTCTCCGCCTTTTTGCCCTATGCGGATGGCTTTACGCCTCCTGGAAGCACCGCACATGAACGGCGCAACGTGGCCACCGAGATTCCTGTCTGGCGGCCGGAAAATTGTATTCAATGTAATCAGTGCTCCTATGTGTGTCCCCACGCAGTAATTCGTCCGGCAGTGATGACAAAGGAGGAACTGGTCAACGCGCCGGAGGGCATGGAGTCTCTTCCCATGGTTGGGATGCCAGACTATGCATTTTCTATCACCATTTCCCAGACGGACTGTACCGGCTGTGGTTCCTGTGCCGCCATTTGCCCCGGCAGACAAGGTGGCCGGCAGGACGAGGAGAAAAAGGCGCTCCTCATGCAGCCTGCCTCGCTGCATGCCGAACATCAGAAGTGGTTTGACTACGGAAAAAACATCCCCCTCAAGGAGGATGTAAGGGAAAAGTTTAAAAAGACCACTGTCAAAGGCAGTCAATTTTTGAAGCCTTATTTGGAATTTTCCGGTGCCTGTGCGGGATGCGGCGAGACACCCTACGTCAAGCTCTTGACACAGCTTTTCGGTCCTAGAATGTATATTGCCAACGCTACCGGCTGCTCCTCCATATGGAGCAATTCCTGTCCCTCCACCGCCTACTGTCTGGATGCGAACGGGCATGGGCCTGCTTGGTCCAATTCCCTTTTCGAGGATGCCGCCGAGTTTGGCTTCGGCATGTTGATGGCCCAGGAGGTACACGGCGAAAACGGGGAAGACGGCACTATACAGTGGGTGATCGGCGGCGATGGTTGGGGATACGATATCGGTTTCAGCGGTCTGGATCACGTTCTTGCCAGTGGCCGCAACATCAACCTCCTAGTGTTGGACACGGAGGTTTACTCCAATACCGGCGGTCAAGCCTCCAAATCCACTCCCATGGGAGCAACAGCACGCTTCGTCACCGAAGGTAAAAAGACCCGCAAAAAGGATCTGGCCCTCATGGCCATGACGTACCAAAACGTGTATGTGGCTCAGATTGCCATGGGGGCAGACCTAAACCAAACTATCAAAGCTTTCACGGAAGCAGCAGCCTACCCGGGCCCATCCCTTATCATCGCCTACGCCACATGTATTGCCCACGGCATTAAGGCAGGGCTTGGAAGCTCCCAGCATGAGGAACGGAAAGCTGTGGAAGCCGGATATTATCATCTGTTCCGCTTTAATCCGGCTCTGACAGAACAGCATCAAAATCCGTTCCAGTTGGACAGCAAGGAGCCGACACTTGAATATAAGGAATTTCTCGCCGGAGAAAATCGGTATGCAATCCTTGCAAGGAAGCATCCCGAGCAGGCAAAAGAATTGTTTGAAATGGCTGCCGCACAAGCTGCTGAGCGATATCGGTATCTGCAGCGATTGCGCGAAATGTATGAGCCGGAGTAAACTACAACAGAGGGATTGTACCCCTCTGTTTACATAAAGTTCTCTTTGAATTATATTATAAGGGCTTTTATATGAAGGGGGGTTCATTCAATAATAAGACGAGTGTTCAGCATAAAAATGGGGCCTATAGGGCTCGAACCTATGACCCTCTGCTTGTAAGGCAGATGCTC
>JAFLRM010000093.1 GCA_022511465.1 Acetatifactor sp. | reverse complement strand
CCTATTTTCTCAAAAATAAGGTTGACGGTCTAGGTACGCGCTATGGTGCGTTTACGTAATTATTGATGGTTAATAGGTAAAAGTTGTCAATAAATTGATTTGGTTGCGTAAAAAGATATTTATAACAAGCGGTTGAAATCTTGTTGGATATGTTGCAAATTTGCATTGGAATCTTGATAAAAATGCAACCAAGTGCTATGCTTTTTATACAGTACTTTAGTAAGATTATGATCGTTAAGAAGATAGGAGGACTTGGTGTGGGAGAACAGGTACAAAGAGAATTCTTAAGGAAAAGAATGATTGAACTTCGTGAGAAAAATCATAAATCACAGTCAGACATGGCTGGTCTGATTGGATGTAACAAATCCACTCTATCTAGAGTAGAAAAAATAGGAGGCGATACAAGTTATAAAACAGTTCTTGGGTTTGCTAATGATTATTGTAGAGTACTGGGGTTAACGCCAGAAGATAAAGCTCTTTTTTTTCGTGTAGAGAAAACGGTTGTTACAGACACATCTGCTCTGTTAAAAAATATTCAGCTAATCGATGAACTGAGTAAAGAATATAGCAGAGTTGTTGTTCCGCAAATTGTAATCGATGAACTGGATAGTATTAAAGATCATAATACAAATGGTCTTGCGCCAAAGGCTTGGCAGATTCTAAACAGTATCGGAAACAATTCAAATATCATTACAATGGATTATATTGGGGAAGACAGTGAGTGTAATAATGACAGTAAAATAGTTAGTGTTGCAAAGAAAGCGGCTGAGGATTTTAATTGTCAGGTAGATGTCATAACAAATGATGCTGGGTTTGCTGCCAGATTGAGTGGCAATGATACAGTCAAATCATTGTATTTGGAAAACTATATTGTTACAAAGCAGGATCTGAAGGATGTTGAAAGTCTGAAGAAAATAAATGAATACTATGCCGATTCATACGAGAATATAGAAGAGGTTTTAGGCATAACTATACCTAATGAAAAGGATATAAACGCATATCTTTCAAATGGATATACGCTAATTATTTCTGTTGTTAGAAATAAGCATATACCTATGAATCAACGAAAGAAAAAAATACATTGGTTAATTGAGCACGGAGCAGATGTGAACCGAAGAGATTGTGGAAAGTACTATTTTCCGCCACTTTCGCATTCGATTCAAAATAATGATTTTGAAATGTTTATGTTCTTACTCCATGAGTGCAAAGCAAATCCTAATGTGGGGAGTAGAGATCCACATGATACAAATAAGTTCATGCAAAAGAGAAAAGATGATAAGACCAATAAAAATGACGGAAATATGCCTCTGATGATTGCTGCATGGGACAATAAATTGGATTATGTTAAAGAATTGTGTGCTGACGAGAGAACCAGTCTCAATCAACAAGATAGTAATGGTTTTACAGCACTTATAAAGGCGTGCTATTGGGGATGGCTTGAATGCAGAGATATTATTATTGCTGCCGGTGCAGATCAGAAGATAGTAGACCGCGACGGATATACAGCAGAGGACAGATACAATGAATTCCTCGAAACGGGAAGGCGGAAAAACGCAAACTATAAGAAGAAGCCTAACTGGGGAGGACAGCACAGAAAACCATGATTGATAGAATATGTATTTCCATCAATAACCGTTGCAACCTTGCCTGCAGATATTGCCATTTCCGTGAAAAAGATAAGATGGAAGCAACTGAAATGGATGTATATGAAATATTGGACAATGTAAAGCAATATGCAGATAAGGAATTTAAAATTGGGTTTGTAGGGGATGGTGAATGTTTTTTGGATTGGCCATTGCTCAAATCCTATATTACATATATTGAAGATTTTCCAAATATTAGTGCATACACCATAACAAATGGAACAATATGTCTGTGTGAAGAAGATTGGATGTTCTTGGAGGAGCATAGAATAAATGTTGGCTTTTCTATAGATGGGTATAAAGCCTTGCATGATTTAAATCGGTGTAATTCATTTGATAGGGCTATCAACAATGTTAAATATTACAAACAGATTACCGGGCATTACCCCACATTTAATGCTACGGTAGGCAGAGAGAGCCTAGAAAATGCTAGGGAAGTCATAGCGTTCTTTAAACCATTTGGTACAAAAGTAACCTTTTCTCGCAGGATAGGGAGAGATGGGATTTCGCTACAGGAGTATCGTGATTTTTTGGCTAAAGCGGAGAAAGAGATTCCAGTGAGGAGAGGTGGTAAGGATTGTACGATGTATGGCGGACAGTGTGGTGCAGGAATCAATAATTATTTTTTTGCAAATGGAAAAGTGTATTATTGTGGAAATTGCATTGATCTTCTACCTGTTGGAGACAGTAGCATGACATTCGAGGAATTAGAAAAGATTTCACTTGAGTTTGACCGGAATTATTGTTATAAGGAGTCATTATGAAAATAGGATTGTATGGGATGCCAACTGCAGGAAAAACATATATTTTGGATCAAATTGATTTTATCGATGTGGTAGTTGGGAGTAAACTTTTACGGGAATATGATCCGGATTTTGACATCCGTGATGAGAAGGGGAGAGAAAAAGATCGTAGGGCAATAGCAGCATTGATGATGGAAAAAGAGTCATTTATCATGGATGGCCATTATGCTTTCGGTGATGAAGTCGCATTTACAGAAGATGATGGGAAAATGTATGATGTTTTTCTGTATTTGTATGTGTCTCCCACTGTATTAAAATCTCGTATGTCTGCGTCAGAAAAAAATCAGAAATATTTAAAGTTTGATGTTGAGGATTGGCAGAATCAAGAAATTACAGGGCTTAGGGAATATTGTCACAAATATAACAAAGATTTTTATGTGCTTGATAATCCGCCGGAAAATATATTTAATGATGTTTCTGATATTATATGTTTTATTAAAGAAATAATTGGGGGCTATAGTTGTGTGGCGTATGCTAAAAAGTGTGCAGATGAAATTGTCAGGCTAAGCAAATCTGACACAATAATATTGGTAGATGGAGATAAGACACTTACCAAAGAGGACAGCAGTAATGCGGTGTTTGGGTATAGGACGCACCTGTATGATGGCAACTTCTATACGGGATATCAGGCTTGGAAACAAAATAAGGAATTTCAGAGGTATTCGTTCTCTAATATTACAGAGGTACCAATACATTTTAATGAAAAGATAATAGAAAAGCTTACTGAGGACTCATATATTTTGACTTCTGGTCATGAGAAAGTCTGGCATTTTATTGCAGAGAAGTTGGGTATGAATTTTTTTTATGGAATAGAGATGTCAGCGGAAACCAAGCTTTATATAACGAAGAAGCTGCAAGAATCTGGAAAATATGTTATTGCTTACGGTGATGGGATGAATGATTACTTCATGTTAAAGCAAGCGAATAAAGGGTATTTAATTACGAAACAAGATGGTTCCATAAGTCGATCATTAAGGGGAAGAGATATGGAGGGTTTGATAATTGTATGAATTAGAAAAGACCGAAGAAATAAATAAACTTATTGCAATTACTAAGTCTGATTCGGGTATTTCGGGGCCTGAATTGGCAAGAGCGCACATGGAACTGGGTAAAAAATTGGGCATGCATTTAAATATGTTTGAGCCGTCAGAAACTACCCTAGTGGCAATGCTGCGTGGAGGGATATTCTTTGCTGAAGGAATGTATTTTGCAATGGGATGTAAATTTCAAACATATGACTCTAAGCATGAAGAGTTTGTAAGACCTGAGACGAAGAATGTCATTTTAGTTGATTCGGTTGTAAACACGGGAAAAACTATCCTTAATATACTGTATCCGGATATGTATGTTGCATGTTGTGTGATCAACGAAAATGCGGTTCCTGCATTTGATAGTAAGTTGTTTACAGTAAGGGTTTCCAAAAATTCTTTTGTTGGAGAAAGTATTTGTAAACAGGAGGGAAATGTTGGGCCGGATACCACGATGAGATTGTTTAATTTGCTGTAAACATCATATAGAAATAGATATAGAAATAGATCAGGCTGCATACAGGCCTGGTCTTTTTTATTGAAAAGTTGCAAAAGCGTTGTAAAAGTTGCAGAAAGCATACCTTGTTGCAGGTCAGTTGCGGGCAAGTTGCAATAGTTGCATAAAACGATAGAGACAAGAGTCGAATTGCAACATATACATGCTAGTTGCAAATATATGTTAAAATATTGACTTGAATGCAACTCAAAAATATAATGAAATCACAAAGCACGAATAAAAAGGAGGGTACAAACATGAAAACAAAGAGAATTGAGGAACTTATGGCAGGTATGAAATCTTTCGGTAAGGAAAGCTATCACAAGAGTGAATTGCTCAGTGAGATGTTTGCATTGCAGCAGGAGATTGTTGAATTAACATTCAATGGAAAGCATGCGTCAACGGCAGACTTAAAGATATGGGATGTTGAAAGGCACTTGGAGCAGTTGAATGAAGACTGTGGACATGTTGCTGATGAAGAATTTCAAAAATTTCAGGAAGGAAGCAAGGCATTCTGTAATCTGATTAAGGCAGAAATATCCGGTAACAGGGGTGAATACAAGGCTTTCAAGGCCCTTGAGTATATCAGATCTCAGAACAGGGTATTTAAAAATGTAGAGCTTAGTGATGGAGATGTTCGTACTGAACTTGATGCAGTAGTGGTAACACCGAAATGTTTAACTATCGTAGAGGTTAAGAATACATCTAAGAATATCTTCATTGATGAGGGAGGCAATTATTATAGAACAGGAGAGTTCCTCAAATGGGATTGCAATATCGCAGAAAAGATGTCTGTTAAGGAGAATCTTCTCAGAAAGGCGCTTGAAATTGCAGGATTTGGGCACCTTCAGATCAGGAGCATTGTTGTATTCACAAATAACAGAATCGAAGTTCAGAACAAATACCGTCAGATCAGAACATGCTTCGTAGGTCAGCTTGCATACATAATTGATGATTACAGATTGGAAGATATCATCAGCATGGAAGAAATGGATCAAATCCAAAACGCAGTCAAAGCGGCTGAGTGCAAAGAAACATATCCGCTATACTTTGATGTGCAGCAGTACAAAGCAGATTTTGCTAATTTGATGACGACACTTGAAACGGCAATGTCTAAGAAAAATGAAATCGATGTGGAAGTTGTTGAAGAAAAAGTGCAAAATGCGCAGAAGCTAAGCAAGGTTACTTTTGTAGCTGCATTAAAATCAGTTTTTTCTTCAAGGCAGTTCAGAAATGCAGGAAGTACAGCGGCTGCAGTTGCGATTGCAGTTGGATCTGGCATTATTACATCTAATTCAATCAGTAAAGTAGGTTTTTAAAAAGTTGAAAAAGAATAGGAGGGGCTAGGATTGATGCTTATGTAACTTGTACGCATTGTGGTGCCCAAAACACCCAGTACGGATATGACAAAAAAGATAATTAAGGAGCATTCCTGTTAAGCAACAAATAACGGGTTTGCAAAAAATGAGTGTCCCCCG
>JAFLRM010000092.1:4375-5556 GCA_022511465.1 Acetatifactor sp. | reverse complement strand
TTTGTGAGCAAAAATGCCACGAAGATTCATTGGTGGCTTAATGAGCAGACATTAAGTACTACCTTAGGAATTAAGACAGGGGATGACTATATTTTCTTCAAAGAGATCAATATATTTGCAGAGAATCCGGTTGGAAACATCGATAAAGAGCAGATATTGTATAAGATATCGGTTACAAGATAATCAATACCAACACCAGAATTGCATCCGCAAACACCTAAATGGGAGGGAAAATGACACTGGCAAATTATTTATATGCGCTTGTATATAGTGATTTATATGACGAGAACAAATGGCAAAATTGGGCAGAGAATATCTTGAAAAATGCGGAGTATGATGATAATACTGAGTGGGTATATAATGTTTTTTTGGCTACTGGTAAACAGAAATTGTTTGATGCCATATATGAAAGGATGTACTGTGAAGGGTATTTTAATAGTCATGTTTTAACTGAAATTATCCAAGGATATTATTACTATCAATATCAAAGTAAAGCAATAAGCTTATATGATATGTTGAAAAAGTCAGGTGATGTGGCCGATGCGGGACAAGACTCTTCTATGGGATGTGAGTTTTTCTATGACTTATTGAATAAAATAGATGAAGATTCAAACATTGTTGATTCTGTGGATTTTCAAGAAAAGATTTTGAAGTATTATGAACCATTATATTTGGCAGCTATGGAGCAAAAAAGAAAGTTGGAATCGGCTACTTTAAAAGACTTAAAGTTAGATTTATGATTTTTTTACGGTGCTTATATACCGGCACCAACATATGTTCCTGAAATGAGAACAAGAGGACTTTCTTCGGATGTTTTGGATATGGGAATTTTGCATAATAATTCAAGTATCGGAGGTATTATAAAATTGGTACAAGAATATTTCAAGAGCTTCTATACAGAATTAAAAAAATATAATGACGGAATACATATATTAAATGAGGGTGTCTCAGAAGAAGATCTGTCATACTTTGAAAACAAATATAAAATATACCTGCCATTTTATTATAGGGAATGGCTAAAAATAAATAATGGTGGAGAATTATTTGCAATTCCAGTTGGTACGACAATAGCTGGTATATTAGGAAATAAACCGCATGAACAAGGAATTCCTTATTTAGAAGATAATTTTAATACCAGCAAAAGAGAAGGTGGAATGCCTAATTACCTCTTTATTATTGCT
>JAFLRM010000092.1:0-4275 GCA_022511465.1 Acetatifactor sp. | reverse complement strand
GGTAGACTTTACTACGCAGTCAAGGAAACAAGGGGACGTTTGCCTACCACAGCCTTTGATTTAAAAAAGGTAAAGGTGCTAGACATTTCTTCCGGCAGTGTGAATCCCTATTACGAAAATGTTGCCGGTAACATAGTCAAGGGAGACTTCTCTGCCATCGGCATGATGGAACAATTACATAAATTGAAGTTTTCTAGTGGCTATAATAATATTTCGACGTTCCAGTTCCAAGTCAACGATTTTTCTTTCCTGACCCAGTGTAAAAAGTTAAAACAGTTGGACGTGAGCGACACCAATTTTACAGACTGTTCTTTGCTGCTTGGTCTGCCGGAACTGACCCACGTGAATCTTCCTGAGAAAAGTCAACTGACCCATTTGGAGGCGTTGGATGCTCTGCCCTCTAAAACCCAAGTGGTGCTTCGCCAGCCCACGGAGCCCGCACCTGCGTCTTTGACCGACACCACACCTCCGGCCCAAAAGGTTTCCGAAGGCAGCGAGAAAGTGAAGGCTATTATTGAGGAGATCAAGGCGCGCACGACAACCGATTGCTACATTTTAACCATAAAGCCGGAGAAACAGCCGGGACTCTTTGACAGCAAATTTGGCGGACTGCCCTACTGGGATCTGTCTAAGCCATATCCTGTGGGAGCAGACGGACAGAAGCTGATTTTACTGGGACAGATCAGCTTTGAACAATTTACAGTAGAAGAGCCTTTGCCCCAGAGTGGAATGCTTCAGTTTTTCGCCGGACAGGATGATGTCTTCGGCGTGGACTGGGATCATCCGGACCAGCAGAACAATTTCCGGGTGGTCTATCATGAGGAAATCGACCGTTCCATCACCCCGGAGCAGGTGCAGGCTTTGGACATTCCCACCCATGCAGATTTTGAATTCTGGCCGGTGCTGCGGGAAACGGCGGTTCGGATGGAGAAGAGTGTCGTCTATATGGGGCCGGCAGACTATCGCTTTGAGGAGATATTCCGTCAGGCGGTCAAGGCGGTGACAGGGGAGGATATTGGGGAGCAGTCCTTTTTCCGGTATTTGAGTGAGGAGGACTGCAACTACCTGGATGATCAGCTTTCCACCTCCGGTCATCATCTCTTGGGCTACCCTTATTTTACCCAGTACGATCCCCGCTCGGCGGATATTGCCTTTGATACGCTGCTGTTCCAAATGGATTCTGATCTGGAGGACGGGGTGAACTATACCTTGTGGGGCGACTGTGGTGTGGCCAATTTCTTTATTGACATGGAAGACTTGAAAAAGAGGGATTTCAGCCGAGTTCTCTATACTTGGGATTGCTGTTAAAAAGAGTGATAAGTTCTGGTTCGAACAAACTGATTAGCGAAGGAGGAAATGTTAATGAATGAAATGGAAGCACAAGAGATTGCATTACCCATAGTAAAAAAGGTGGTAAATTGGCTCTCATCAAAACAATATAAGAAATTGCCGGATTTAGTAGTATTGGATGATGACTGGACTCCCACGTTGGTGAAAGAATTATTGGAGGAGTTTTTGAAACTTAATGAGCTGCATGGCGTTGATCCCTTTGGCACGCCTTTGAAGGAAAATCTGGTTAATTCCGAGTATAAGCAGATGACAATTATTCCATATAGGGATGGGAGTGGTTTTCACTTGGACTATGATCTTACTTCAAAAGGAGGGATGTGGAACGATTTAACTTTGCAAATGTCATTTGAGAAAGATGCGGAGGGAAATCTGATTCCTCATTTTAAAGATTTGCACGTTATGTAAGTGAGAAAGAAACAAACATTTATGAAGTGGAGGATATTATTATGTTTCATCCAAATTTAACAGTAAATGGGAAGAAACTATCAAATGAAAAGGAACTGGAAGCTTTCCTCGATTCACAGAATTTTTCTTGTGAGATAGAGGATGCGGCTCTGGAAGTGGAGTATTCAGAAGACAGGGCTGCCTTTATCGGCTGGATCGGTAGTGATGAGGAAGTGTTTTATTTTGATAATGGAAGTGGAAATGATGAGCCTGTTGAGTTACTCATCAATGTTTGCCCGGAAGAAAGAATGATGTGTTATGATGCCGAGGTTATAAAAGACATAGTTTATTACTTCTGCGAAACAGGAGAGCGCAACCCCAAATATAACTGGATCCAAGATGAATTTTAAGGAGAGGTAATAAGGAGATAAGAAAGTTTTGATCTGATGAAAAACTATAATTTCGGAGGATAAAGAAAAAGTATGAATCTCACAGAAAAAGATATAAACATTGAAATTGATGGAATGGGTATTGTCATGTACTCTCCCAAAACAGTTGAGGGGATACCGCAAGGATACGATTATTTGTCAAAGGAATACAGTATTCCCTATCAGGTCGCAGAACACTTGAAAAAAGGGGATATGGTTGGCTTTTGCACAGGTTCCGGAGGGAGTTACATATTAAAAGTTCGAGAGGGTTATCCCTCAAATGAAATCGATGAACAGTATCCTATATCTATCAGATTAGGGATAGATATACAGGATAATAAAATGTGTTTCATTGATCTGTTTTGGTTAATGGAATGGTATGATGATTGTCCGGAAGAGCAAAGTATAGAACTTGAAAAAGGATACTATCATATCACACTTTTGACCTGTAAACCAGAATCCGGTATTTGGGGAGATGATCAGATTATTTATGTTTATTTAAACAAACTATCGGCTATGCCGGAGTTGACTTGGCAGGGGGTACCGGAACTGTTTGCTGACTGATGCGATTCAATTTTTTATGTGTACCATCAAAGGAAAATAAAATATGCAGGAGGACAAGATATGTTTACCTTAAATGAGAACAATGAGTACGAGGCAGAAATCAATGGCATCAAATTTGTATGTGAAAGCGTTGAGGAAGGTTTTGAGGAAACGGCAACTAATATAGCTAAAGTTTATGAGAGCAAACTGGACAGTATTGCTCAATTTATGATACAAGAGGGTATTTCAGATTTCTTTGGGGAACTGACACCTTCAGAAATCATTAAATCATTGGGAAAGCCAACCATTGATTTAGGGAGATATTTGGTTACCTACTTGGAACATACGTTAGATGACGAACATATTATTGAATTTGAATATGATGGTTTATTGGACGAACTTTTTTACCTTAATATTGACGGCTAAATGTTTATATTTGTGATAAGCTTTGCCGGATGGGATATCCCATTTCCCTCGCGTTACGAACTCACATAAGGGCAAAAATAAGGAGCAGTATCATGGCGGTTATGAAAAGAGGATTTTATAACTTAAAACCCTATATTTATTATGGTGACTATCCTCAAGAACAAGTTTCCGGTTATGCGCGTTTATCTGTTGTAAAACCTGAGTATATTAAGACGGATGTTCCGTTTTCTAATGATGATGTTGCAGTGAGTCTATATAATAACCATGCTTTAACAGAGCAAGAATTGGTTGATATGGAACAAGCTCTTCAAAAAATCATGCGTTGTATAAACGTTAAAGAATTTAATAAGGTGATGTTTACAGAAACTGAGCAGAGATTGGGAATTGAATTGCCAAAAGAAATAAAAATACTCTATACAGCATTGTGTCAAATGGATACTTTAATGTTTGGAGAGGAGTGTTTCTTGCCACTGGATGAATTATATATGGACAAAGAAAATCTCGTTTTTTATAAGGTGAAGAGAACTCCGATCGCACTCTCGCTGAATGACGGTGTGCTTATGAATTATCATAAGAAAGAATGGAATTATGATCAGGGCAATGAAAGTTTCTTGTGTTACGTTTTGGATCGACTTGTTGTAAAAGCAATCACCGAAATGCCAATGTGTAAGAAAGGAAAAATAAGTGGAGAGCTACGAACCATAGTATCTCCCAGGAATCCTTTACAAGAAATTTTCAAGGGAAAATTTAATGTTTTAGAAGAATATAGAAACTATGGAAACATTATATTGTTCAATGAAAATGGGGCTTTAGGCTGGTTTCGGCAAAATGGCTTTTTCGCAGATATTTTAATAGGCTGTCTAAATGAAAAAATTTTGACTGAGTTGTTATCAACATCTTTATCTGTCAAATGGGAATAGTTAAAAAATGAATACCAACTATTTTTGGGAATAGGCAAGGTTTTATTTTCTGTACCTTGGCCTTCCGCAGGGTATAGAGGTGGTGAACTATTGCTTTTCAAATGATGAGAAATTTTTATTACAGACATTACGGACAGGCTGGTGGTATGATGAGAGCGAAGCGGAAACGGATAAAGATGGAAATCATTTTTATGAATTTGGTTCAATTAGAGTCTTAGACATTG
>JAFLRM010000091.1 GCA_022511465.1 Acetatifactor sp. | reverse complement strand
ACGAGTATGATGTATGGGGGAATCTTGCGGTCTGTGAGGAGCGTGTGCCCAACCGATTCCTGTTTACCGGCCAGCAGTATTACCTGAGCGCAAGATATGTTAACGTATGGGAAAACTTGAAAAATGTCAAAATTTAGAAAATCGAAATAAAACAGAAAAGGTTAGAGTCATATGATGGAGTCAATTTACAAGAGTAAAATTTTTATTAAAGGAATCTCTATATTTTTACATATATGTCTAACAATTGCAGCCTTGTCTATGGCGTATACATTTCGCCTGAATCTGGTTCTGGACATGTTTTGGGATAAGGTGGATCAGACAATGATCGAGGCAGAAGTGGACAAAAAGGATTTTGGACATTTTGCAGGGCTTCCGGCAGGAGAAGGAATAACAAAGCTGACCGATATAGAACAGTTTTACGAGTTGCAGACTACACATTATGGCACCATGAAACCGGATTATATCACCTTTAAGACAGATTCGATTATTCCTCTCGACCTTTATCAACTGAATAGTGAATCGGATGCCTATACAGGCGGTCACATGAGTGTTGGAGGTCATTATTATTCATCAAGCACAACATTACCGATCTTTACCGATCTTAGATTGATGGGAGCACTGTTCCTTTACAATCGATATTACATGGTGAAACTTCCGGATGGTAGCTATGTGCCGGCCCACTTGGATGACACCTATTATATGAAATACAGGTTGACTGGAAAGGTACAGCTGCCAATCGGGATAGCGGACCACATGCCGGACCGGGGACAAAGTGCTCTCCAACCGTACCTTGATGAATATGATTTGAACAAGGATCGCATTCTTGTCATGTATTCACAGAAACGGTATGAAGATTGGGAGTTATTATATGCCGGTACTGCTTTCCTGTTATTTTGGGTCATTTTAATACTGGGTCTTTTTATAAAAGAAATTATAAAGACAGAGAGAAAGGGAGGTACAACGCAGAATGAAGAATGTGGATGAAGAGATTCTAAAACAGCGTGCGGCTGCAGAACAATTTGAAAAGAGAAGATTTTCCCAGGAGACTATTGAAAAAGAGAATGAGCAGTCCATTTTCCAGGGAGAAATTCTGATCAATCAGATTCCGGTCACCTTTCAGGAAAAGCTCCTGATAGAGGAAAAGATTGGCATATGGATGCCGGAGGATTTTGAGGCGATCCCGGAGGAAGCGATCGCGGAAATCTACCTGCTGGGAAACAAGCCTGAGCTGGTCATGGGAAATTCCTATCTGAATTTTTCCATTGGCTTTCATTATACGCAGCATGAAGTTCCCAACGAGTATATGGGAGACTTCCTGAAGATCGCGCGGCTGACGTTGGAGCGGTGCGGCCCCAAAGTCCGCATTATGTCGGAGAAAGTGCGTCAGGTGGGAAACCACACAGTCTCCTCTTTGGAACTGATCTCACACACGGTCACGGACTCCGTGTACAATATTATGTTTTTCAGCTCCTTGGAGGGTAAGATTCTGATTGGATTTATCAATTTTAACCATAAGTTTACCAAACGCTATCTGCCTATTGCAAAGGAGATGCTTACGTCGTTTCGGTTTGTGGAGGATGAGCAGGAAGGAGGAGAGGAATAATGGAGGTAATAACCTATTCCAACATTGTAGTTGAGGGATTTCCGTTTAAGAAGATACTGTCCGTATCTATTGAACATGCGCCAAATGAACATGCCAAAGCGGAAATCGTGGGAGAAGTGGAAACGGAGGTTGGTCAAAACCAAGTACAGCGAGTAGACGAGACCACCATGATAACTGTCTCGACCACGGCGGAAGGCCAGCCGGAGGTGCTGTTCTGCGGCTGCGTGGGAAATCTGTCTATGGAGCAGGAGAACGAGTACAGTCGTGTCAATCTGTTATTGTACTCTACTAGCCGCCTGCTGGATATGACGTTAAAGAACAAGACTTACCAAAATACCGCTAAGACATATGGCCAGATCATACAAGCGGACATTGCCGATGTGGGAGATCTGCACATGATGGTCTCCGACAAAGCGATCGGACAGCTGATTATGAAGTACAACGAGACGGACTGGAACTTTATGAAGCGGATGGCCTCCCAGCTAAATGCGCCGCTGATTGCCAACCTGTATTCTCAGAGACCGCAGGTCTACATTGGTATGCCTCCTGCAGCAAGAACGATCGAGGTGGAGAGTACCTCCTTCTCCTATGGCAGTGATATAGACAGCTTTGCGCAGTCTTCCAACAGTATGGTACAGGATTTTGCAGGAGAGCAGGTGGAGTCTTATCAGTACGGCTATCTGGGGGATGAGATCCTCATGAACGGACAGAGCAGATATGCGAAGAGTGTCCATGCTTATCTGGAAGATGGGATCTTGCGAATCAAGTACGGCTTGCTTGCGGCTACGGCTGCCTCTGCGGGAGGCAGCATGGCAGGGATCGCAGTGCCCGCCACAGCCAACACCCAGGCATCCGGAAAGATGATGAAAGGAATTGTGCAGGCGGTACAGGGCGATAAAGTGCAGGTGTACCTCACGGATGTGGATGCAAGCTATGACGAGGGAGGTAACTGGTGGTTTCCCTTCTCCACCGCGTATTCCTCCGGAGACGGAAGCGGATGGTACTGTATGCCCGAGGTGGGTGATGAGGTGAGGGTATTTTTCCCTTCCGGCAATGAGGGGGAGGCGTTTGCCGCCAGCTCCGTCTGTGCCAATCCTCCGTCCAACCCCAGACATAAGAGCTGGAAAGCACCGGGCGGCAAGGAGATCCTGCTGACGGATGAAGGAATGTATATCATAGGAAAATCCGGCAAAATGTACATCAATTTGACGGATGAAACCGGAGTGGAGATACACAGCGACAAGGACATTAACATTACTTCGGATGCCAAGATCAGCATCAGCGCCGCGGATGAAATCCATGTTGTGGCAACCAATGAGATCATTATAGGAACGGACAACGCATACTTGGACCTGACCAGGGATAACGCGATATTGGCAGCAGATCAGGTGCTGATCAACTAGGGGAGAAGGACATGGCAGAGACCTATATACAGATGTTTCAGGAGGAATACTTTCCGAAGATATTCTCCGGGATAGCCGACGAGACGATCCTGCAATATGTCAGGAACGAAGCGCATATGATAGAACAGTGGAAAAGCGCGTTGAACCGGTATCTGAATCAAATCGTACAGCTGCAGAAGAACGGACTGGCGGAGCCGGTATCGGAGATCATTTTCTCTTTTCTATATACATCGCTGCAGGATAAGAGTGCAAAGTTTCGTTTGGACTGTTACGGGGAAGACGGACATGTCTTGGGAAATAGTATGCTGACGGATTATGTGCCGGCGGACTGGCTTATTGTGAAGCTGGGGGAGCTGGAGGAAAGGCTGACAGAGTGTGTCACAAACGAGAGTTTGCGTAGATACATACGCCCTGCGGAGATCGAGGTGCTGAAACTGCGGGCTGTGAGAAGCCTATTGTACTACTTTACCATGAGGTTCAAGTACGCGATCCGGGAGATCGTGGATCGCAAGCAGCTGGCCAAAGTAGTGAAATCGGAAGCTTTTGCTATCCAGATGGGCGAATATATGGATTGGCAGAAAACAATCTTTGCCATATTGCCGGAAGTGGATATCTTCAACTGTGAGCGGAGCACCGTACTGCAGTTTAGAAGGTTTCCCGCCATTCACTACAAGGAAAAACACTTTGAAAATCTGACATTAGATCAGTCCCGGTTCCTGGATTGTCAATTTCAGGACTCACAGATAGTAAATTGCAGCATGAACGATTGTCTGTTTGACCACTGCACATTTGAAAATGTCCGTGTACAGGATACACAGATGAAAGGATGCCGGTTTTTGAAATGCACTTTCAAAAACACAACCTTTGACAAGGTTGCTTTCGACCGTTCGGAGCAGGACGAGGCTTCGGAGTATTTTGACCCTGTGACCTTTCTCCGGAATGATTTTTCATTATGTCGATTTGTAAACTGCCAACTGTCAAACGGTATTGTGTTGAACTGTGATATGCAGCAGGTGGAGATCGAAGGTGGCTGTGCGGACAATTCAGATTTTTTAAAAAGCAGCGGTATCACATGGCTTCCGGTGTCGGAGGTAAAGCAGGTGGAGGAACAGGATGGAATATTTTGAATTGTGCCAAAGTCCTAAGGTGGAGAATGCCATAGAGATCATGGGGCTGGATAAGGAAAAGTACTGTTATGCCATGAGCCCAAAAGATTTTGAAGCTTTGGACAAACTGAAGGTGGCGTATTTTAGCGGACGTGAATTTGAAGAGATCTGTGACGTTGTGCTTCGACCGACATTTTTGATCTCCGATAGCATGAAAAAGATTATGGAATTGTATGAGAGAGAAAGCCGTTTCAAGGGAGTTCAGATATTTCCGACGGTGGAGGCCAGCAAGCAATATCCCTTCTATTGGGTTCCCAATTTTCCGGAGACGGACTGCCTTCATCCGAAGTCGGTGATCCTGGACAATGGGATGGTGAAAGAGTTGATTCTGGACCGCAGGAAGATAGGAAGCAGACAGATATTCCGCATTCCCGGTCTGGTAGAGTACAAGGTGATCGTGTCCATGCCGGTGGCGGAGAGTATTCTGCGCAGACGCATGTACGGTGTGGAATTGCGGAAAGTTGAGGTGGCTTAAAATGGCAGGAGAAGGCAAAGATTATGTAGTGTACAGTATGAAAGCAAAGTGCAGTGAGGGAACTATGGAAAATTTCCTCACCACGGACACGGGGCATGGTGTGACCTATCAGGGAAATCCGCTTATGAACGCCAACGACCATATAAAGCAGGTCAATCTGACGCATTTCGGGGACTGCAATGCAAAGCAAATCTATGAGCAGGCCAAGGCTCAGGCGGACGAGAAGTACAAGGCGGATGCGGATGACGGGTTGTTTGCTCTGGCGGGAAAATTTATTGCCAAGACGGTAACCAAAAATATGATCAACTTCCAGGAACACTTTATGTTCCATAAATGTGAGTTGGACACCCCTCTTCCCTGGGTGTTCTGCAACGATGACCATGAGATAGAAGGCGCACCGGCACTGACTCTGGAAAGCCAGTGCCCCTGCCGGTATGGCGGCATCATTTCCATTGTGCCGGTCGAGGAGGAACCGGGGGAAGTAGATACAGAAGAAAAGAATGTAGAATTGGAGCAGGTTGATAATGTCGTAAATCAATATGAAAATGAATTGATAGAGAAATATGGAGATGCGATTGAAACCTACCTTGCTGGAAATGAAGATGATCCAGCATATCAAGACGCTTTAGATATATTAAAGGGAGTAAATATGATGGAAATTTTGCAGAAAATGGGGGATGAAATAAATGGTCTGCCGGCAATCCAGAATAATAAAAATGAATTTCCAATGTTTATTAATTTGGTCAATTCCTCTCAGCCGTTGGATTTGAAGAATCGCAAACAAATCAGTCAATTGTCTGGACAAGAATATTCTATATGGAGTCTTCCGTGGGGCGACGGAAATGGTGGGACTATAACACAAGGGGACTATATGGGGAATTGGCTCTATGGTTATGTTGGGTCAGAATACTTTACAATACCTGGCGACGAATTATTATTAAAATTTGGAGCAGGAGGAGCGCAATTGTTGTCTGATCTGAAGGGTAAAAAGGTGGATCAATCTTATAAAGAGATTGTATTAAAGTATATAAAAAGTATGTTATCAGGAAACTATGGTGACAATATTAATGATAGTGAAGATGAAAAGAGCGATTCAGAGATGATACAGGATGGGATTGATGCGTATAAGGAAGCTGAGAAAAAAAAATAGAAGAACAAGTAATGTATTCATTATTATGGTATGCCTATGCGTCTGTCTATTGACAGGGTGCGGAGCCGAAAAAGAGAAGGCGATGACGCAGGAGGAGATTGCCGGGGTATTTGAGCATTATGATGAGATGCTGGACTGGGACGGAGAAGAGGATCATCAGGCGAATGATACATCCGGTGCAAATAGCTTTGACATCAGGGAAATTGCCCAGCAAGTGGATGGCTTCTGGAAGTATTATGAGAACTATAAAAAGGAACTGGAAAAGCTGAGGATAGTCATTACAGAATGGGAGGCAGATTTTATCCCGGAGGGTGTATATGAGGTGGGAGTAGATCTGGCTCCCGGATATTATGTAACCTGTAACCCTGATCTG
>JAFLRM010000090.1 GCA_022511465.1 Acetatifactor sp. | reverse complement strand
AATCTGATGGATTGTACAGGCTGCGTGTTCTGCTTTTTGGCACCCTGGACAGTACATTGTGTAATCCCTGCGCAGCTGACTGCGCAATTTGGAGAAGGTGCCTCAGTTGCACCTGGATCGGTGCCTTTTGTGAATTATTATTCTCTGTGTATGTTGATGATACTGATACTGGCAGTAGTGATGGGGTATGGCAGGAAGCCGCCGAAGAAATCACTTTAAATATTTTCTTTGCCAAGGTACTGCTAAAGATTATGCTTTTGATCAAGTCTCATTTTCCACAAGTTCTAAAATACCCCTTTTCAAAGGGCAGGGTTTTGTGGTAGAATGTGCCATAAGTGCTTTTTGAAATATATTTATGAAAAGAGGATGAATTATGGCTGCGACAGAGAAGAGAATGTTATTTATTGTGATGAGCTTTGTTTTATTGTTCGGATTCAAATTGTCCGCGCGGGCAGAGGGAAGTGCTGCGGGTGCGGAGGCAGAATATATCATTTATGTAAACAGGACGCAAAACTGTGTTACTGTCATGGAACAGCAGCCGGACGGCACCGAAGCTGTTGTAAAGGTGATGGCCTGCTCCTGCGGAACACAAGGGCATGAGACCCCCGAAGGTACATTCCGCACGTCAGACTATTACGACTGGCGTCTGTTGGTGGACGGAAGTTATGGAAGGTATGCCGTGAGATTTAACAATAGGATACTGTTTCACTCTGTGCCCTATGTTCAGGCGAGTCCCAACACTCTGGAGTGGGATCAGTACAATCTTCTGGGAGAAAATGCGTCTCTTGGCTGTGTCCGTCTGGCAGTGGAAGATATAAAGTGGATTCACGACAACTGCAAACCGGGGACTCAGGTCACCGTGTATTCAGGCGAAGAGATTGTGGGAGGTGTCACCAAACCGGACTCTCTGAAGATAGCGCAGGACTCACCGTACCGCGGATGGGATCCTACCGACCGTACCCCGGGCAATCCGTGGTTGGGCTCCGACAGTGCGGCGCTTTCCCGACTGGGAACTCTGGAAACTTTTGATCATGTCGCCTATGCTGACAGATATGAGGATGTGAGGGAAGCCTACGGCTATGACAGAGCAGCCCTGTACGAACATTATATCACCTACGGTATTAAAGAGAACAGAATTGCAGAGTTTAGCCAGAGCTTTGGCAACTTTGATCACATCGCTTATGCTGACAGGTATGAAGATGTGAGGGAAGTCTACGGCTATGACAGAGCGGCCCTATACGATCACTACATCACCTGCGGCATTAACGAGGGCAGAATTGCGGAATTTTACTGAGGCATCGGATTATTGTATCCGATCACTTTCTGATCAGATGATACACTAGACCAGACCGTTTGAGAGATCAAGCGGTCTTTTTATGGTAGAAGCAATGAATTTGCAGTAAGAAGAATAAAAAACTTGCATTTCCCCGGACACTGTGCTAGAATATCTCTCGATGGCATACAAGTGTACGCGCCACAAAAACATAAAGGCAGATGATAGTCGCATGGGAGAGACAACCCGGTATTTCGTGGTAAAGCAGAAAGCGGTGCCCGAAGTACTCCTAAAGGTAGTAGAAGCAAAGAGGCTTCTGGAGTCGGAAAAGGTTATGACGATTCAGGAGGCGGTTGATGTCGTGGGCATCAGCCGCAGTTCTTTTTATAAGTACAAGGACGATATTTTCCAGTTCCACGACAATTCTCAGGGAACCACGTTCACTCTGACTTTCCAGATGGACGATGAGCCTGGGATCTTGTCGGATGTGCTCAAAATTATTGCGGAGTATCAGGCGAACATCCTGACGATCCACCAGAGTATTCCCATCAGTGGAATTGCCTCCTTAAGCCTGAGTGTGCAGGTGCTTAAGAATACGGGTGATATCTCCAAGATGATCGAGCAGATGGAGAGTCAAAAGGGCGTTCACCACGTCAAGATACTTGCCAGAGAGTAGAGAAAATGTGTAAATACACGCCAAGACGGCGGAAAAAGATAGAAAGAACAGGAGTAAAAGAATATGATAAACATAGCGGTATTGGGCTACGGCACAGTGGGAAGCGGCGTCGTGGAGGTGATAGAGACCAACAAAGGTATGGTTGACAAGAAAGCCACGCATAAACTGAATGTAAAGTACATTTTGGATCTGAGGGATTTTCCCGGGGATCCTTATGAGAGCAAAGTGGTGCATGATTTTAACGTGATCTTGAACGATGACTCCGTGAATATCGTCTGTGAGACTATGGGCGGCGTGGGAGCTGCCTATCAGTTTACCAAACAGGCTCTGGAAAAGGGCAAGAGTGTCTGTACCTCCAACAAGGAGTTGGTGGCAAAGCACGGTCCGGAGCTTCTGGAGATTGCCAGAGAGCACGACTGCAACTACCTCTTTGAGGCCAGCGTGGGTGGAGGTATTCCGATTATCAGACCTCTCAACTACTCTCTCACGGCGGAGCGGATCGATGCCATCACCGGCATCCTGAACGGAACTACCAACTATATCCTGAGCAAGATGGAACGCGAGGGAGCAGATTTTGCAGATGTCCTGAAGGAGGCACAGGAGAAAGGGTACGCGGAGCGCAACCCCGAGGCCGATGTGGAGGGGCATGACGCCTGCCGCAAGATTGCGATTCTATCCTCTCTGATGTTGGGCAAGAACGTGAACTCCGAGAAAATTTTCACGGAGGGCATCACCAAGATCACGGCGGCGGACTTTGTCTATGCAAAGGAGGCCGGTTATACGGTGAAGCTTCTGGCGAGGGCCAAGAGACTGAATGATGACGAGACGCTTGCAATGGTGGCACCCTTCCTGATCCCGAAGGATCATCCCCTGGCTATGGTAAACGATGTGTTTAACGCTGTCTTTGTCACCGGCAATATGCTGGGCGATTCCATGTACTATGGACGCGGAGCGGGAAAGCTTCCCACAGCCAGCGCGGTGGTGTCCGACGTGGTGGACTGCGCGAGACACCAGGGCAAGGTGATCACCTGCTTCTGGGACAAGGAGGACGCCAAGTTGGCGGACATCGGTGAGATAGAAAAGACCTACTTTGTCAGGGCAAAGATCTCCGTCAGACAGAAAGTGGAAGAAGCATTTCCGGGCGGCAAGGCGCTCACAGTGGGCAGGAGTGAGGACTTCGGCTATTTTACCGGTGCCATGAAAGAAAAGGAATTTATGGCAAAATACGAGGCTTTGGGCGAGGATGTGCTGAGTCGGATACGGTTAATCTGATGAGCGACAGAGCTTTTGGTATTACAACAATAATATATATGAGGAGTAGATGGAAAAATGTCTAAGGTAGTGAAATTCGGCGGCAGTTCTCTGGCCAGCGCCGAGCAGTTCAAGAAGGTTGGAGATATCATCCGCGCGGATGAGGAGAGAAGATATGTGGTTCCCTCCGCGCCCGGCAAGCGCACCAAGAATGACACAAAGGTGACGGATATGCTCTATGCCTGCTATGATCTGACAGAGGAGGACAAAGATTTCTCGAAAGAACTTAAGGCGATCAAGGCGCGCTATCAGGAGATCATTGACGGGCTGGGACTTTCCTTAAGCCTTGAGAAGGAGTTTCAGACTATTGAAAAGAATTTTAAGGATAAAGCCGGAAGCAATTATGCCGCTTCCAGAGGTGAATACTTGAATGGTATCATCATGGCGGAATATCTGGGCTATGAGTTTATTGACGCCGCAACAGTGATCTGCTTTGACGAGGAGGGAGAGTTTGACGCGGAGCGGACAAATAAGGTGCTCTCCAAGAGACTTGCAAAGTGTGACAGGGCAGTGGTGCCCGGATTTTATGGTGCACTTCCTGACGGAACAGTCAAAACCTTTTCCCGTGGCGGATCGGACGTGACCGGTTCCATCGTGGCCAAGGCAGCTAAGGCCGACGTTTATGAGAACTGGACGGATGTGTCGGGCTTTCTCGTCGCAGATCCCCGTATTATCAAGAAACCCAAGGGAATTGAGACTATTACATACAGAGAACTGAGAGAGTTGTCTTATATGGGGGCTTCCGTTCTGCACGAGGACGCGATCTTCCCCGTGCGTCAGGAGGGGATCCCCATCAATATCCGCAACACCAATGCGCCCGATGACAACGGCACTTGGATCGTGGGAAGCACCTGTCAGAAGTCTAAATATGTTATCACCGGAATTGCAGGAAAGAAGGGCTTCTGTGCGGTGAATATCGAGAAGGATATGATGAATTCGGAGATTGGATTTGGTAGAAAGGTTCTCCAAGCTTTTGAGGAGAACGGCATTTCCTTTGAGCATGTACCCTCCGGTATCGACACTATGACGGTGTTTGTACATCAGGATGAGTTTATGCACAAGGAGCAGAAGGTGGTAGCAGGGATCCACAGACTCTGCAATCCGGACTCCATTGATATTGAGGCTGACCTTGCTCTGATCGCTGTGGTGGGACGCGGTATGAAGTCCACCCGCGGTACGGCGGGCAGGATCTTCTCCGCATTGGCACACAGCAAGATCAACGTCAAGATGATCGATCAGGGTTCCTCCGAGTTGAATATCATCATCGGTGTGGCAAACGCTGACTTTGAGGATGCCATCAAAGCCATCTACGATATTTTTGTGGAGACCAGCATCTAAAATTGGAAATTTTAGGGAATTTGTCGAAGGCTGTTGACAAATGATGCATGTTCCCGTATACTGTACATAGCAAAAGAGGAAACGGAATCTTTTCTGGAAAATACAAAAGATAAGTAGATACAAATGAGAAAATGAAAGCGCATTAGCCTGAATGTGGCCGATGCGCTTTCTTGATTGTAAAAGAGTCTGACTGTAAAAATGAGTGATCAATGAATTGGGAAGCGGCATTGCAGAGATAGAGGAGTACGGAAGTGAAGAAGAATGATAAGGAACAGATAGAGCAGGAGAGGCAACAGGAAGAAACCCGGCAGAGCAGGGAGGAGCTTCTTTTGGAAAAGCGTGAGGTCCGCAGGCGCAGACGCATGCGCAATCAGGTCGTAGCCTATACGGCGGTCGTTGCCCTGATCGCGGCTTTTGCAGTGGGGATCGTGATCGGTGTGAGAGAGTTGATGGCAGCCGGAAAGGCAAACACAGAGAGTCAGAAGCAGCAGGATGTGGTGCAGGGGCTTTTGGGACAAGAGGAGACTCTGGAGGAGCCGGAGCCTACAGAGGTCATTGCAGAGATGACACAGGATCAGAAGCTGGATGAGATCGTAAATGCAGTCATTGAGGTGATGCCCCTTGAAGATAAGGTGGCGGGACTCTTTGTGGTGACACCGGAGAATATTACGGGCGTAGGAACTGCGGTCCAGGCGGGAGAGGGAACCAAACAGGCGTTGTCTCAGTACCGAGTGGGCGGCATTGTCTACTTTGCCAAGAATATGAAGTCAAAGGAGCAGCTGGCTGAGATGATAGCCAATACCACGCTGTACTCCAGTTATCCGCTTTTTATCGCTGTGGACGAGGAGGGTGGAAGCGTTAGCCGTGTAGCAGGTGCCGGAATTGCGGAAGGTGTGGACTCCGCGCAGAAGATTGCCGAGACGGGAAATACCGACAACGCCTATCAGGCAGGTATCACTGTCGGGGGATATCTCTCCGATCTGGGTTTTAACCTTGATTTTGCGCCGGTGGCAGACATTGCAAACGTGGAAGGCAACACTCTGAAAGACCGTTCTTACGGCGCGGATGCCGCTACGGTGGCTCCCTATGTCACCGCCATGTTGGAGGGACTAGAGGAGCGTGATGTGTCTGCCTGCCTGAAGCATTTTCCGGGTATCGGAAGCTCTACGGGGGACACTCATGACGGTATGGCTACCACGGATAGGACGCTGGAGGAGTTCCGTGCAGAAGAATTTACGGTATTTCAGGCCGGAATTGATGCCGGTGTGGACATGATCATGGTGAGTCACATAGCAGCGCCGGCCCTTACAGGGGATAATACACCCTGTTCTCTGTCCTCTGCGGTGGTGACGGATCTTTTGAGAAATGAGCTTGATTTTGAAGGTGTCATCATCACGGATGCTCTGAACATGTCAGCCATCACAGATTACCATGAGGCGGATGAGGCAGCAGTGCTGGCTCTGCGCGCCGGCTGTGACATGATACTGATGCCGGACGATTTTGAGAAAGCTTACAAAGGTGTGCTTCAGGCGGTTCAGGACGGTACGATCTCCGAGGAGCGTATCAATGACTCTCTGAGACGCATCTATCGGATCAAGTATGCGGGCAAGGTGGAAGAGTGAGCACATAGTTTAGAACACACTTAAAAAGAGGTACTGCACATGGTGCAATACCTCTTTTTGCGAGCGATAGACGGGACTCGAACCCGCGGTTTCCACCTTGGCAAGGTGGCGCTCTA
>JAFLRM010000009.1 GCA_022511465.1 Acetatifactor sp. | reverse complement strand
ATATTGGATAGATAATTATTGATTATCAGTATCATTTATGATTTAGGGATGATTGCTGCAATTTATTTGACTTTGTACAATCCCTAATATGGGAGTGGTAGGGAGATAGAACCAATTCACAGTATCTTAAAACGGCATAATCTAACCTGTAGAAAAGGTTCTGCCGGATAAACTGCTCGGAGATAAAAAGATTGTCAGGGAACGGGAACACCATCTGACAGTTGAACGGAAACAGCGGGATGACTGTTGAAAGAATCGCTGTTTTGCTCCAGCATTCTAAAGACACCATAAAAAGGTATCTCAATCCGGATTATAACGTAGGCAATGGACAGTATAATTGCAGACATCCCGGTATTTAAGGGATTATGGAGAGGAGAAGGTCATTGACCTGATACATAACTGGAGGAGCCACAAAGCACTGAAAGCAACGGATACCTGCGACATAGAGCCAAAGTTTGCCAGAGGATATCTGACGAAGCTTTTACACGGGCAGCATGATAGTGACATGGTATATGTGGAGAAGCGGCAGGCGATGATACCGAGTCTGGAGATCCGAAAGAAACTGGCGATCCGGGAAAGATTGAATAACATTTGACAACGGGGAGAGGGAGGAAGTAAACTTAAAGCAATAAAGTCTGAGCAGATCAAAAGCAGGAATTCTCTGCGACTCTCCAACTAACAGTAAGTTTACTCTATCACTGAACAGAATATACTTGCTATTCTATTGGAAACTGTTATACTAAGTAAGAAGGCAATATGTGTTTAATAACAACACAAGCGAGAACCCCAGGTGAGCAGATCTGGGGCTTTTGTATTAGCCTGAAGATGCAACAGCAGGGTTATTAAACAATAATTAATGCATTGAGATATACGAAGAAGGATGGAAAGAAATGAATGTCGATCTGACAGTTGGTAAGCCGGAGACAGTGTTATGGAAATTTTGCCTGCCGCTGTTTGGAAGTATTATATTTCAACAGCTATACAACATTGCGGACAGTTTGGTCGCCGGAAAATTTATTGGAGAAAATGCGCTGGCCGCCGTTGGCAACAGTTATGAGATTACATTGATTTTTATTGCTTTTGCATTTGGGTGTAATATCGGGTGCTCTGTCGTTGTATCCCAGTATTTTGGCGCGCGCGATTACAGGACGATGAAGACAGCGGTCTATACAGCTATGATGTCAAGCGCGATCCTCTGTCTGATATTGATGGTTATAGGGATGATTGGCTGCGATGAATTGATGAGATTAATACGAACGCCGGAGGAAGTGTTTGCGGATTCTAAATTATATCTTGACATCTACCTCTGGGGCTTGCCGTTTGTGTTTTTTTATAATATAGCTACAGGTATTTTTTCGGCTCTGGGTGATTCCAGGACACCGTTTATTTTTTTGGCATTTTCCTCGACCTCTAATATCGTGCTGGACATCCTATTTGTCACTGCATTTGATCTGGGGGTTGCCGGTGTCGCATGGGCAACTTTTCTGTGTCAGGGAGTCAGTTGTATTCTGGCACTGAGCGTGGTATTCTATCGTTTAAGGAAAATCAGCACAGAGAGAAAAGTGCCTCTTTTTTCTATATTCCTTTTTAAAAAGTTTGCAAAGATTGCCATACCAAGCATTTTGCAGCAGAGCTTTATTTCGGTCGGAAATATAGTGATCCAACGTGTCATAAACGGTTTTGGCGCCGGAGTCATGGCGGGATATTCCGCTTCTGTGAAATTGAATAACCTGGTTATTACATCATTTACAACACTGGGTAACGGTGTTTCCAACTATACAGCGCAGAATACCGGAGCGAGGAAACTGCATCGCATCAAGGACGGATTTCGTGCCGGAATTAAGATGGTTTGGATATTAAGTATTCCACTTGCGGTGATTTACTTTTTTGCCGGCAGGCAGCTTTTATATTTGTTTATGAGTGATCCGACGGATGTAGCCATTCAGACAGGTATTGTTTTTTTGAAAATTCTTGCGCCGTTTTATCTGGTTATTTCTGTAAAGCTGGTAGCAGATGGTATCTTGCGTGGAAGTGAGATGATGAGCAGATTTATGGCATCGACATTCACAGATCTGATATTGCGTGTTACTTTAGCTTCATTGCTATCACAAACTTTCTTAGGGGCAACAGGTATCTGGTGTGCTTGGCCTATCGGTTGGACAGTAGCGACGTTTATGTCAGTTTATTTTTATCGCTCAGGATCATGGAATGAAAGAAAGGAGCCTTTAAGAAAATAAAAGTTTGTTACACCCCTACACTCCTTGTAGGGCAATCAATTGTGATAAAACGAAGAGTATGATAAAATAGAACCATGGAACAATCGTGTTGCAGGGCGTGATGAAAAATATAATGTGTATGTGTCCGCAGATGCATTGAGGGCAATATCGCATGTCATAAGAGGAAGAACATTGAAAAAAGTACTTATATCAATACCGGGAATACTTATAATACTGCTAATAGGGATAGCTTTGTTTGCTATAACGAAAGAAAAAGAGTCGGATGAAAAGCAGATACGGACAGATGTGGAGCCGATTTATAATCATTTTCCGGGATTACCGGCAACTGATGATATACAGTGGTGCAGCCGGACATCAGAAGGAATTGGTTTAACGACTGTCTGGGTATATGTCTTTGCATTTTACGACTATGATGTTGGCGCTGAACTTGGCGAAGAAGGAAGCTTGAACGAGAAAACAGACTTTTACTTTTTGCCGGAAGATTTAACGAAAAGCGGTTCAAAATGGAGAGAACTGGAGGATATGGGCACTGCATTTCAGGCAGGAATAAAGGACAGTGAAAAGATGTATGTCTCTGTTTATATAAATGACACAGGAAACATTATTTACATGGAAGCAGTTGGGGATTAGAAATACTTATTATAATGGACTTGATAAATGATGAATTTCAAAACGGAGATGGATATGAAACATGCCTGGAATTCCATAAAAGTAAAAATAATTATAATGACTGTAACGCTTTTTGCCGTCACAATGGGAAGCGTGGCTGTTTTTTCCCTTGAGGTGGAAGCATCAGAAAGGAAATTAGATTATTATGAGTATTATTTTCGAGGGAGTAAGGAAAAAATACTTTTTCAAGCGGGCTACTATACATACGGAAAACTTGGGAGGCAGGTGGAATACAAAGAATACAATGTGACTTCTCAGGAAACGGCCGCATTGTCCGTCTATATTCTGGAGGGGTATGACGATCAGGGGAACTGCGTGTATCGGCGGATAGAGGAAAGTGCAACCGGAGACTGCACAGAGACCTACTTCCTAAATAACTATGATGAGGAAGGGCGTATTGCCGAAACTGTGAGTTATATTGACGGTCAGATTGAACGAATTTTAAGTTATCATTATTATGACAATGGTATGAGTGCCTGCGCAGTACAGATTTACAATAAGGGAGTTTTGAATCAGGAGTCCTCTTATGATGTGCTGTACGATGCGGATGGACAGGCGGTTTTCTATAAAGCCTATGGAAAGCAGGAGTACAGTGTGGAAGATCCGGTGCAAGAGACGGAGGAGTGGAGTATTGAGGAACTTGGCCAATATGACAGGGAGGAATTGGCTCATCAGGGAGACAGACTGGTGTACTACAGATGGTACAACCATGATGAACAAGGCAGGCTGAGAGAACTGGTGGAAGTATTGCCAAAGGAAGAAAGCGGCAAGGAATATCGTGGAAACTATATCTACTATTCCTACGATAGCAAAGGACATTTGAATGCGATCTATGCCTATGAGATCATTCCCCGGGATTATTATTATGTTAATTACAGGAGAAGGAGCTGGAATGAGGAGATCCATGATACAGCAATTTATTTGCTCTATGACACTCCGGGGAGGATTACACAGATAGATACCACTTGCTTTACGGACACAGAGAATCCAGGGATCAATATTTATTCAATTATGTTGCACGAGGACGGAAGCTATGATATGTCCTTTGGGTCGGAGGAAGCTAAATGAATATCTGGGAAATTCTGGGGATAGAGCGAACCACAGATTTAAAGGAGATCAAGAGAGCATATGCCCGGCGCGCAAAGCAGTGGCATCCGGAAGAATATCCGGAAGAGTTTCAGCGCCTGCAGAACGCCTACAAATGGGCAAAAGCCTATGCGCAGTCGGGGAGGTCCAATACTTTTTCTGAGCAAAAAATAGAGGAAGAGAAAACCGAAGAAAAGAAAACCGAGGAAGAGGAAGCCGAAGAAAAGAACACCAAACAAGAAGAAAACAGTTGGGAAAATGCGATTTTTCAGCCCATGGATTTTGATTACAGCAGTGTTGAGAAAGCGGAAAGGCGTCAGAAGAAACAGGAACAGTTTTGGAAAGACATCACCTATATGATCATGAATCCCTGGATCAGAAACAATTCAAAGCAATGGGAGGATTATTTTAATCTTGCAGAAATACAGGAATTGTTTGAGGAGGAGAGGTTTCGTTTTGCTTTTGTGAAACGGATCTGTCAGGAAGGCACTGTCAACTGGCATAGAAGACAGATCCGTTTCTTTGATGAATTTTTGAAGCAGTTTGAGGGTTCCTCCCCGGAAAAGGCGACTGCGTCAAAGGAATGGATCAAACTGCGCAAAAAAGCCAGCAGAAGCAGAAAGCTTCTGAATTCGCCTTGTATCACTGCCGAGGAGAAAAGAATTTATCGGGAGAAGACACTTTCCATCGAAGATATGCAGAAGCGGGAAACGATAAATACCTTGAGATGGGCCTATCTGGGAGCTACGAAGGTCAGAAAGTCCCGATTTGTGTGGAAAAGGGTTATAGTCACTTTTATCACGATCATACTTATAATAGCAGGAATAACGGCAGGAGTCCTGTGGAGAGTCTTAATATATCGTTCCTATGACAAGGAACTTAAGGAACTTCGCGAAGAGTACGAGCAGAGTCAGACCGTGGATGAAGACCAGCTTCAGACAGAGTTTGAAGAGCTGATGAGGGAATATGAAAAGTATATGAAGGATGGTGAGTAATTGAATATTTGCGGTTGTCATCTAACCGCTGCATAAATTACCGATCTCCAAGGAAAAATAGATGAAAAACTATCATTCCGTGGAGGACAAAAACATGCGCGGCTTCTTTTACGGCTGGTATCTAAAATGCCAGTCCGATTCCCAAACTTTAGCAGTGATTCCGGCAATACATCAAACCGGCAAAAAACGCGCCTGCTCCGTTCAACTCATCACGGACAACAATGCTTGGACGGTTTCCTTCCCTGCCGACACGTTCCGTCGGTTGAAGGGAAATATTTTTATTGAAAAAAATCGATGTGGAAAGAGTGGCATCCGGCTGGCAATAAATACGCCGGAGCTCAATGTGAGGGGGAAACTGGACTTTGGTCCGTTTTCCCCTTTGAAATATGACATCATGGGTCCCTTTTCTTTGGTCCATTTTTTGGAGTGCCGCCATAGTGTGTGGAGTATGCGGCATCCGGTATGCGGGACGGTGTATATCAATAACCGGAAATACTCTTTTCAAAATGCGTGGGGTTACTGGGAGGGAGACAGAGGACGGTCATTCCCCAAGGAATATGTCTGGACACAATGTTTATTTCAGGGTGGTTCGCTGATGCTGTCTGTAGCGGACATTCCCCTGGCAGGTTTTCATTTTAACGGTGTTATCTGCGTTGTGTTATGGCAGGGTAGGGAGTACAGGCTGGCCACCTATCTGGGGGCCAGGGCAGTCCGGATCCGGAATGGAATGGTTCGGATCATTCAGGGGAATCTGGAATTGGAAGCCCGTTTGATAGAGAGAGCAGAGAGCCCCCTGAAGGCTCCGGCAATGGGGGATATGGTGAGAACTATCCACGAAAGTGCGGCTTGTCGGGCGCGCTACCGATTTCGGAAAGGGAACCGCACACTTTTTGCGTTCGAGACGGATAGGGCTTCTTTCGAATACGAGTATTCAAGTGCAATTTTATCCGGAAATAAAATCATAGGGCAGAGGGGAAAGATATGAATTCAGTTTGGACAGAAACCGTGAGCATGCCTCATTTTGAAACGCTGGAGGGTGAGGTAAAGACGGATGTACTGATCATCGGTGGTGGAATAACCGGGATTTTGTGTGCATATTTTTTAAAAGAAAGGGGAGTGGATTATCTTCTGGCAGAGGGCAGGACTATCTGTAGTGGCATCACCAAGAATACCACGGCCAAGATTACCGCTCAGCACGGCCTGATCTATGCGAATTTGCTGAAAAAGGCGGGATTGGAGAAAGCCAGAATGTATCTGGATGCCAATCGGAGGGCGGTGGACAAGTATTTTTCCCTTTGTCAGAGTATAGACTGTGACTTTGAGGAGAGGACAAATTTTGTCTATTCCTTAAATGACAGAAAGAAGCTGGAACAGGAGGCAGACGCCCTTGAAAAAATCGGTTTTGATGCACTGTTTAGAGATACAACGGATCTGCCATTCTCCACTGTTGGTGCTGTGGGATTTGCCCATCAGGCACAGTTCCATCCCCTGAAATTTTTGGCCCGGCTTGCATCAGGATTGAACATCTATGAGCATACTTTTGTCACAAGATTGTCGGAAAATGTCGCCCTCACGGAAAAGGCCCGCATTACCTTTCAGAGGGTGATCTTTGCCACCCATTTTCCCATAGACAATAAGCATGGCCTGTATTTTTTGAAAATGTATCAGCACCGCTCCTATGTGATCGCGCTGGAGAAAGCTGCTCCTATAAAAGATATGTACGTAGATGAGGACAAGAAAGGGATGTCATTTCGAGGTTATGGGAATCTTCTGCTGGTGGGCGGCGGCTCCCACCGGACGGGGAAGCGGGGAGGCGACTGGCAGGAGTTGAGAGCGTATGCGAGAAAGTATTATCCCCAGGCAAAGGAACGGTATTGTTGGGCTACGCAGGATTGCATGCCACTGGACAACGTGCCTTATATTGGACTATATTCCAAAAGCATGCCCCAGTGTTACGTGGCAACGGGATATCACAAGTGGGGGATGACCTCCGCCATGGTGGCGGCCATGATCCTGACGGATCGTATTGTGGGAAAGGAAAATCCGTACGAGGCGGTATTCTGTCCTTCCAGAAGTATGTTTAAGCCCCAGCTTTTGGTCAATGGAGGGGAGGCTGTTGTCAACCTGCTGACACCTACCACAAAGCGCTGTCCTCACTTGGGCTGTGCCTTAAAATGGAATGCGGCGGAGCGTTCCTGGGATTGTCCTTGTCATGGTTCACGGTTTGATGCGGATGGAGGGCTGATCGACAATCCGGCAAACGGAGATTGGAAGCAGTGAAATTCCACAAATCTCTTGAAAAAACCTCCTTGAAAAGCTACAATAGAAACAGTATGAAGAATCGAGAGTTTACGCTATTACAAGGAGGCCGACATGAAGAAAACAAGCTTTAGAATGAAACTGGTATGTTATATTGTCATGGTTTCGCTGATTGCTCTGTTGATCAATACTTTTATGATACGTAGCAGGATGACAACCATATTGGAGAACAATATGCAGCTGACCAGCCAGCAGACCATGGACGAGGCGGTTTTAAGCTTTCAGCGCTATGCCAAAACCTTGAGTCTGCCGATTGACCTTATGTGCCGCAGCAACGACTTTAAAAAAGTGGATGACGAGTATAATGACCGGATCAAAGGCATAGAGGATTCTCTCCTCAGTGCACTCAAGGTGATCCCGAACTCCGAGAGAACTTTCTATGCCACCGCCAGTGGCAAATACATAACCGCTAAGATGGAAGTTTCCGAGGATGGTAAGAAGACCGGACAATACCAGGAACTGACGGGCGTTGACAATTCGCAGGAGGCCTGGTACAAAGATTCCCTGGGGTTGGGTTCCAGAAGCACTGTATTTTCCAATTTTACAACGCCTTATGTCAATGAGGATGGCATCGAGGTGTTTACCGTTTCCCAGGATATCAAGGCCAGTGACATTCATGTCGGCGTGATCGCAATGGATGTCAATGTGCAGGTCCTGAAGGATTACATCAATGATATCAGTCTGATGAATACCGGTTTCACCTTTTTGGTGGATGAGGACGGCAATATCATCGTGAATAGCAATAACAACGCAGTGATCACAAATTCTGCCACGGAGATTCCCGTGTGGAGTGAGTTGATGGCTGAGGTGACTCAGTATGAGGCGAACGCGTTGGCTGAGGATCCGGGTGCGGAGGTGAATGCCCTGGCCAGCAAGATGTGCAGGATTGACGGTAAAAAATACTGTGTGACGCTTGTCAGGGATAATATTACAGGATGGTATCTGGTGGGACTGATCAGTGAGGAAGAGTTGGCACGCAGCTTTTTCCAGCTTAATATTGTGTCGGTTCTGGGTGTCATCATTGCGATGATCCTGTCTGTGATCGTGGCTCTCATTATTGCAACGCTTATATCCAGAGAGTTGAAGAAGCTGCAGAGCGCTACCAGTCGCATGGCACAGGGTGACCTTTCCACCAAGCTTGAGGTGAAGAGCCATGACGAGTTTGGACAGTTGGAGCATAATTTCAACACCATGATGGACAGTATCTCCGGTCTGATCCGGAATGTAAGTGACAATTCCGAGGAAATTTTTGGAATTGCAAAGTCTATCATGGAAGTATCGGAGAATACCCGTGAGGTGGCAGGACAAGTGACCGAGGCGATCGGCAGCGTGGCGCAGGGAGCTAGCGAACAGGCGCACAGCACGGCGGATGCCAACAAGGAGGTAGAGCGGTTGGCGGAGAGCCTTAAGTTATCTCAGGAGCGGGTAGAACGCATTGGAGATCGTTCCAGAGAGACCGCACAGATTGGACAGAAAGGCGTTGGTATTCTGCAGGAACTGATCAGCAAGTCTGAGAAGGCGAAAGCTAATTCTGTGGAGTCTATCAGCACGATGTCTGAGATGCTGAAGTCTATCGAGAAGATCAATTACATTTCCGACGCCATTGCGGAAATCACCTCCCAGACCAATCTGCTCTCTTTGAATGCCAGCATTGAAGCGGCAAGGGCGGGCGAGAGCGGAAGAGGCTTTGCCGTGGTGGCGGATGAGATCCGGAAGCTTGCGGATCAGTCCAGAGAGTCCACTGAGGAGATTAAGAGCATCTTGATCGAGATTGCCAACAACTCCACTCATGTGGAGAGCAGCCTCGAGGAGAGCGGTGTGATCCAGGAAGAGCAGCAGAATGCGATCCGGGAGACCCAGTCGCTGTTTGGAGAGATAGAGAACTCTGTCAAGGAACTGCTTGCGGTTGTGGAGAGCATTGAACAGCTTAACAAAGAGATGAGTATTGCCCGCGACAAGGTGGTACAGCGCATGGATAACATAGCATCCGTATCGGATTCCTCGGCGGCAGCTACCGAGGAGGTAAACGCTTCGGCCGAGCAGGTAAATTCCACCATGGGTCAGATGGCGGAGAATGCGGAAGTCTTAAACGAGATCGTGAACAAGCTGAGCGAGTCTATGCGGCAGTTTAAGCTGTAGTCAGCTGGTTTGTTATGAAAAAGGATACCCTGCTTATTAGGAAGAGTGATATAGGAGGAAATAGAAATGAAAGTTCTTTTGGTAAACGGAAGTGCAAATGCGAAAGGCTGCACCTTTACCGCCTTGGAGGAGGTAGCAGGTGCTCTGAATAAAAACGGGATAGAGACGGAGATCATTCAGGTGGGAGGAAAACCGGTAGCCGGCTGTATCGGCTGCGGTGCCTGTGGAAAGACCGGAAAATGTTTTCGGGATGACGACGGCGTCAATGCGTTTGTGGAGAAGGCCAAGGAGGCGGACGGATTTATCTTTGGATCCCCCGTACACTATGCGGCGGCTTCCGGCGCTCTGACTTCCTTTTTGGATCGCGCATTCTACGGAAAGGGAAGTGTGTTCCAGGGAAAGCCCGGCGCCTGTGTGGTGAGCTGCAGACGTGGCGGCGCATCCTCCGCTTTTGACCAGTTAAATAAGTATTTTACCATCAGCTGTATGCCCGTGGTGTCCAGTCAGTACTGGAACATGGTGCATGGCAACACACCGGACGAGGTGAGACAGGATCTGGAGGGCCTGCAGACCATGCGTACGCTGGGAAACAATATGGCGTGGCTGCTTAAATGCATTGAGGCGGGCAAAAAGGAGGGGATCACTTTCCCGGAGAGAGAACCTTTCCAGAGAACCAATTTTATCCGCGGCTAGGGTGGCGTCATGGCGGCAAAGAAAAAGTTTTATGCGGTAAAAAAAGGGATTCAGACAGGTATTTTCTCCACTTGGGAAGCTTGCAAGGAGATGGTGGACGGCTTCCCGGGGGCAGAATACAAGGGGTTTGCCACCGAGGAGGAAGCGAGGAGTTATCTGGGGGAGCCATCTGCCGAGGAGAGGGCTGACTGTGCGGCAGGAGATGGCGATCCCGCCGGCGAGACGGTATCGATCCGGCTTGTACCGGAGGACATTCCTCGGTCGGGAACCCTCCTCGCCTATGTGGACGGCAGCTACAACGATGCCATCAAAAAGTATGCTTTTGGCTGTGTCTTTATCCTGCCGGACGGGAGGATATACACGGAGTTGGGAAATGGAGACAATCCTAAATCTTTGGCACAGCGCAATGTGGCCGGAGAGATGCTGGGAGCTATGTATGCCACGAAATTTGCCTTGTTGAACGGTTTTTCTGCGCTGGAGCTTCGATACGACTATGAAGGGATTGAGAAGTGGGTCACCGGGGAGTGGCGCAGCAAGACGGAACTTACCCAGAAGTATGCACAGGCCATGCGGGAGTGGGGCAGTCAGATCAAGCTGACTTTCACAAAGGTAGCAGCCCACACGAACGTGCAGTTTAATGAGTTGGCGGATCAGACGGCAAAGCGCGGTCTGACAGAGGGCAGTGGTGTCCCAAAGATCCGTCGAATAGAGGAAATGATCGTATATGGAACAGGTACGACTGAATAAATATCTGGCCAAGTGCGGTGTCTGTTCCCGCAGAGAGGCGGATAAGCTGATCGAGCAGGGGGTTGTCACTGTGGACGGGCACGTGGGCCTCACCGGTCAGACGGTGCGCGGCACGGAGGAGATCCGTGTGCGCGGAAAACTATTAGAAGGGCGGGAAGAACGCCATGTGCTGGCGTTTTATAAGCCCATGGGAGTGACCTGCACGGAGAAAGATCCTCACGCGGAGAAGAAGATAAACGACATGATCTCCTATCCCGTGAGGCTGACTTATGCCGGCAGACTGGACAAGGATTCGGAGGGACTTCTCCTTCTGACCAATGACGGCGACCTGATCAATGCTGTTATGCGAGGGGCTAATAGGCATGAGAAAGAATACCTTGTAAAAGTGAACAAAGAAATAACAGATGTTTTTTTACAAAAAATGACAAATGGTATTTATTTAAGGGATTTGGACACTACTACGAGGGAATGTGAGATCCAAAAAATTGGAAAATTTACCTTTCAGATTATTCTGACCCAGGGGCTGAACAGACAGATTCGGAGAATGTGTCAGGCTTGCGGATATCAGGTGAAGAGTTTGAAGCGCGTCCGCGTGATGAATATTTCTCTGGGCAATTTAAGGCCCGGTGAGTACCGTGAAGTTGTGGGGGAAGAGCTGGAGCAGTTGTATGCCGATGCCGGCAGAAAAATGATCTGAACACAAAATCATGTATTTGATAGAAAGCAGGAACACAAAATGCAGTCATCCAAGGTGGAACGAATCAGAGGATTGGTGGAGCTTTTGAACGAAGCGTCCCGGACATATTATGCTGAGGACAGGGAGATCATGAGCAATTTTGAGTACGATAAATTGTACGATGAGTTGTCTTCCTTAGAACAGGAAACGGGTGTTATATTTTCCAACAGCCCCACGGTGAAAGTGGGATATGAGGCAGTTGATGAGCTTCCGAAGGAGCGCCACGAGAGCCCCATGCTGTCTTTGGGAAAGACAAAAAGCAGGGAAGAACTTCAAGATTGGATGCAGGGAAAACTTGCAATTTTAAGTTGGAAGTTGGATGGTCTGACCATTGTTTTGACCTATAATGCAGGAAAACTTGCAAAAGCGGTCACCAGAGGAAACGGTGAAATTGGCGAAGTGATCACTAACAATGCCATGACTTTTCAGAATCTTCCTATCAATATTTCCTATCAGGGAGAACTGGTGCTGCGTGGTGAGGCAGTCATCAGTTATTCGGACTTTGAGAAAATCAACAGGGAGATTCCCGATGCGGAGGAAAAGTATAAAAATCCGCGAAATCTCTGCAGCGGCTCTGTGCGGCAGCTTAACAATGAGATCACCGCAAAGCGAAACGTACAGTTTTTTGCCTTCTCTCTGGTAAAAGCGGAGGGTGTGGACTTCCACAACTCCAAGGAGGAACAGTTCCGGTTTTTGCAGGAACAGGGTTTCTCGGTCGTGGAGTATAAAAGGGTGACAGAGGAAAATATTCAGGATGTACTTTCCGAATTTGAGCGAAAGATTGAAAACTATGATATTCCGTCGGACGGTCTGGTGCTGACCTACGATGATATTGCTTACGGAGAAGCTCTGGGCAGGACGGCCAAATTTCCCAGACATTCTATTGCATTCAAGTGGGCGGATGAACTGAGAGAAACCACCCTTCGGGAAATTGAGTGGAGTGCCAGCCGCACGGGACTGATCAACCCGGTGGCCATCTTTGAACCGGTGGAGCTGGAGGGCACTACGGTGAGCCGCGCATCGGTGCACAATATCAGCATTTTGCGGGGACTTAAGTTGGGTATCGGTGACCATATCACCGTGTATAAAGCCAATATGATCATACCCCAGATCGCGGAGAATCTGACGGGGAGCGATACGGTGGAGATTCCTAAGGTGTGTCCCGTCTGTGGGCAGCCCACCCAGATCAAGCAGATCAATGAAGTGCAGTCCTTGTACTGTGTCAACGAGAGGTGTCCGGCGAAAAGTGTCAAATCTTTTACATTGTTTGTCAGTCGGGATGCAATGAATATAGACGGGCTATCCGAGGCTACGTTGGAGAAGTTTATCGATCAGGGTTTTATCAAAGAGTATGCGGATCTCTACCATCTGGACCACCATCGGGAGGAGATTACCCTGATGGAAGGATTTGGGGAGAAATCTTATCAGAAGCTGATAAGTAGCATTGACACTTCGCGGAGCACCACACTGCCGAGACTGATCTATGCGCTTGGTATTGCCAACATCGGTGTGGCCAATGCCAAGATGCTGTGCCGTCATTTTGACTATGATCTGGAGCAGCTAAAGAGCGCGGATGTGGAGACTTTAAGTGCTATTGAGGGTGTGGGAGAAGTGATCGCCACGGCCTTTGTGGAGTACATGCAGGATGCGGATAATCTGGCTAAGCTGGGTCGGCTTCTGCCGGAGCTTATCATAGAGACACCTCAGTTTGACGCGGACAGCCAGACCCTGTCGGGACTTGTATTTGTCATCACAGGCAGCCTCGATCACTACGGCAGCCGCAGTGAACTCAAAGAGGAGATCGAGAAGCGGGGCGGCAAGGTTACAGGGAGCGTCACTGGCAAGACCACCTGTCTGATCAACAATGACAGCACATCGGGTTCTGCCAAGAACAAGAAGGCCAAGGAGCTTCAGGTGCCGGTGCTCACGGAGGATGAATTTTTACAGAAGTATATGTAGGAGGAATCAACATGCCCATCAGAATACAGAGGGATCTGCCCGCAAGAGAAATTCTGGAGAATGAAAATATCTTTGTCATGGACGAATATCGAGCAATGCATCAGGATATCCGTCCTCTTCAAGTGCTGATCCTGAACAATATGCCCTTAAAGCAGGATACGGAACTGCAGCTTCTGCGCGCATTGTCCAACACTCCTCTTCAAATAGACGTAACCTTTATGAATGCGAAAAGTCATGTGTCTCTGAATACGCCGGCCAGCCATCTGAACAAGTTTTATACCACCTTCGACGAGGTGAAGAACAATAAGTATGACGGCATGATCATCACCGGTGCGCCGGTGGAGGACATTTCCTTTGAGGAGGTGGATTACTGGGAGGAAACCTGTGAAATTTTAGATTGGGCGCAGACCCATGTGACGTCCACACTACATATCTGCTGGGCAGCCCAGGCGGGCTTCTACCATTATTATGGGATCAATAAGAGGAAGCTCTCACAGAAGCTTTTTGGTGTCTATGAGCATCGGGTTTCCAATCGTAAGATCCCCCTTGTGAGGGGATTTGACGATATTTTCCTAGCTCCCCACAGTCGGCACACGGAGACACCCGCGGAGGAGATTCATGCCTGTAAGGAACTGATGGTGCTTGCGGAGTCACCGGTGGCTGGGGTACTTCTGGCCATCGCGGAGGGAGGACGGAAGATTTTTGTGGCCGGTCATCCGGAGTATGACAGGTATACATTAAACAATGAATACCACAGAGATTTGGACAAGGGCCTCCAAATCCAGCTTCCCTACAATTATTATCCGGATGATAACCCTGACGAGAAGCCGCTTCTTCAGTGGCGTGCCCACAGCAACAATCTGTACAGTAACTGGCTGAATTATTACGTATATCAAATGACTCCCTACGATTTGGGGGAGGTACCTGCTGCAATGTGGATTTAGGAGGAGAAAATATGAAAACGATTGTTATTAAAATGCTTGCGATGTGTATGGTCACCGTATTTTTGCTGATAGGATGCGGCAGTGACCCACAGGAGAGTAACAGCAACACAGATACAACGCAGGAGGAGACAATGCCGGAGGAAGAACTGCTGACAGGTCTGCACCACGTGAATATCAATATTAAAGATTATGGAACCGTCTCCGTAGAGCTGGATGCGGACAATGCTCCCATCACGGTAACCAATTTTGTCACTCTTGCCCAATCCGGTTTTTATGACGGGCTTACCTTTCACCGCATTATGGACGGATTTATGATGCAGGGGGGAGATCCTCTGGGAGACGGGACCGGTGGCTCCGAACAGACGATCAAGGGCGAGTTCTCCAACAATGGAGTAGGCAATCCCCTATCCCACACCAGAGGGGCGATCTCCATGGCGAGAAAAAGTATATCTATGGACAGTGCAAGTTGCCAGTTTTTTATTGTTCATCAGGATTCCGTGCGGTTGGACGGTGACTATGCGGTTTTTGGGTATGTGACGGAGGGAATGGAGATTGTGGATGAGATCTGTGAAAATGCTGTGGTGGTGGATATGAATGGCACGGTTCCGGCAGAATATCAGCCGATCATTGAGAGCATAGAAGTCTTGGATTAACACACATATTTTTTTACAAATTTATAAGATCAGGTATATTTTACCATTCTTGTCCATATACTGTATTAAACAATAGTGTCATATGCGCTGTTGAAATCAGAGAAAAGATGGACAGGAGGTAAGAAGATATGGCGAGAGGACAGAGAAAGACCATAGAAGAGAAGATCACGGCAAAGGAGGAGCTGATCTCTGCGCTGATGACCCGTGTGGAGTCGGAGAAGAGAGAGCTTGCGGAGCTCTATGAGGAGAAGCGGCGCAAGGAGCTGGAAGCTGTCAGCGACCTGATCGAGGATGCGGGGCTTGAACCGGAGGAAGTTGTGGAGATGCTGCAACAGTACATCGAAAACCGTGCAGAAAATGCTTCCTAAAGTAAAATAACGGGTGTCGCTTTTGGCGGCACCCGCTTTTTATTGCCTTTTGTTGCTTTCTATAACATCTTATTGTGCCTTTTTCAGCAGGTTCTTCTGTGCGGTGGAAAGCATCAGCTTGATGCGGTTTAACTGATTTACTTCGCTGGCACCGGGGTCATAGTCGATGGCCACGACGTTGGACTCAGGGTAAGCTTTCCGCAGCGCCTTGATCACACCCTTGCCCACCACATGGTTGGGCAGACAGCCGAAAGGCTGTGTACAGACAATGTTAGGTACATCCTCCTGAATCAGTTCCACCATCTCGCCGGTCAAAAACCATCCCTCACCGGTCTGATTGCCAATGGATACGATGGGTTCCGCGTAGGACACGGTCTTGTAGATGGAGGTGGGAGGATCAAAGTGTTTGCTCGACTCAAACTCCTTTGTGGCCGCGCCTCGCAGCAGGTTTTCAATGGCCCAGATCGCAAGTTTGGAGAGCTTTGCGGCGCGTTTGCTGGTGCCGAAGTGCTCTGCCTTGTAAATCTGGTTGTAGAAGCAGTAGAGCAAAAAGTCGATCAGATCGGGAACGACGGGCTCTGCGCCTTCAGCCTCCAAAAGTTCTACCAGATGGTTATTTCCGGCAGGGGAAAACTTTACAAGGATCTCACCTACGATGCCAACGCGGGGTTTTTGAATATCAAGGGTTGGAATGTTGTCAAAATCTTGTATGATCTGACGACACATCTTGTTAAATTTGGACAATTTAATGTGATTTGCGGTGACAAACTTGATGACTTCCTTTCGCCATTTATCGTGCATGGCGTCCACGCTGCCGGGCACGGCCTCGTAGGGGCGCATGCGGTACACACAGCGCATGAAGATATCGCCGAACTCTGCGCCGAGAGCGGCCCGCAGTCCCAGATTGGCGTTCAGCTTAAAGCCCGGGTTTTTCTCCATACCGTTTAAATTTAAGGAGATCACCGGAATTTGTGCCATATCAGCCTTTTCCAATGCTCTGCGGATAAAGCCCACGTAGTTGGTGGCTCGGCATCCGCCGCCGGTCTGTGTCATAATGATGGCAGTTCTGTTCAAGTCATACTTTCCGGAGAGCAGCGCTTCCATGATCTGTCCCACTGCCAGCAGAGAAGGATAACATGCGTCATTATTTACATATTTCAGCCCCACATCCACGGAATGCTTATTGTCGTTGTCCAGTACCTTAAAGTTGTAACCGCAGGCGTTGAAAGCAGGCTGTAGGATCTCAAAATGGATAGGCGACATCTGGGGACAGAGGATTGTATAGTTCTCACGCATCTCCTCCGTAAAAGGCTTTTTCTCGATAGCAGCGGAACGGATCGTGCGCTGCTTGCCCATCTTTTCACGCACCCGGAGTGCGGAGAGCAGAGAGCGGATACGGATCCTGGCCGCGCCCAGATTGTTCACTTCGTCAATCTTTAGGCAGGTATAGATCTTGTCTGAGCCGGACAAAATATCGCTGACTTGGTCTGTGGTCACGGCGTCCAGGCCGCAGCCGAAAGAATTTAACTGGATCAGATCCAGATTGTCCACTGTCTTTACGTAGCTTGCCGCCGCGTAGAGGCGGGAGTGATACATCCACTGGTCAGACACGATCAGGGGTCTCTCCGGAACGCCCAAGTGGGAGACTGCGTCCTCTGTCAGCACTGCAATATCGTAGGAAGTGATCAGCTCAGGGATGCCGTGGTTGATCTCCGGGTCGATATGGTAGGGACGTCCTGCCAACACAATGCCGCGTTTTCCGGTCTCCTCCAGGTATTTCAGAACTTCATCACCCTTCTTTCGCATATCATCTCTGGCCTTGGCAAGTTCCTCCCAGCCCTTTCTGCATGCCTCGGCGATCTCAGAAGCAGGAATCTCCGTAAACTCCTTGGTAAGCGCGTCGGTCACGGTGCCAAGGTCTCTGAAGGACATGAAAGGATTGCGGAAAGTGATCTGGCCGTCACTGATCTCTTCCACATTATTTTTGATGTTCTCCGAGTAGGAGGTCACGATAGGGCAGTTGTAATGGTTGTTGGCACCCTCCACCTCATGGCGCTCGTAGAACAGGGCCGGGTAGAAGATAAACTCTACACCCTGTCTGATCAGCCAGGTCACATGGCCGTGAGCCAGCTTGGCAGGATAGCACTCGGATTCGCTGGGGATGGACTCAATGCCCAGCTCGTAGATCTTGCGGGTGGAGTTGGGTGAGAGCACCACGCGGTAGCCCAACTGGGTGAAAAAGACGTGCCAGAAGGGATAATCCTCATACATGTTCAGAACTCTTGGGATTCCCACCGTGCCTCTGGGAGCCTGATCCGGTGCCAGAGCCTCATAGGAAAAAAGTCTTTTTAGTTTATATTCAAAAAGGTTGGGCACATTGTTTGCATTTTTCTGTCCGCCGATGCCTCGCTCGCAGCGGTTTCCGGAGATAAACTGACGGCCGCCGGAAAACTTGTTGATGGTCAGACGACAGCTGTTGGTGCAGCCTCTGCACTTTGCCATACTGGTCTCGAACTTAAGCTCGCAGATCTGGTCGAATGTCAGCATGGTGGTCTCGTAGTCCTCCTCGTAGCGTTCTCTTGCGATCAAAGCTGCGCCGAAAGCTCCCATGATGCCGGCGATGTCGGGGCGGATGGCCTCGCAGTTTGCGATCTTCTCAAAGCTTCGAAGAACCGCATCATTATAAAATGTACCGCCCTGAACCACGATATTTTTGCCCAGCTCCGAGGCGTCGGACACCTTGATCACCTTGAAGAGAGCATTCTTGATGACAGAGTAGGCAAGTCCCGCGGAGATATCCGCCACGGACGCGCCCTCCTTCTGGGCTTGCTTTACCTTGGAGTTCATAAACACGGTGCAGCGGGTGCCCAAGTCAATGGGGTGCTTGGCAAAGAGTGCCTCATCCGCAAAGTCATGAACGGAATAATTCAAGGACCTTGCGAAAGTTTCGATAAAGGAACCACAGCCGGAGGAGCAGGCTTCGTTCAACTGGACGCTGTCCACCGTCTGGTTTTTGATCTTGATACATTTCATGTCCTGTCCGCCGATATCCAAAATGCAATCCACATCCGGATTGAAGAAAGCGGCGGCATAGTAGTGTGCCACAGTTTCCACCTCGCCGTCATCCAGCAGGAAAGCAGCCTTTAACAGAGCTTCTCCGTAGCCGGTGGAGCAGGAACGGACGATCTTCACTCCCTCCGGAAGGAGGGAGTAGATTTCCTTTATGGAGCGAATGGCGGTCTTTAGGGGACTGCCGTCGTTGTTACTGTAGAAAGAATAGAGCAGGGAGCCATCCTCGCCCACCAGTGCGATCTTGGTGGTGGTGGAACCGGCGTCAATTCCCAAGAATGCGTTGCCCTGATAAGCAGTCAGGTCACCTGTGCCCACGTGGTGCTTGCTGTGGCGGGTACAGAATTCCCGATATGCTTCATCGTCCGCAAATAGGGGTTCCATGCGTTCTACCTCAAACTCCATCTTTATATCGGAGGAGAGCTTGTTTACCATCTCCTCCATAGTGTAGGAAGTCTCTTTTTTGGCGTTCAGCGCGGAGCCGATGGCGGCAAAAAGGTGGGAATTATCCGTGTCGATGATATGCTCCTCGTCCAGATTCAGAGTGCGGATAAAGGCCGCCTTCAGCTCGGACAGAAAGTGCAAAGGACCACCCAGAAAAGCTACGTGGCCGCGGATCGGTTTACCGCAGGCAAGACCGCTGATAGTTTGGTTTACCACCGCCTGAAAGATGGAAGCCGCCAAGTCTTCCTTGGTGGCGCCCTCATTGATCAGAGGCTGAATGTCCGTCTTGGCAAATACACCGCAACGTGCGGCGATGGAGTACAGGGACTGGTACTCTTTGGCATATTCGTTCAGACCGGAAGCATCCGTCTGAAGAAGAGACGCCATCTGGTCGATAAAGGAACCTGTGCCGCCGGCACAGATACCGTTCATTCTCTGCTCTACGTTGCCGCCCTCAAAGTAGATGATCTTGGCGTCCTCGCCGCCCAGCTCGATGGCAACATCCGTCTTGGGAGCAAGCTCCTGAAGGGAGGTGGCAACTGCGATCACCTCCTGTGTGAAAGGAACCTTCAGATGATCAGCCAGCGCCAGGCCGCCGGAACCGGTGATCATAGGGCATAGTGTCAGGTTCCCAAGCTTTTCATACGCGTCCTTAAGAAGGGAGGCAAGAGTCTCCCGAATGTTGGCATAGTGGCGCCTATAATCAGAAAACAAAATAGTATGCGCTTCATCCAAAATAGCAATCTTGACCGTAGTGGAACCGATATCGATACCTAAGGTTGCATATTTTTGCGTGAATTCCATAATGATAACCATACCTTTCTGTAAAAGCACAAAGTATTTGACATTCTCTGGTATTATACGACACATAACGTCAAAATGCAATGAAGAAAACATGTAAAAACTTTATAAAATAAAGGAAATTTCCATAAAAAGTACCAGTATAGGAAATTGCTTGGTTTACTTATGGGGGGAGGAATGATACAATGTATAGTGACTGTTTGAAATTTTTTGGTAGTTTAATTTATTCTGAGATGGAGGAAGCAATGAGTAAATTTGAGAAAAAATTTGGAAAATACGCGATACCCAATATCACTCTGCTGCTGATCTTGTGCTATGTAGTGGGGTATGTGATAGAACTGATCAACTCCAATTTTTTGATCTATCTGACTCTTGATCCCTGGAAGATCCTGCACGGGCAGATATGGAGACTTGTGACGTGGCTGATCGTGCCTCCGTCTTCGCTGGATCTGTTCACCATCATCATGCTCTTTTTCTATTACAGTATCGGCACCGCATTGGAGCGCACCTGGGGAACCTATCGTTATAATGTATACTTGTTCTCCGGCATGCTCTTTACGATCATAGGAAGTTTTTTGTGTCTTGGATTTTGTTATATGATAAACGGAGGAGCATCTCCTATAGTGATGAACGGGATGGTGCTTCCATTTGAGACTCTCATTATGAGCGGCTCTCTGATGTTCAGCACCTATTATATCAACTTGTCCATCTATCTGGCTTTTGCTGCTACCTATCCGGATGCGAGGGTGCTACTCATGTTTGTGATTCCCGTGAAAGTAAAGTGGATGGGTATTTTGGATGGTATCCTGATGATCTATATGATGATCACAGGAAATGTGTTCACTAAGTTTGCGGTGGGAGCGTCGCTGCTCAACTTTGCAGTGTTCTATCTGGTAAATATCAAAAGGGTAGTTATGTCCCCCAAGCAGATCAAGCGCAGGACACAGTTCAGGCAGGAGGTCAAAAGAAACAGTGTCATCACAAAGCATAAGTGTGCTATCTGCGGCAGGACGGACGAGGATTCTCCGGAGCTGGAGTTTCGGTTCTGTTCCAAGTGTAACGGAAACTATGAGTACTGCCAGAATCATCTGTTTACACACGAACACAGAAAATAAGAGTGGGAGAGGGATATGGATCGGGAAGTTCTGTTTGCAAAAACCTTGGAGCAGGTGCGAAAGACGGCGAAGGAACAGGGAAACTGTGTCAGCGAGGCGCAGGTTCAGGAGGCTTTTGCTCCCCTTTCGCTGGACAACGATCAGCTTCAATTGGTGTTTGACTATCTGGTAAAACATAAAATTGGAATTGGAGAGCCGGTGGATTTAGACGACTATCTGACGGACAAGGAGAAAAATTACCTGCAAAATTATCTGGATCAGCTGGCGCTTTTGCCCACATATACGAGAGGAGAAAAGGAGGCCTTCACTATATCGGCCATGGCTGGAGATACGGAGGCCCAGAAGAAGCTGATCGAGGTGTATCTGCGGGATGTGGTGGATATTGCCAAGATTTATGCTGGACAAGGTGTTTTTCTGGAGGATCTGATTGGGGAGGGCAACATGGCCTTGACCATAGGTGTGACTATGCTGGGGAGTATGGAAACGCCGGCGGAAGCAGACGGGATGTTAGGGAAGCTTATCATGGATGCCATGGAAGAGTATATACAGGGAAACGCAGAGCAGGAGAAGCTTGACAAACATGCTCTGGACAAGGTCAACAAGGTATTAAAGAAAGCGAAAGCCCTGTCGGAGGAGCTGCATCGCAAGGTGACAGTGGAGGAACTTGCAGAGGAGTCAGGAATGACGGAGAAGGCCATTCGGGATGCCGTGCGTATCAGCGGTTTTCAGATAGAGTACATTGAGTGAGGAACGGCAGGATGAACAAGACCGTATATGAGGATCATAAATATAGTATGCAGGATGTGAGTTCCCTGTATGTGGGAGCCAAGTACACATTGGGGGAATTGATGGCAGCGGAGGATATTACGTTTAAATTTCGCCTGATCGTGGAACGATATATATTGCCTAAGGCAGACGTGGAGGACACTCTGGAGACACATCTGTACTATCTGGAGTCGGACAGCTTTCTGGTGCAGATATACAAGCAACTGAAAGCGCGGATCAAGGTAAATGTGATCGAGGATAAGCGCACTATCACAGGAAAGACCAAGCGGGAGTACACAACGCAGACTTACACTATCGAGCAGTTGACCGCGATGCCGCCTGCCGAGAAAGAGAAAAAGGGATTAGTGGTTCAGGAGCTCAAGGTGAGCAAACTGGCAATGCTATCCCTGTAGGAGTTCGTTTTAAATCCGTAAATCTGTAAAAAGGAGAAGAATATTTATGAAGGTGGAAGAACTAACAGCCTACGAGATATTGGAGAAGAGAGAGATCGCAGATATCAAAAGTATGGCGTATCTGTGCAGACATAAAAAGACAAAGGCCCGTGTGGCGCTTTTGTCCAACGACGACGAGAACAAGGTATTTTACATTGGTTTTCGCACACCGCCTAAGGATTCCACTGGTGTGGCGCACATTTTGGAGCATTCCGTGCTGTGCGGCTCCAGGGAGTTTCCGGTGAAAGACCCCTTTGTGGAGCTGGTGAAAGGATCCTTAAACACCTTCTTAAACGCTATGACCTACCCGGACAAGACGGTCTATCCGGTAGCCAGCTGTAACGACAAGGATTTTCAGAACCTTATGCATGTATATCTGGATGCCGTGTTTTATCCTAACATCTACCAAAACGAGTCCATCTTTCGTCAGGAGGGCTGGCATTATGAGTTGGAGAGTGCGGAGGAAGAGCTCAAAGTAAACGGCGTGGTTTACAACGAGATGAAAGGAGCTTTCTCTTCACCGGATGATGTGCTGGAGCGTGAGATGATGAATTCCCTTTATCCCCATACCACTTACGGCTGTGAGTCGGGCGGCGATCCTGCGGCAATTCCGGAGCTTAGCTACGAACAGTTTCTGGAGTTTCACAGCACCTACTATCATCCTTCCAACAGTTACATTTATCTCTACGGCAACATGGATATGGCAGAGAAAATGGCATTTATCGACGAGCACTATCTGTCCCACTTTGAGGAAAAGAAGGTGGATTCCGTCATTGATGCAGAGTCGGTTTTTGAAAAGCCTGTGCGGGTGGTGAAGGAATGTCCTTTGAACGAGGGTGAGGACGAGGAGGAGAATACCTTTCTGTCCCTGAATTTTTCCGTGGGCGACAGTCTGGACAAGGAATTGTATATTGCTTTTGATGTTTTGGATTATGCGCTGTGTACGGCTCCGGGGGCGCCCGTCAAGCAGGTACTCGTGGACAGAGGGATTGGTAAGGACATATACAGTCACTATGAAAATGGCATCAAACAGCCCTATTTCAGCATTGTGGCCAAGGACACTACGGTGGACAGGGAGAAGGAATTCCTTGACACCGTACAGGAGGTGTTAGAGGGCATTGTGGAGAAGGGATTTGATGAGAAAGCCCTTCTCGCGGCGATCAACTACTATGAGTTCCGCTATAGGGAGGCGGATTTCGGATCCTACCCCAAGGGGTTGATGTACGGTCTTCAGGCTTTGGACAGTTGGCTTTACGATGGGGGAAAGCCCTTCATACACATTGAGGCAAACGCCACTTTTGCGGCGCTCAGGGAGAAGGTGACGGCCGGCTACTTTGAGGGGCTTGTAAGGAGATACTTTCTGGATAATCCCCATCGGAGCGTAGTGATCTTAAAGCCCCGACTGGGACTGGAGGAGGAGAGAGTGGAGGCATTCCGAAAGGAGCTTTCGGAGAAAAAGGCTTCTATGACGCCCGGAGAGCTTAAAGAGGTCATGGACAAATACCGGGCGCTCAGAGAATTTCAGGAGAGAGAGGACGACGAGGAGGATCTTAGGAAAATTCCGCTGCTTACCAGGGCTGACCTTAAAAAGGAGACGGCGGGTCTTGTCAATGAGGAGCGCATGATCGGGGATACCAGGCTTTTGTATCACAAGCTGTCCACCAACGGTATCGGATATCTGCGTCTGATCTTTTCACTGGATGATATCCCGGCGGATCATTTCTCTTATGTAGGGATCTTAAAGGGCTGTCTGGGGCTGTTAAACACCGCTGATTACAGCTATGGTGATCTCTTTAACGAGATGAATCTGGTGACGGGCGGCATGTCTGCGGTGAACAATGCTTACGCCTCCCTCGAGGATAAGGATCGGTGCAAGGCGACATTAGAGTTGAAGACCAAGGTGCTGTACCCCAACTTGGAAAAGGCGATCAAACTTATGGAGGAGATCATTTTGACCAGCGACTTTGCGGACACCAAGCGTCTGTATGAGATTCTGGCGGAGGGTAAGTCTCGCCTGCAAGCGCAGATGATGGTTGCGGGGCACAGTGTGGCCGTGGGCAGAGCACTGTCCTACGGAAGTGTGGCGGGACGGCTCAACGAGGAGTTTTCCGGCATTCCTTTTTATCGTCTGGTGACTGATCTGGAGGCTAATTTTGAAGAACGAAAGGATGAACTGGTGGAGAAGCTGAAAACTCTCGCCAAGATGGTTTTTCGCAGGGAGAATCTGATGGTGGATTTTGTGGGCGAAGAGCAGGTGGTTGCAAATTTAGGTGCGCCCATCGAGGAACTGAAAGCAAATCTCTATGACTGTCCTGTGGAGAAGGCGCGCTTTATGCCCGTTATGGAGAAGAAAAACGAGGGATTTATGACCTCCGGTCAGGTACAGTATGTATGTCGTGCAGGGAATTTTAGAGACAAGGGGCTTCCCTACAAGGGAACGCTAAAAGTATTGAAAGTGATCATGGGTTATGAATATATGTGGTTTAACGTCCGGGTGAAGGGCGGCGCTTATGGGTGTATGTGCAGCTTTGGCAAGACGGGGGAGAGCTACTTTGTGTCTTATCGCGACCCCAATTTAAAAGGAACCATCGATGTCTATGAGAGAGCCGCGGATGCAGTTGCGGCATTCGATGCGGACGAGCGAGTCATGACCCAGTATATCATTGGCGCCGTCAGCGATCTGGATATGCCCATGAATCCGGCGGCTAAGGGGCTTTACTCTCTAAGTGCCTACATGACGGGGCTCACAGAAGAGATGCTGCAGGAGGAACGGGATGAGATCCTGTCTGCCTCTCCTGAGGACATACGTGCACTGGCTGATCATATCCGTGCTTTTATGGAGGAGGAGCAGCTCTGTGTGGTCGGCAATGCCGGCAAGATCAAAGAGGAGGAGAAAATTTTTAAAAAGATAGAGAACCTTTTCTAAGAAAATGCGTCTATTGAAATAACAGGAAGGCATGATCATATGAGCCATTCCGGAGAGGAGGATATTATGAAAAGATATGTAACACCTGTTATGAGAAGTGGAAAACATTTAGCGAGGAAGCTGGCTGCCGCCGGTCTTGTGGGCTGTATGGCATTGATTCTTGCAGGCTGCGGCGCAAGTGGGTATGCCAGTGACAAGGCTGTCGCTGAGGAGTGGGCCTATGATAAGAATGGCAGCGCTTCATCTGCTCCCTCCATGACGGAGGGCGCCATGTCGATGGAGAGCATAGAGTTTGAACAAGGTGTGGATGAGAGTGTGGAGGTGTCCGACACCTCCCGCAAGCTGATCAAGACCGTCAATATGGATGTGGAGACCAAAGAGTTTGACACCATGATGGATGCGCTGCAGAGACGGGTGGCGGAACTTGGCGGCTACATAGAGAATATGGACATGTACAACGGCAGCAGCTACTCCAGTTACCGCAGCAGCCGGGATGCGACGCTGACGATCCGAATCCCCCAGAGGCAGCTCAATAACCTCTTAAACACAGTGTCCGATATTGGCAATGTGGTGAGAAGCTCTGAGAATGTGGAGGATGTAACGCTCACCTATGTGGATCTGGAGAGCCGCAGGAATGCGTTGGAGGTGGAGCGGGACAGACTGCTGGAACTCATGGGGCAGGCTGAGAATATTGAGGATATTATCGTCATCGAGAGCAGACTTTCCGAGGTGCGCTACCAGATCGAGAGCATGGAGTCCCAGTTGCGCACTTTTGATAATCGGGTGAATTACAGTACGGTGTATCTTACCGTAAGTGAGGTGCGGGAGCTCACACCTGTGGAGGAGCGGACAGCATGGCAGCGCATGGGCGAGGGCTTCGTGGACAGCGTGGAAGACGTTCTCGACGGCCTGGCGGAGTTTGGCATCTGGTTTGTGATCCACATTCCCTATCTGATCGTGTGGGCACTAGTGATCGCGGTATTCACTCTGATCGTGTGGGTGATCGTGAAGCGGTATCATAAGAAGACTATGAGGAAGATGGCACAGAGACAGCAGATGGTGGCGCAGGCAGCGCAGAATAAGGCGCAAGGTGACAGTGTGCAAAATGACGATCCTCAGAAATAACCGCTTTTCAAATGAGAGATAGTCTGCTATACTAAACAGGGAAAGCAAAGACGGCGGGAGCGTTTCCGGCCGTCTTTCATATGTTATAGGAGATCATCAATTTTATGAGTGAAAACAATGCACACAGATCCGGATTTGCCACGCTGATCGGCAGGCCCAATGTGGGGAAATCTACCCTGATGAACCGGCTGATCGGACAGAAGATCGCGATCACCTCCAACAAGCCCCAGACCACCAGAAATCGCATTCAGACGGTTCTGACGCTGCCGGAGGGACAGATCGTATTTCTGGACACACCGGGCATTCATAAAGCCAAAAATAAGCTGGGAGACTATATGGTGAGTGTGGCGGAGCGGACGCTGAATGAGGTGGATGTGGTGCTGTGGCTGGTGGAGCCGTCCACTTTTATAGGCGCAGGTGAGCGCCACATCATCGAACAGCTGAAGAAAACAAGAACGCCTGTTATTTTGGTGATCAACAAGACGGACACCGTAAAAAAAGAAGAGATATTAAAATTTATAGACACCTATCGAAAAGAGCTGGATTTTCAGGAGATTGTTCCGGTGTCAGCGCTGAAAGGCGACAACACGGATACGTTGGTGCAGTGTATTCTAAAATATCTCCCCTATGGGCCGGCTTTCTACGATGAGGACACCATCACAGACCAGCCCATGCGTCAGATCGTGGCGGAGCTGATCCGGGAAAAAGCGCTTCGTCTTTTGTCCGAAGAGATCCCTCACGGAATAGCAGTCAGTATCGAGAGCATGAAAGAGAGAAAAGGCCTGTATGACATCGAGGCGACCATTATCTGCGAGAAGGATTCTCACAAGGGCATCGTGATCGGAAAGGGCGGTCAGATGCTGAAGCAGATCGGCTCCAAAGCGCGCCCTGAAATAGAGGATCTGTTGGAGCGAAAGGTGAACCTGCAGCTTTGGGTAAAGGTGAAAAAGGATTGGAGAGACAGCGATCTTCTCCTGAAAAATTTCGGATATCATCCCCAGGATATGGATATACATTCTTAAAAGCATTAGCGCATAGAAAACAAAAAAATGTAAACCCTATTCTTAGCCCGATGTACCGGCATAAGATTTCCGGTAGAGGATAAAAAACGGTGTCAGCACTGGTGATAAAAGCGGAATAGGGGGTAGCCAAAGATGCGTAGCATAAATTACTGGAAGCAGTTTGAAAGTACCGGAAAGATTGAAGATTATCTGACCTACAGTTCCCACCGCGGCGAGCCGGATGGCGGGGCCGTGTCAGGAGTGGAAGGGAAGTCTAAAGAGAGTCCTTATGCAGGAGTTCGTATGTGTGACAGGAATGATATTGAAGCAGATACCCATCGCGGAATATGACAGACGTGTCTGCATTCTCACAAAGGAGAGGGGCAAGATAGCAGCTTTTGCAAGGGGGGCCAGGAAACCGAACAGCCGTCTGGCTGCGGCCACCAATCCTTTTTGTTTTGGGACGTTTAAGCTGTATGTGGGAAGGGATTCTTACACGATGGCGGATGCAGAGATTCAGAATTACTTTGAAGAGCTTATGACGGATTATGAAGGCGCCTACTATGGGATGTACTTCGCGGAGGTGGCGGACTATTACACCAGAGAGAACAACGACGAGAAGGAGATGCTCAAACTCCTCTATCAATCTCTTCGGGCGCTGAGTGCACCGTCGCTGTCCAGGACTTTGGTGAAATGTATCTACGAGTTGAAAGCGATCGCAGTAAACGGTGAATTTCCCGGCATACCCACGGACCGGAAACTGGAGGAGTCCACTGTCTACGCTCTGCGCTACATAGAAAACAGCCCTGTAGAGAAGCTCTATACCTTCACAGTGACGGCTTCCGTGCTGACGGAGCTTTCTAAAGTGGCAGAGGACTATCGGAAACGCTTTATGGATCGTTCCTTCAAAAGTCTTGAAATACTGAAAACACTGTGATAAAATCTTATATTATTGTGGGAAGTATTTTGAAAAGCAGGGGCAATAAGGAGGCTCATACATGGGCAAATATGGAAAAACGGGAATGTGTCTGTTTCTTTGCATGGTTTTTCTGTCCGGATGCGGGCAGGCAAATGGACCGGATAAGATTGAGAGCACAACGCTGGTTTTGAATGGCAAGGGGAGTGTTACTGCTTATCTGGTAGGTAATTTCGCCAGAGAATATTACAGTTTACAAGAGTTAGAAAATATGGTGACGGGTGAGGCTTCCGGCTACAACGACAATGTGTCTGTAGCGGGACAGGATGATGTGGTAAAGGTGGAGACGGTGGAGCTTTTGGAGAGCGACTCTTCCAAGGCGATGATCACTTTCCGATACGATAGTGTGGACACCTACTGTGACTACAATGATGTGGAGCTGTTCTACGGAACGGTGAACGAGGCTATCGCGGCGGGATATGCTTTGAAGGATGAAGACATTTTCAGCGTGAAAGACGGCTCACAGGCGCAGAATGGTTATCTGCGGCAGCAAGCCTCCAAGCAGCATGTTCTGATCACACAGGAGCACATTATTTTTTACTGTCCTTACAGCGTGACTTATATAAGCGACGGAGCGGTGCTGAATGAGGATGGAAGCGTGGATATGAGGGCTTGTGAGGGCACCGGCATCATTCTTATGAAAAAGTAATGACAAAAATTGCGGCAGCCGAAAGCGCTGTGCAATGAGATAGAAAATAGAAAAGAATGGAGATTACTGATATGGAAAAGACAATGGATAAAATTCAAGCGCTGTCAAAGGCAAGAGGCTTTATATATGCCGGTTCTGAGATTTACGGCGGGCTGGCCAATACTTGGGATTACGGCAATCTCGGCGTGGAACTGAAAAACAATGTAAAGAGAGCTTGGTGGCAGAAGTTTGTGCAGGAAAATCCCTACAATGTGGGTGTAGACTGCGCAATTTTGATGAATCCCCAGACATGGGTGGCCAGCGGTCATCTGGGCAGTTTTTCCGATCCGCTGATGGACTGTAAGGAGTGCCATGAGCGTTTTCGTGCGGATAAGCTGATCGAGGATTACTGCGAGGACAATGGTATTACTCTGGAGGAGAGTGTGGACGCGTGGAGTCAGGAGCAGATGAAGAATTTTGTCGAGGAGAAAAACATCCCCTGTCCCAGCTGCGGTAAGCATAACTTCACGGATATCCGTCAGTTTAATCTGATGTTCAAGACTTTTCAGGGTGTCACCGAGGATGCCAAGAACACGGTTTACTTGAGACCTGAGACGGCCCAGGGTATTTTTGTGAACTTTAAGAATGTTCAGAGAACCTCCCGCAAGAAGGTTCCTTTTGGTATTGCCCAGATCGGAAAATCTTTCCGAAATGAGATCACGCCCGGCAACTTTACTTTCCGCACCAGAGAGTTTGAGCAGATGGAGCTGGAGTTTTTCTGTGAGCCCGGCACAGATCTGGAGTGGTTCCAGTACTGGAGAGGTTTCTGCCGTGACTGGCTTTTGTCCCTCGGCCTCAAAGAGGAGGAATTGCGTCTGCGTGACCACTCTCCCGAGGAGCTTTCTTTCTACAGCAAAGCCACCACGGACTTTGAGTTTTTGTTCCCCTTTGGGTGGGGTGAGCTGTGGGGTATCGCGGACAGGACAGACTATGACCTGACGCAGCATCAAAATACCTCCGGTGAGGATATGTCTTATTTTGACGATGAGAAGAAGGAGAAATATGTTCCTTATGTGATCGAACCCTCTCTGGGCGCTGACCGTGTGGTTCTGGCATTCCTCTGTGCGGCCTACGACGAGGAGGAGTTGGAGGGCGGCGATATGCGCACAGTGCTTAGGTTCCATCCTGCGCTGGCACCGGTGAAGATCGGTGTACTTCCTCTTTCCAAGAAGCTGAATGAGGGCGCGGAGAAGATTTATATGGAGCTTTGCAAGAAGTATAACTGTGAGTTTGACGACAGGGGCAATATCGGTAAGCGATATCGCCGTCAGGACGAGATCGGTACACCTTTCTGTGTTACATATGATTTCGAGTCTGAGACAGATGGCTGCGTGACAGTGCGCTTCCGCGATTCCATGGAGCAGGAGAGAGTAAAGATTGCAGAGCTGGATGCTTATTTTGCGGATAAGTTCATTTTTTAGGGGAGAATTGTGTGGTATGGCAGGGGGCAGAATTTTGGGTTCTGCTCCCTGTGTTACGCTTGGCCTAGGCTGTGTGATGTCAGAAAATGGATAACTAATGTTACATAATTAGTGTTACGATTGTAGATGAGATTGGTTAAGTGATGGAGAGTGTTATGGACGTAATTGAGATGTTCCAGGTGTTGGGGATTGGGGCGACGAAAGATGAGCAGGCGATCAAGAATGCTTATCGGGAGAAGTTGGCGGTGACGAATCCGGAGGATGATCCGGAAGGGTTTAAGAGGCTGCGCACGGCTTACGAGGAAGCCTGTGTCTATGCAAAGACGGAGGATGAGGAAACAGGTGCACCGGAAAAACAGGATGATACGCCTTCGGGTCAGTGGGCACAGCGCGCGGCAGATATTTATAAAAATATTGTTGCGCGGTGTGATCTGAACAAATGGCAGGAGCTTTTTGAGGATGATCTCTTTCTGTCTTTGGAGGAGGAAGAGAATTGTCGTTTTAAGCTGCTGAGTTTTTTGATGGATCATTATAAGCTGCCCACGGATGTGTGGAAGCTTTTGGATAAAAAGTTGAATATTGTGGCGGATGCACAGGGACTCAGGGAGCGTTTTCCTGTGGATTATATTCACTATATTGTCAGCCGGTGTGAGCGGGGAGAGGATCTGGATTTCAGCCAGTTTGAAGGGGAAGCGGAGGCACCCTACGATCTGTATCTACAGTATTATGATCGGTGTTGGAACGCACTTCAGGAGCGAAATTTGGAGCAGGCGGAGGAGTTTATCAAAAACGCGGAGGAACTTTCCATCTTTCACCCTGTGCTGGAAGTGTGCAAGGCACATCTTTTGGTGGAGCGTGAGAAGGCAGAGGAAGCGATTGGGATCATGCGGAGTCTTCTGGAGCGTTATCCCAAAGATTCCATGGTGAGCTATAACACTGCAGAGATTCTCTGGCACCATGGCGGGCGCGAGGAGGCCGCTGTGGTCTATCAGAAGATCAAGGAGGAGAACGACTCACATTACATGGCGAATTTCCGTTTGACAGAATGGTATTACGATCAGGGAGAGTATCACAAGTCCAAGGATTGTGCGGAAAAAGTGCTGTCTGCAGGTGCCGACGACAGCTTTATGGAGTTGCTGGCCAAGGTAAATCAAGAGATCGAGAAAGAAATGGAGGCCGACTATCGCAGAAACCAAGATGTCAACATCGGTTTGGAATTGTGCTGGTGTTATTTGCAGGACGGAAAGGTCAGCAAAGGAATTAAGCTGGCAGAATCCCTGAGCGCAGATCTTCCCGAAGAAAAGGATGCCGAATATAAGGGGCTTTTGACGAAGCTGTACATAGAGGAGACTGAGTACGATCAGGCGATCGCTTTGGCAGAAAAATGGGAGGAAGCTTTACAGAAGAAACTCGAGTCGGATGAAGATGAGGGGGAGAAAGAGAAAGACAGAGATCGTTTGCGTCAATCCCACGCCATCCGGATGCAGAGTTTACGTGCCATCGGCGATGTGAAGACAAGCGCACCGGAAACGCGCAGGAATGCCTATGAAAAAGCGATCGCAGAGGGAGAAGCAGCGCTTTTGCAGGGCTCCGCACAGGATATCGGACTTTTCATGGAGATGGCACAGATCTATATGGAGATGGAGGAGTTTGAAAAGGGACTGGATCTGACAAAACGGTTGATCGAGGAGTATCAGGTGTATGCAGCGTACGCCACGGAGCTTGAGATCCACCGCAGACAGTGGAATGCCGGTGGTGTTGTTCAGGCGGGTCGAAGCTGTATTCAGTTTTTTCCGAACTATGCCAGAGCATACGAGCATGTGGCCAAGGTCTTTTTAGATCTTGGGCGCAGAGAGGATTTGGAGGCGCTGCTGGAGGAAGCGAAGAAAAATAACGCGGAGAGTGTTATTTTGGACGCCTATCGCTACCAGATGATGCGCAAACCGCCGGAGACAGAGGTGCTGGATCAAAAGTTAAAGGAATTTCGCAATACTTACTTCAACACGGTGGAGTATCAGCACGATGAAAACGCTTATATGGAGGGGCTTCCCATTCTAACGGAATATCTGTACTGGTACCCCGGCACTTATATGTTGGTGGAGCGAGGATTGTTTCACCGGATCGCCAGACACTACGAAGAGGCAAAAGCCGATTTTGAAAAAGCGCTTCAGGAGAACCCCTGTCAGCCTTATGCATTGAATGCTCTGAGTTTTGTATACAAATATCAGGGCGACTATGAGAAGGCATTGATCTATATTAAGCGGGCGATCCGCTACCGCGAGCAGGATATGAGTTCCATTATCTATGCGGATATGGCTAACCTGTATTCACTTTTAGGAAATTATGACCAAGCACTTAAAAGTTATCGAATTTACGCCATTAAAAACACAAAACTTTCCACCTACCATCTGGAGAGGCTGGCGCTGTGTATGGCCCGAGCGGGAAAAGTTGAGGAGGCTATACAGAAATACCGGTCTGAGCTGAGGGATAGTCACTTAGAGCGCTTTGATCATCTGGTTGATCTCTATCAGATTACCGGGGATGGTGAGAAGGCGGCCGAACAGCTGAAAGAGTGGGAGGAGAAACTTTTTGCTCTTCAGAGCGGGGTATCAGCTTGGGATCATGAAAAGTTTTATATCCGCATGGCATGGCAGGATGTGCTCTACGGGGATGGCAGCAGGAGTGTGGAGTATTATGACAAGATCATTGCACTGGCGCAGGATGAGAGCAACGAGATGGATATGAGCCTCGGGACGCTGGGGGATGCGATATTTTTATGTATTTTGTGCGGGAAGGATAAGAGAGGCCGGGAGCTTGGGGATCAGTTGATGGCCAGGGTGAAAAAAGGCTATGCCACTGCTTACAATGAGGATGGCAGCGTGCGTTTTTACCGGAGCAAGGCCCATCTTCGTGAGGCGGTTCTTGCGGCCTACTACCGGGAGCCGGAGGAACGCATAGAGCAGTTTTTGGCTGAGGACGAGCGGACAGAGATCTGTCATCACTGCCATTACCTCGTCTGCAAGGAGCTGGAGTCCATGCACATTGTGTTTCTGCTGCGACAGGGAAAGCGCGAGGAAGCTCTGGCGCGCATGGAGCAGAACCTGGAGCGCCAGCCTCTGGACGAGTATATGTTGGCGATCAAAAACATGTGCGTGAAAAACGGGGTTGTGATCAAGGCTCCTGAACCTGCTCCGAAGAAGGCGCAGAAGGGAAGCACCCCCGCTGTGAATGAGAGCCAAGGCAGCAAATATGTAGGACAAGTGGCAGCGAAGAAAAAGAGTGGACTTTTGGACAAACTGAAGGGACTACTTGGATAGGACTCTCAGACTACTTTTATAAATAAAAAGGAATGAACTGGCATGATAGTAGGAATTGATTTGGGAACAACAAACAGCCTGATCGCATACTTTGCGGACGGAGAGCCGAAGATCATCCCCAACAGACTGGGGAAGCATCTGACGCCGTCCGTGGTCAGCGTGGACGAGGAAGGCAATGTGTATGTGGGTGAGACGGCAAGGGAACGCATGAGCCTGTATCCGGACTCGGTGGCACAGACCTTTAAGCGAAGCATGGGCACAGAGAGGGAATATAATTTAAGCGGCCACAAATTTAAGCCGGAGGAACTCTCCAGTATGGTGCTGCGGTCATTAAAGGAAGACGCGGAGGCATTTCTCGGGGAGGAGATCACGGAGGCGGTGATCAGTGTGCCCGCATACTTTGATGACAAGCGCAGAAAGGCCACCAAACGTGCCGGAGAACTGGCGGGGCTCAAAGTGGAGCGCATGATATCCGAGCCTACCGCGGCGGCCGTGGCGTACGGCCTGTATGACAGGACAAAGGATACGCGTTTTCTGGTGTTTGACTTGGGCGGAGGAACTTTTGATGTTTCCGTTCTGGAGCTGTATCACAACATTCTCGAGGTGCGTGCTGTTGCCGGAGACAACTATTTAGGAGGCGAAGACTTTACAGCGGTGATGGCAAAGCTTTTTCTGCAGAAGAGTGGTCTTTCACTGCAGAGTCTCTCCGAGAAAGAGCAAGTGCGCCTGTACCGTCAGGCGGAGAAGGCAAAGTGTGACATCAACGATACGGACAAAGTGACGTTTGGTTTTCTCTACAAGGAGGAGACCAAGGAGGCAGAGATCTCAGCCAAGGAGTATGAGGAGGCATGCGAGGAGCTTTTGATGAAGATCAGGGAGCCGGTAAAAAAGAGTCTGGCCGACGCGGGGTTAAAGCTTTCCGACATCGACGAAGTGTTGCTTATAGGCGGCGCCACCAGACTTTCTATCGTGAGAGATTTTCTGATAAGACTGTTTAGGAAATTCCCGGATACCAAGCTTAATCCCGACGAGACGGTGGCCCTTGGAGCCGCTGTACAGGCTGCCATGAAAGAGCGGCGCGAGGAAGTGAAGGAGGTCATCCTGACAGATGTGTGTTCTTTCACGCTGGGCACCGAGGTTGTGGTGGAGTATGAGGAGGGAAAATTTGAGGACGGAAGATTCTGTCCCATCATCGAGCGGAACACGGTGATCCCTGCCAGCCATACGGAGAGACTTTTTACCGTTCGCGACAATCAGGACAAGGTGCGAGTGCGAGTGCTTCAGGGTGAGAGCCGTTTTGCGAGGAATAATCTGTATCTGGGCGAGCTGGAGATTGAGGTGCCAAAGGCCCCCAAAGGCCAGGAATCTGTGGATGTAACCTACACCTACGACATAAATTCGCTCCTGGAAGTGGAGGTCAAGGTGGTTTCCACCGGCAGGAGCCAGAAGATGATCATCAAGGGGCAGGACAACCAGATGACGGACGAAGAGATCCAAAAGCGCATGGAAGAGCTGGCCTATCTGAAGATACAGCCCAGAGATTACGAGGAGAACCGTCTGGTGCTGCTTCGGGCAGAACGGATGTATGAGGAGGCGCTGGGAGAAAGTCGGAAGAAGCTGGATCATTATATCACTGCCTTTGAGGCAGCATTAAAGAGGGGAGACCATGACGAGATCATGGATGCGAGGCAGGATCTGAATGAGGTTTTGGAGGAAGAGGACAAATAAATTGACAAGCCTGCAATTAACTCCTATAATGTGTAATGGTAAAAATCGAGTTCTATGGAGGATAAAACCGTGCAGAAACGTGGTGTAAATGAATTGCGAAGAATGTTCCTTGAATTTTTTGAGAGCAAGGATCATCTGAAGAAGAACAGTTATTCCCTTGTACCTCACAACGATAACAGTCTGCTTATCATTAACTCAGGCATGGCTCCCTTGAAACCATACTTCACCGGACAGGAGATCCCGCCCAGAAAGAGGATGACTACCTGTCAGAAGTGTGTGCGCACCGGAGACATTGAGAATGTGGGTAAGACCGCTAGACATCTTACTTTCTTTGAGATGTTGGGCAACTTTTCTTTTGGGGATTATTTCAAACATGAGGCTATCGCATGGAGCTGGGAGTTTTTGACCAAGGTGATCGGAATGGAGCCGGAGAGGCTCTATCCTTCCATCTATTGTGAGGATGACGAGGCGTATGATATCTGGGTGAATGAGGTCGGAGTGCCGGCAGAGAAGATCACTCGTTTCTACCGGGATGAGAACGGTGCCTGCGATAACTTCTGGGAGCACGGAGCAGGCCCCTGCGGGCCCTGCTCTGAGATCTATTACGACAGAGGTGAAAAGTACGGCTGCGGCAAACCGGATTGTAAGGTGGGTTGTGACTGTGACCGCTTTATGGAGGTCTGGAACAATGTGTTCACGCAGTTTGACAGCGACGGGCACGGAAATTACACGGAGCTTGCCCAGAAGAACATCGACACCGGCATGGGGCTGGAGCGTCTGGCCGTGGTGGTCCAGGACGTGGATTCCGTGTTTGATATTGATACCATGAAGGCTATCCGCGACCGCATCTGCGAGATCGCCGGGGTGGCTTATCAGGAGAATGAGGAGAAAGATGTGTCCATCCGTCTGATCACGGATCACATCCGTTCCTCCACCTTTATGATCAGTGACGGCATCATGCCCTCCAACGAGGGAAGGGGCTATGTGCTCAGGCGCCTGATCCGTCGTGCTGCAAGACACGGAAGGCTTCTTGGCATCGACGGCAAGTTTTTGGCCAACCTGAGCCAGACCGTTATAAACGAGTGTAAAGATGGCTATCCGGAGTTGGAGGAGAAGAAAGACTTTATCCTGATCAATCTGACTCAGGAGGAGGACAAGTTTGACAGAACTATCGATCAGGGTATGAGTATCCTGAGCGAGATGGAAGAGGAGCTGAAATCCTCCGGCACAAAAGAGCTCTCCGGCGAAAATGTGTTTAAACTCTACGACACCTACGGTTTCCCCGTAGATCTGACTGAGGAGATTCTTGCGGAGAAAGGATTTACCATCGATCACGCCGGTTTTAAGGCGTGTATGGAAGAACAGAGGAAGAAGGCACAGGAGGCCCGCAAGGTGACCAATTACATGGGAGCTGATGCTACGATCTATGAGTCCATAGATGTAAATATTACCTCCAAGTTCGTAGGCTATGACAGACTGCAGCATAATTCCACCGTGACGGCCCTCACCACGGAGACAGAGGTGGTGGGAGCGCTCACCGACGGACAGGTGGGCACCATCATTGTGGAGGAGACTCCTTTCTATGCCACCATGGGCGGACAGTGCGGCGATATCGGCGTGATCACTACAGAGGACGGCAGCTTTGAGGTGAAAGACACCGTGAAGCTGGTGGGCGACAAGGTGGGACACATCGGTGTCGTGACAAGTGGTATGATCAAGGTGGGTGATGCGGCTACACTGACTGTGGATGACAGCAGAAGAGCAGACACCTGCAAGAATCACTCTGCGACGCATCTGTTGCAGAAGGCGCTTCGTGAGGTTTTGGGTACCCACGTGGAGCAGAACGGATCCTATGTGGACGGTGACAGACTACGCTTTGATTTCAGCCATTTCTCTCCCATGACGGCAGAAGAGATTGAGAAGGTGGAGAGTCTGGTGAATCAAAAGATCGCCGAGAATCTGCCTGTTGTAACACAAGTCATGGATGTCGAAGAAGCCAGAAAGACCGGCGCTATGGCACTGTTTGGCGAGAAGTACGGTGAGAAGGTTCGCGTGGTAAAGATGGGGGATTTCTCTGTGGAGTTCTGCGGTGGTACCCATGTGGCCAACACGGGCGTGATCTCTGCATTTAAAATTATTTCCGAGAACGGTGTGGCGGCAAACGTGCGCCGTATTGAGGCTCTGACCGGCAGGGGAGTGTTCGCCTACTACAAGAATCTGGAGAACACGCTTGAGGCGGCGAGCAAAGTGCTGAAGACTACTCCTGCGGGGCTGGTGGAGCGCGCAGAGCACGTGATGGCGGAGATGAAAGCGCTTGCTTCCGAGAATGAATCTTTAAAGAGCAAGGCGGCAAAGGATGCTCTGGGTGATGTTATGGATCAAGTGAAAGAGGTTAGGGGTGTAAAGCTTCTTGCCACCAGTGTGGACGGTGTGGATATGAATGGACTGCGCGATCTTGGCGATCAGCTTAAAGGCCAGCTGGGAGAGGGTGTCGTCGTTCTCCTTTCCAGTCAGGACGGCAAGGTCAATATGATCACTATGGCTACGGACGGTGCAGTGAAGAGCGGTGCGCACGCCGGTAATCTGATCAAAGGCATTGCGTCGCTTGTGGGCGGTGGCGGCGGCGGACGCCCCAATATGGCGCAGGCAGGCGGCAAGAACCCCGCCGGCATTCCGGCTGCGATTGAGGAGGCGGCCAAGGTGCTGGAAGGGCAGATTGGATAAAGATAAAAATAGAAATTTCAGGAAAAAAGTAGTTGACGTATCAAAGTTTTATGATATAATAATGTGTGTGTATGTGCCAAGGCAATACATAATATTAACCCAATCAGTCATGTTACTAGAGGGACTGAAGGGAGGTCAGGTGCGGATATGTCAAACGTAATCGTAAAAGAAAACGAGACTTTAGATAGCGCTTTGCGTCGCTTCAAGAGAAGCTGTGCAAAAGCTGGTATCCAGCAGGAGATTCGTAAGAGAGAGCATTACGAGAAGCCTAGCGTAAAGCGTAAGAAGAAATCTGAAGCGGCAAGAAAGCGTAAATATAACTAAAGCAATGATCCCCGGACTTTGGTGCCGGGGACTTTGTTTAATTGCTTAACGCAAGGATGTCTTGTGTCGGAGCGGACAGGCTCCGATCCTACAGGGAGATGATTGTTTATGTGGACAAAAGAAGTGCTGGGCACAGATGTCTATCATCTGGTAGCGGCTTTTGTGATGTATAGTATTTTAGGATGGTTTCTTGAGTCAGTCTACATGTCCTTTTGCAATAAGAAGCTGACCAACAGAGGATTTGCCAAGAGCCCATTCTGTCCCATCTATGGTTTTGGCGCGGTTTCCTGTTACCTTATCCTAAGTCCCCTGCGCGGGCAATATATAAAAATCTATGTGATCGGGGCGATTCTCGCAACTATCTTTGAGTATATTGTCGGCAGAGCGATGATCCGTCTGTTTGGCGAACTGTGGTGGGATTACAAGGAGAAGCCGTTTAATTTTCAGGGAATTATCTGTTTGGAGAGCACCATCGCGTGGGGGTTCTATGCGCTGGGTGTCATTGGTTTTGTGCATGAGGGTATCTACTGGCTGATCGACAGAGTGAATTATGATCTGGGGGTACGGCTGGTAGCGGTGATCCTGTTTATCGTGGCGATTGATTATGTGATCCAGCTTTCGAGGGCATTTCACTTTGATGTAAAGTCTGTTTTACACAAGTCATAAATCATGCCGCATTTCCATATTCTGTAATAGAGATAGAATATGGGAGTGTGGCATTTTTATATGAATTTGAGGAAAAGAGTAATAGCCTTTGCACTCACCCTGTTTCTGATCAGTGTGAACATCCTGTCCATAGCGATCAAGGCAAAGGCGGCAGAACTGGACGTGTCCGCGCCATCCGTCATTCTGATAGAGGCGTCCACCGGCCAGACAATTTATGAGAACAATTCCACAGAGCGGAGAAGTCCGGCCAGCATCACCAAGATCATGACCCTTCTCATCACCTTTGAGCAGTTGGAGGCGGGCAAAATTAGGTTGGATGATAAGGTGGTTACCAGCGCCTATGCAAGCTCCATGGGCGGTTCACAGGTTTTTCTCGCGGATGGAGAGACGCAGACACTGGAAACACTGATCAAATGTATTACGGTTGCCTCCGGCAATGATGCCAGTGTGGCGGTAGCCGAATACATTGCGGGCACGGAGGCAGCATTTGTGGGGTTGATGAATGAGAAGGCGGAGGCACTCGGCATGACGGAGACACACTTTGAGGATTGTTGCGGGCTGACGGATTCCGACGATCATTACTCATGTGCAAGGGACGTAGCTATTATGTCCAGAGAGCTTACCACAAAATATCCGCAAGTGTTTGATTATACACAGATCTGGATGGAGGATATCACTCACGAGACCAAGCAGGGAACAACCAACTTTACCTTAAACAGTACCAACAAGCTGTTAAAACAATATCAGTGGACCACGGGATTAAAAACCGGTTCTACCAGCAAGGCACAATTCTGTATTTCTGCTACCGCGAGCAGGGACGGGATCGATCTGATCGCAGTGGTTATGGGATCGCCCACCGGTACGGAACGTTTTCAGGATGCGCAGACCTTATTGAGCTATGGCTTCAACGTGAGCAAACTGTACATAGATGAGAATCAGGATACTCTGCGTCCACTTGTGGTGGAAGGAGGCGTTGCGGAGGAGGTGCCAGTCCAATATCTGGGAGAATTCCGCTATTTGGACACTGCCGGCAGCCAGTTGGATCAGATGGAGAAAGTGATCGACCTGCCAAAGAGCGCAAAAGCTCCTCTGGAGCAGGGGACGGTGGCAGGCTACGCCAGATATCTGTTGGATGGTACAGAGGTTGGAAACGTGCCGATCCTCTACTCTGAAAGTGTGGATAAAGCGGGTTATCGCGACTACCTGAAAAAAGCGTGGAGCTATTTCCTTTTGTAAATGCGAAGTATTTATGATATACTGCATAAGGGCAGAGTTTTTTGAGGCTCTGCCTTTATACATTACCATTACAGCAGAAAGGTTTTGGCATGTTGGACATCTTGTTTATCGTTATAGGCGTGGTTTTTTTAATACTTTTGTGGATCATGCTCTATGACAGCAATCGATTTATAGTGACCAGATATCAGATTACGGACAAACGTATTAGGAAAAACTGTCGGGCGGTGGTGCTGGCAGACCTTCACAACAAACTGTACGGAAGGGACAATGAGAGGCTGCTGGAGGCGATCCGGGAATGCAAACCGGATCTTATTTTGGTGGCAGGAGATATTCCCACGGCAAGACCCGGAAAGAAGCTGGATATTGCACTTCATCTTATGGAGGAGCTTGCGAGGGATTACCCTGTCTACTATGGAAACGGAAATCATGAGCACAGGATGAAATTATATCCGGAGACTTACGGCGACATGGCAGAGCGGTACGAGGAAGGACTTCACAGCATCGGGATCGATCGTCTGGTGAACAGCCATGTGGAGCTTTCAGAGTTTGGACTGGCTGTCTATGGAGCGGAGATCGACAGGTTTTATTACAAACGGTTCCGTGTGCAGCATATGGAGCCTGCTTATCTAAAGCAGATATTGGGGCAGCCAAACGGGGAAGAATACACGATCCTGATCGCCCACAATCCGGATTATTTTTCTCAGTATGCGGCGTGGGGGGCAGATCTGGTGTTGTCCGGACATGTGCACGGCGGCATGGTACGGATCCCCTTTGTACAGAAAGGTGTAGTGTCACCTAATGTCAGATTTTTTCCTAAATACGACGGCGGCATGTATCGGGAGGGAGAGACGGCCATGCTTTTAAGCAGGGGGCTTGGCATGCACACGATACCCATCCGACTGTTCAATCCGGGTGAACTTATTGTGGTGGATCTTGAGCCCGAGGAAGTTTGACAATTTGTGCCGTATAATGATTTGCAAATAGATACATTTGCTGATATAATAATGCTGTGTGTTGGCAAAAGAGGTAAATTATGGCGATTCCCGTAAAGTTGGAAGCCTTTGAAGGGCCGTTGGACCTTCTGCTTCATCTGATAGAGAAGAACAAAATAGATATCTATGATATTCCCATTGTGGAGATCACGGAGCAGTATCTCGACTACATCCGACAGATGCAGGAGAGGGATATGAACATTGTGAGTGAGTTTCTGGTGATGGCGGCCACACTGGTGGATATCAAATGCAGGATGCTTCTTCCCAAGGAAGTTAATGAGGAAGGGGAGGAGGAAGACCCCAGAGCCGAACTGGTACAGAAGCTGTTGGAGTACAAGATGTACAAGTTTATGTCCTTTGAACTCAGGGACAGGCAGGTGGATGCATCGAGGAACTTGTATAGAGAGCAGCATCTTCCTAAGGAGGTGGCGGCTTATAGGCAGCCTATCGATTACGAGGAATTGATAGGCGATCTGAACCTGAATAAGCTCCATGAGATCTTTAAGTCTATCATCCGAAAGCAGGAGGACAAGATCGATCCCATCCGAAGTCAGTATGGCAATATTGAGAAGGACGAGATCGACATGGATGTGAAGACTCTGTATGTGGAAGCGTATGCCAGAGAGCACAAAAGCTTCAGCTTTCGCAGACTTTTGGAGAAGCAGAAAAGCAGGATGGAGGTCATTGTGACTTTTCTGATCATTTTGGAACTGATGAAGATTGGCAAGATCACGATCAGTCAGGAGAACATATTTGATGATATCATGATCACCTCTAATGTTGCGTAGGGGCGGATGGAGAAGAGAGAGAAAAGATGGATAGGACCAAAGCAGAGGCTGCGATAGAGGCAATTTTGTTTACCATGGGAGAAACCGTGGAGATCAGTAAATTAGCCGATGTCATAGAGGAAGATGTAAACATTACCAGAGAGATCTTGCAGGGGATGGCTGAGAAATATGAGAGAGAGGATAGAGGAATTTTTCTGACCCAGTTCGAAAATGCGGTGCAGCTCTGCACAAAGGCGGAGATGTACGAGTATCTGATCAAGATCGCTAAGGCACCGAGGAAGATGGTTCTGACAGACACTGTTCTGGAGACCTTGTCTATTATCGCCTATAAACAACCGGTGACGAGGATTGAGGTAGAGCGTGTGCGAGGTGTCAGCTGTGACCATGCCATTAACAAACTGTTGGAGTACGATCTGATCACGGAGCTTGGCAGACTGGATGCACCCGGAAGACCGCTTCTTTTTGGAACCACGGAGCAATTTCTTCGCTGTTTTGGAGTCAAAAGTCTGGATGAGTTGCCGGAGTTAAATCCCGTGCAGCTGGAAGAATTTAAAAAGCAGGCGGAGGAAGAGATACAACTGCAGTTGGATGTATAGTGTGCTGACATAGTGTAGTACCGCGGACAAAATGTGTCTGCAGGAAGAAAACCTGGAATAGAGGGATCAAAAGCCTCATATGATTAAAAAAACCGGGAAAATGTGTATGCGGTTTAAGAGGATCATAGGGGGCTTTCTTTGTGCCCTTTTGCTTTTTGGGCAGATTGGTGTGGCTGCGTCTGCCGAAGGGGAAGGTGAGAGTGCTGCGGCCGAACTGTCCCTGTACGCCACGGCGGCAGTATTGATGGACGCGGACTCCGGCAGAGTTCTCTACGGTAAGGATCAGGACACACCGATGCCTATGGCCAGCACCACCAAGATCATGACCTGCATCACGGTGCTGGAAAACGGGAATCTGGACGATATGCTGACGGTGTCGGCCTATGCGTCCAGCATGCCTAAGGTGAAACTGTATCTGCGGACAGGTGAGCAGTATCAGGTGCGGGATCTTCTATTCTCCCTGATGTTAGAGTCCCACAACGATTCGGCGGTGGCGCTGGCCGAGTACATAGGGAAACAATATCTTTCACCAAAACTCCAGGAGAAGGATACGGGAGCGTTTACGTCGGAGGAGAGCAAGGAGGCGGTGGCGGCCTTCGCGGCGCTGATGAACAAAAAAGCAGCGGAGCTGGGATGCACTCAGACCTATTTCATCACTCCGAACGGGCTGGATGCCACGGAGACGATCACTTTGGAGAACGGGGAGACAGTCACAAAGGAACACTGTACCACGGCGGCAGAGTTGGCGCGGATCATGTCCTACTGCATCAAAGAGTCCCCACAGAGAGATCTCTTCTTGGAGATCACCCGCACGCCAAGCTATACCTTTAGTGCAAACAGCAGGAGCTTTGTCTGTGCAAATCACAATTCCTTTCTGTCCATGATGGAGGGTGCGCTCTCCGGAAAGACCGGATTCACCAACAAGGCGGGATATTGCTATGTCGGATCGCTGGAGCGGGACGGCAGGACTTTTGTGGTGGCGCTTCTAGCCTGTGGCTGGCCCAACAATAAAAACTACAAGTGGAGCGATACCAAAGAACTGATGCAGTACGGGATCGATCATTATTTTTACCGCAGTTTTCTGGAGGACGGTGTGGCTTTTGATGAGAGTACTCTTAATCCCATTCTTGTAGCGGGGGGACAGACCGACGTTTTGGGAGGTACGGCGTACACGGATGTGGTGATCATAGGCAGGGGAGTCGGGGCAAGTGACGATAAGAACGTGGCGGGACTTCTACTTCGGGAGGACGAGGAGGTACAGGTGATCTGCAATGTAAAAGAGAGGCTGGATGCTCCGGTTCAAGCCGGAACGGTAGTGGGAGACATCAGCTATCTGGTGGACGATAAGGTTTACTATACGGAGAAGATCGTCACTACACAGTCCGTGGAGAAGATCGACCTGCCCTGGTGCGTAGAACAGATTCGCGAGAGGTTTTGTCTGCCTTAGAGACACTTCTGCAAAAAAATGTAAATTTTATGAAAAAAAATGCAATTCGTTCTTTGCGAGTTGCTTTTTTTATGGTATACTTCTATAAGCGTTAATATGTTTTAATTTATTATAAATGGAGGGCTGAAAGCATGAGTACTACTTCAAAAGCGAGTCAAAGAATTACAGCTTTACTCGACGACAACAGTTTCGTTGAAATCGGCGGACTTGTCACGGCAAGAGCCACTGATTTTAATCAGAAACCAACGGAAACTCCTTCGGATGGCGTAGTCACCGGATATGGAGTTATCGACGGTAATCTTGTGTATGTGTACAGCCAGGATGCAGCCGTTTTGAACGGCACCATCGGTGAGATGCACGCCAAGAAGATCGTGAACCTCTATGATCTGGCCATGAAGACTGGATCCCCTGTTATCGGTTTGATCGACTGTGCAGGACTTAGGCTTCAGGAGGCGACGGATGCGCTGGCAGCGTTCGGTGAGATCTATTTAAAGCAGACGTTGGCTTCCGGTGTGATCCCTCAGATCACCGCAATCTTTGGAACCTGCGGCGGTGGATTGGCTCTGTTCTCCACCCTGACGGACTTCACTTTCATGGAGGAGAAGAGCGCAAAGCTGTTTGTCAACGCTCCTAATGCATTGGACGGCAACGAAATTTCCAGAAATGACACTTCCTCTGCAAAGTTCCAGTCCGAGGAGAGCGGTATCGTGGATGTAGTTGCCGACGAGGCTTCCATCTATACAAAGATCAGAGACCTGGTGAGCTTTTTACCCGCCAACAACGAGGACACGGTGAGTCTTGCCGAGTGCACGGACGATCTGAACCGGGCAAATGCAGAGTTGGCTAACTGTGTGGGTGACACCTCCATTGCACTGTCCATTCTGGCAGACAACAATGATTTCTTTGAGGTGAAGGCCGGCTATGCCAAGGAGATGGTGACCGGTTTCCTTCGTTTAAACGGTGTGACTGTAGGTGCCGTGGCTAACCGCTCCGAAGTGGTTGACGAGGATGGCAAGGTTTCCGAGAAGCTGGATGCTGTGCTGACTGCAAAGGGCAGTGAGAAGGCAGCGGACTTTGTAAACTTCTGTGACGCATTCGGTATTCCCGTTCTGACGCTCACCAATGTGAAAGGTTATGAAGCTACTGTGTGCTCCGAGAAGCGCATCGCAAAGGCAGTTGCAAAGCTGACATATGCCTTTGCCAATGCTACGGTTCCCAAGGTGAACGTGGTCATCGGACAGGCGTACGGCACCGCGTATGTGGCAATGAACTCCAAAGCTATCGGTGCAGATATCACGATCGCGTGGCCCGATGCCAAGATCGGCACCATGGACAGCAAGCTGGCTGCCAAGATCATGTACGACGGACAGGGAGCTTCGGTAATCGATGAGAAGGCGGCAGAGTATGAGGCGCTTGCCCTCAATGTGACCAGCGCTGCCAAGAGAGGATATGTGGATCAGATCGTCGATGCGGCTGACACCAGAAAATATGTGATCGGCGCCTTTGAGATGTTATTCACAAAGCGCGAGGATCGTCCCGACAAAAAACACGGAACAGTCTAGAAAGGGTGATTATAAGATGAAGAAATGGATTGCTTTGGTATGTATGATTACCTGCATCTTCGGATTGACCGCTTGTGGAAGTGAGGAAGTATTGTCCGACTACGAGGCCCAGAAGGTTGCCGACGCGAAGGAGCTTGCATCAGATACTATTATACCTTTGCTTGAGAAGTACGCAGTTCCGGGGGGCGATGACCTGAGCGAATACACCGCGGAGGAGGTCGCATATATCATTGCGAACGACCACGGTGTTGTGACGGAGGGATATGCGTTCCTGGGTGCAGTTGATTCCTTCCGGTCCGGTCTGGAGAGCGTGGGTAAGATCGTTGCCATCGGTGATGCGGATGCTGTCATAGACGATGATCAGATCATTGTCCACGTGCAGATTCAGGGCTCCGGGAAAGATGCGGAGGCGGAAGTGATCTTCTCCAACGATAGATTTCTGGTTCTGGAGTCCGCTGCCTTGAACCCGATTTCCGGCATGGGGGAGCTGATGGGCAACGCAGCGCTAAATACTCTGATCGGCATGGGCACTGTGTTTATCGTGTTGATCCTGATCAGCATTATTATCTCCTGTTTCAAGGTAATTCCGAAGCTTCAGGAGACGTTTTCAAAGAAGAAAAAAGAGGAAGTGCAGAACACCGGTATCAACAACAGCGTGGCTCAGGTCGTAGACTATGAGGAGACAGAGGATCTCTCTGATGATCTGGAACTGGTGGCAGTCCTTGCGGCGGCGATAGCGGCATATGAGGGTGCAGCTTCCACGGACGGCTTTGTCGTTCGCTCTATTCACAAGGTTAATCGCGCAAGACGCTAAAAATTATATTTGGAGGAATGAAAAATGAAAAATTATACCATTACCGTCAACGGAAACGTATATGATGTAGTAGTAGAAGAGGGCGCATCCACCGGTGCACCTGTGGCAGCGAAGGCTCCCGCAGCGCCTAAGGCAGCTCCCAAGGCGGCCCCTGCTAAAGCACCTGCAGCAGGCGGTGCAGCCGGCAGCGTGAAGATCGAGGCCGGTGCAGCCGGTAAGGTGTTCAAGATTGAGGCAAACGTTGGTCAGGCCGTGAAGAAGGGTGACGCTGTAGTCATTGTGGAGGCCATGAAGATGGAGATTCCCGTGGTTGCTCCTCAGGACGGCACTGTGGCAAGCATCAATGTGTCAGTGGGCGATTCCGTTGAGGCCGGTGCTCTGCTTGCAACCTTAAACTAATCAGATATGATTGGAAACTAAGGCAAAACAGAGACAGGAGGTTAAAAAATGGAATATATAGTTTCTACGTTTAGCAACCTGGTGCATCAGACAGCGTTCTTCAATCTGGATTGGAGAAACTATGTCATGATCGCCGTTGCGTGTGTTTTCCTATATTTGGCTATCCGTCATGAGTTTGAGCCGCTCTTGTTGGTACCCATCGCGTTCGGTATGTTGCTGGTAAATATTTATCCCGACATCATGATCCATCCTGAGGACGCAGCCAACGGCACAGGCGGATTGCTGTACTACTTTTACCAATTAGACGAATGGGCGATCTTACCGTCCCTGATCTTTATGGGGGTGGGCGCCATGACGGATTTCGGTCCGCTGATCGCCAATCCCAAGAGCTTTCTTCTGGGTGCAGCGGCACAGTTTGGTATCTTTGCGGCGTACTTTGGAGCGATTGGATTGGGATTCAACGACATGGCTGCAGCTGCGGTCTCCATTATTGGCGGTGCGGATGGCCCTACATCTATCTTCCTGGCGAGCAAGCTGGGGCAGACTGCTATTCTGGGACCTATCGCTGTGGCGGCATACTCCTATATGTCGCTGGTACCGATTATTCAGCCGCCCATTATGAAGCTGCTCACCACCGAGAAGGAGAGGCAGATCAAGATGGGGCAGCTTCGTCCCGTATCCAAGCTGGAGAAGATTCTGTTCCCCATCATCGTTACCATCGTGGTGTGCCTGATCCTTCCGACCACGGCACCTTTGGTTGGAATGTTGATGCTTGGCAACCTGTTTAGAGAGTCCGGTGTGGTGAGACAGTTGACCGAGACCGCTTCCAATGCAATGATGTATATCGTGGTAATCCTGCTGGGCACCTCCGTAGGTGCTACCACCAGTGCCGAGGCATTCTTAAACTGGGACACCATCAAGATCGTGGTTTTGGGTCTGGTCGCATTTATGTTCGGTACGGCGGCCGGTGTTGTATTCGGTAAGATCATGTGTATTGCCACCAAGGGCAAGGTGAACCCGCTCATTGGTTCCGCCGGTGTGTCCGCGGTGCCTATGGCAGCCCGCGTATCCCAGAAAGTGGGTGCGGAGGCGGATCCTACCAACTTCCTGCTGATGCACGCTATGGGACCTAACGTAGCAGGTGTTATTGGAACTGCGGTAGCAGCCGGTACCTTTATGGCGATCTTTGGAGTTTTTTGATTAAATATTATATGGAGGATATTCGTAAATGTCAGAACAAGTTAAGAAACCGATTAAAATTACGGAAACCGTTTTGCGTGATGCTCACCAGTCTCTGATTGCGACCAGAATGCCTACCGAACTGATGCTTCCCATCATCGATAAGATGGATAAGGTTGGCTATCACTCCGTAGAGTGCTGGGGCGGTGCGACGTTCGACGCTTCCCTTCGTTTCCTGAAGGAAGATCCTTGGGACAGACTGAGAAAGCTGCGCGACGGTTTCAAGAATACGAAACTGCAGATGCTGTTCCGCGGACAGAATATTTTGGGTTACAGACCTTATGCGGATGATGTGGTGGATTACTTCGTACAGAAGTCTATCTCCAACGGTATTGATATCATCCGTATCTTCGACTGTCTGAACGACCTGCGCAATCTGCAGGAGGCGGTAAACGCCACCAACCGTTTCAAGGTGAAGGAGGGCAGAGGACACGCACAGATCGCTCTGTCTTACACACTGGGCGATGCTTATACGCTGGAGTACTGGACCAGCATGGCTAAAAAGATTGAGGAGATGGGTGCAGATTCTATCTGTATCAAGGATATGGCAGGACTTTTGGTTCCCTACAAGGCAACCGAAATGATCTCTGCCATGAAGAGTGCTACCAAGCTGCCCATCCAGCTGCACACCCACTACACCTCCGGTGTGGCAGGTATGACTTATCTGAAAGCGGTAGAGGCAGGTGTGGACGTGATAGACACCGCGATAAGTCCTTTCGCAATGGGAACATCCCAGCCTGCTACTGAGGTTATGGTTGAGACCTTTAAGGGGACTCCTTACGATACCGGATTCGACCAGAATCTGCTGGCTGAGATCGCTGACTACTTCCGTCCTTACAGGGATGAGTGTTTGAAGAGCGGTCTGCTCAATCCCAGAGTTATGGGCGTTGATATCAAGACTCTCTTGTATCAGGTACCCGGCGGTATGCTCTCCAACATGGTGAGCCAGCTGAAGGAGCAGAATGCGGAGGATAAGTATTACGATGTGCTGAAAGAGATCCCTCAGGTTCGTAAGGATCTGGGTGAGCCCCCTCTGGTTACCCCTTCTTCCCAGATTGTCGGCACGCAGGCGGTATTCAATGTGCTGATGGGCGAGAGATACAAGGTTGCTACCAAGGAGACCAAGGGTATGCTTCGCGGCGAGTACGGCCAGACCGTAAAGCCCATGAGCCAGGAGGTTATCGACAAAGTTATCCCCGGCGAGGAGCGCATCACCTGCCGTTATGCGGATACTTTGGAGAATGAGCTTTCTAAGCTGGAGAGCGAGATGAAGGAGTGGAAGCAGCAGGATGAGGACGTGCTGAGCTATGCATTGTTCCCTCAGGTTGCTACTGATTTCTTCAAGTATCGTCAGGCACAGCAGGAGAAGGTTGATATGTCTCAGGCTGATACGAAGACAGGGGCTTATCCTGTGTAAAGAATAACAAGTGTTTTCTATAGACGTATAGGGAAATGAAAAACAGCGATGGATTTCGGAGGTGAAATCTGTCGCTGTTTTTGGTATAATAAGGGTGAGGATGTTTTTGCCGGGCAGCCGCCACAGGGGCAATGTCCTTTCCACCGCTGGCTGCGGTTCCGTATTTTTCTAACGCGCCGGGGAAGTTTATGGCGTGGGACGGGCCGCAAGATGTGGCGCATCCATGCGCATATCTTGCTAAAACGAACATCGTGCCCGTTTTGCCCTGAATAATTGACCGGCACGTAAGAAAAATGGGGAACCTTCGCAAGGTCGGCGGAAAGGACATTACCCCTGCGGCTGAGTCGCGGCGAAAAGAAGGACGTGATAGTAAGTGACAAGGCATGGCACGGATAGAATGAGTGGAGATGTGGGATAGGTGAAAATGATGAGTGGAATGAATAGGGTTAGAATTTTAGGAATATCCGCTGCATTGGTTTTGCTGTTTACTGCGTGCGGAAATAGAGCAGAGTTTCCGGGTGACGAGCAGAGTGAGCAGTCTGTATATCAGGAAATCTTGGAGGAAAATGATTTACAGGAAATCGTGCCGCAGGCGGAGCAGGAGGTAGAATATTTTACTTATGAGGTGAAGGAAACAGACAGTGGGTCTTATGCGGTGGTTACCGGTATGACGGAGGAGGGATATAAAAAGTGGCACTCCCGATCGGAATTGGAGATTCCGGAGGAATTGGGAGGTGTTCCGGTGAGGGAGATTGGCGCTCGTGCTTTTACAGGACTGAAATTTTGGGAGATAATACTTCCGGAGACTGTGGAGGTGATTGGAGAGGGCGCCTTTTGGGGAAATGAGAGGTTGTACAAAGTACTTTTTCCCAATACGGCTTGTGTGATCGGGAAGGATGCCTTTGCGGGGTGTGAGGAGCCTTTTTATTTCTGTTATGAAGGGGAGTTGGAAGAAGGGGAAAATCTTGTGGCGGATCACGCGGAGAAAAACGGCTTTGTGGCAGTCGCCAATGTTGATTTTACAGAGATGGATAAGACGCCGATCATCCGTTATCCGGAGGAAATATTGCATTTGACACCGCAGGTGGAGGAGTTTTTTTATGGGGAAAGTGCGGACGACGAGCATTTTAACAGCATGGAATATTCGGAGGACGCCACAGATTTTGGCTGGCCGGAATGGCATGCTCCCTGCGGGGATTTCTGTGCGGGATCCATGGAGAGGCAGCTTGTGGCTTCCTCCACACTTGCATCTTCCAGCGATAGATATTCCGCAGACAATTTGCGTTCATTATCCAGAGCGGATGCTTGGGCAGAGGGAGCAGAGGGAGCGGGAATCGGTGAATCTATTGTCTATGACGTCGCTACAGATTGGGGCGCTTATCATCGTGATCTCTGGTGGATGCTTGGTGCTACAGATGACTATGGCTATCCTTATGACGGATATATGAGGTATCTGGAAGTGGGTGTGGTAAACGGCTACGCAAAGAACGATAAAACTTGGGAGGAGAACGGACGGGTCAAGACCCTCTTAATGTATGTGGAGGATCAGCCCTATGCTTATCTGGAATTGGAGGACACGATAAAACCACAGTACTTTACATTGCCTGAGGGGGATATTCTCGCGGTTGGAAACGGGGAGATCGGTTTTCGATTTGAGATTGTGGATGTCTATCCCGGGAGCAAGTATGAGGATACATGCCTGACCGGACTGGCACTGGAATTTTCCGGGCGGCATGGACATTGAGGGAAAAGGATTGTGAGGAAAGAGATGACGATCAATACGGTGGCAATTTTGGGAGCGGGAGCTGTCGGAGGTTATTTTATATGGGGACTTTCAGAGAAACTGGGAGAGAGACTCTGGGTGATCGCGGAGGGCGAGCGCAGGGAGCGGCTTCTGCGGGATGGAATAGAGATCAACGGAAGAAAGTATGCGTTAAATGTGCGAACGCCGGAGGAGGCGGCAGGCGTGGATCTTTTGCTTGTGGCGACGAAGTATGGCAGTTTGGAAGAATCGCTTCCTATGATTGAGAAGATCGTAGGAGAGCATACGGTGGTAATGAGTCTTTTAAACGGTGTGGACAGCGAAGAGGTTATCGGGGAGCGGATTGGAAAGGAGCATTTGATCTATTCCGTGATGAAGATTGCCTCGGAGCGGAAGGGGGATCAGGTGGTGTTTGACGGACCTTCCACGTCGGGAGTGTTTTTCGGGGAAGTGGAGGAAGGCACGAGTACGGAGAGACTGGAGGCCATTGCAGAGGTCTTTGAGGGAACTGCTTTAAGTTTTCATGTGGTGTCGGATATCCTCACGCAGATTTGGTATAAATTTGCCCTGAATGTCAGCAGGAATCAGCCGCAGGCAATTATTGGCTGTGGAGTAGGCGCCTATGAGGATAGTGAGCATGTGGCATATATTTCTGAAAAACTGCGGGAGGAAGTGGTTGCAGTGGCCGCCGCCAAGGGGATTGATATTTCCAAGCCTACAGACGGTGCGGGGAGCAGCAGTCCGTCGGCGAAGCGGGCGAGATATTCTACGCTTCAGGATCTGGATGCAGAAAGACCCACGGAAGTAGGGATGTTTGCCGGAGCGGTGATGAAAATGGGGAAGGAATTAGGAATTTCGGTGCCTTATAATGAGATGACGTATCATTTGATAAAGGCGCTCGAAGAGAAGAATGAGGGGAAGTTTGATTATTAGTGTGTCAGTACACTAAGGAAAATTTAAGGGACAGCATACTCTTTCGGTGTATGCTGTCCGCTTCTTTGCATATCAAATTTATCAGGATATGATTGACCGATTGCCTCTAATTTGGTGTCAGCCATGTTTCCAATACTTCCATAAGTTTTGGAATGTCAATCGGCTTTGATATGTGTTCATTCATGCCGGATTCCTTTGATCTATAAACATCATCTGAAAACGCGTCGGCACTCATAGCAACAATAGGTATTGTCTTTAAATCTTCCCGGCCGGAAGCCCGGATAGCTCTTGTCGCTTCATAGCCGTTCATATTTGGCATCTGAATATCCATAAAGACCAGATCATAATAATGCTCTGGCTTTTCCGTGATGGTATCCACTGCCATTTGACCGTCAAACGCACATTCAACCAGTATGCCATTCATGGTCAGCAGTTCACATGCGATCTCCCGGTTTAGTTCAATATCGTCTACCAAAAGAATACGCTTGCCGCTGAATTTATCTTCATTTTGGAGATTGGTTTCTGTACTATGTAACCGATCTGCCTGCTCAATTATGGATTTGAGGACATAAATAAGACGTGAACGGAATAAAGGTTTGGCGACAAACGCATTTACGCCGACATCTCTGGCTTCCTGTTCAATATCCGTCCAGTCGTAGGCGGAAAGGATGATGATCGGAATTGCGTCGCCCACTTTCTGACGAATTTCAGTGGTAACCTGCACACCATCCATATTCGGCATCTGCCAATCCAGGATCACCGCTGCAAAGTCTTCCCCGACCTCATGGTGGCGGATGATCTCAGCGACCGCATCTTCACCGTTTAACACACTTGTCGCATCCACGCCAATGTCGTTTAAAATTTCTCGTATACTTTCCGCGGATTCCCGGTCGTCATCAGCAACAAGAATTTTAAGTGATCTAAGGGAAGAGTTATCTGTTTCTTTCAGCTCCTGGATCGTGAGAAAAACGCGCACTGTGAATTTTGAGCCTTCCCCGACCTTGCTCTCAACCTTGATATCTCCGTTCATCATATTTACAATATTTTTCGCAATGGCCATACCTAATCCGGTACCCTCAATTTTTTGAGAGTTTGGATTTTTTGAGCGGGAAAAAGGTTCAAAAATTTCATTGATGAAGGATTGCTCCATACCGATCCCGGTGTCAGCGAACACAAATTCATAGCAGGCTTTTCCCGGAATTCGGGAATCAAGTTCGCATATGTCCAGGGAAAGGCTTCCTCCATCAGGGGTAAACTTTACAGCATTGCCCATGATATTGACGAAAACCTGTCTTAATCTAAGTGTATCGCCAATTAGATCCTCGTGAACGATATTGGATGTCCGAACATTGAGCTGCTGGTTTTTGGCCTTAATCTGCGGCTGCATAATGGCAAGGATGCCTTCTGTCATTTCCGAGAGGTTGAATGACTCTTCGGAGAGCGTAACCTTGCCGCTTTCGATTTTAGACATATCAAGGATATCATTGATGAGTGCCAGCAAATGGCGGCTTGAGGCAGTGATCTTATTAAGACAGTCTGTAACCCGCTCTTTATCATCAATATGCATAGCCGCAACAGCCGTCATACCCATAACGGCATTCATAGGTGTGCGAATATCGTGAGACATTCGGGAAAGAAATTCACTTTTTGCATTATTGGCAGCTTCTGCCGCATCGAAAGCTTCCTGAAGGGCAATCCTGCTTTCGAGCTCCTTATGCTTGCGCTCTGTGATATCCTGAACCGCATAGAGAATGGAGATCGGCTTGCCGTTTTCACGTTTTAAGCATATGAGGGAGAGATTCTCCCATTTATCAATTCCTCTGTTGATATGGTATTCATATTGGAGATACGCCAGATCCTCCGTCATGGTTTCCTGAATATGTTCCGGCATGACCACCTCAGACATAGGAACATAATCTTTCTCAGGAATATAGAACTGGCTCATATATTGAATGAGATCGGTATACTTTCCTTTGGGCGGCATTCCGTCTGTCTTTGCAACATAATAATAATTATCATTCTTTAGATCTACGACTGCAAAACGGCTGAAAACAGCGGTAACACTCTCGACAATGTTGCTGATCTCCTCGTTTTCGTTTGTCAGGCTGATCTCAGTTTGTCTCTTTATGATCATAAGGAAGACGATATAGATGAGAAACGAGAAGATAATGCAGCAGCATAACATGATGCCGGCATTGTTTGCCCTATGGAGCATATCGGCAGTGATCTGTACCGGAAAACTTTGTACCAGGATCCAGTCATTGTAATCGAGAGCGGCAATATAGGCATTTTCCGTTTCAAAATGATTTTTATAACTGAACGAGTATGATTCGTGATTTGCAAAAGACTGAAAAAACGAATCCTGCGTTTTGCCAAAAAAGTTATCAGAAGCTCTGGCAGCTTCCAATATGTTATCGGGAGGAGAATCATCGCCTGCAGCAGTGATTACTGTACCATCTCCGGCACAGAGATAAACGCTTGCTGTCACACCGAAAAATTCATTGGAAATAATGCTTTCAATTCCTTTGGTATCATATAAGCCGCAGAGAACACCAATAATTTTGCCGTTGTAATACATCGGCGTGTAGAAGGAAAGCACAGCGGATCCTGTGGCCCAATAGTCATCAGCGGTACAGACACCACTAATCCCCTGTATTCCGTTGATATAGGACTCACGCGTCGTAAGGTCAACTGTCTCCCCGGTAGGGGTGGGGTACTGACCGTCAGCCGGAATGAAGTTGATGTGGTCAAAATAACCCTGCGGGCAGAGCTCCATGATCGCATCCGTATCAACTGTCGGGCTGTCCATGGCTTCACCGTACAAAGCCGCGATCATCTGGATATTACTGAGTTTAGACGCAAAACGATTGTTGACGTGGTCGGCCGAAAGAATTGTGGCATCGGCGATATAGCTCTCGTTCTGACTTATGATGCGCCGGGTGTTCGTGCGCATGAAAAGCAGCAATGAAGCTATGATAAATACGATAATTATTATGGAGATCAAAATATTATGGCCAATCTTTTTTCTATTGCTAAAAGTCATCATGAAAACCTCCTCAAATGTAGCTTTGTTTCCTATAAGCCCTGAAAATTGAAAGACAGGGGAAGAAAAACCCTGTAGCATATTATAACACAAAATATATAAGACATGAAGAACTGAATGAAAGGTTTGTAAGATTCTGTAGTAAAGGCAGAGAAAAGATGGTAATATTTTAAGCAGGGAATCCCACAGCCATTCATAAAAAGGAGAAAGGTTATCCCATGGGGTTCTGAATAGTTACAAATATGCCATTTAAAGAATATAGGAACGGATTAGGTATGGGAACTACGGAATTGATTTCATTACAACTTAGAATGTTTTTGATCATGTCGATCGGTCTGCTGTTTCGGAAGAAAAACTGGATCTCCGGGGAAGGGAAAAAGAACCTCACCGACCTGGTGATCTATCTGATCCTGCCCTGCAATATAGTAAAATCTTTTATGATAGAGTTTGATGAAAATACCTTGCAAAACTTTGGCGTGGTGTTTCTGGTCTCAGTGCTGATACAGGTGGTCTGCGCGGTGTTTGCGAAGCTGTTTTATGATCGTATGATGCCGGAACATAGGAAAGTCTTGCAGTACGCCACTGTGGCATCTAATGCGGGCTTCTTGGGAAACCCTGTGGCGGAAGGCGTGTTTGGCAGCATGGGGCTGGCATTGGCTTCCGTCTATCTGATCCCTCAGAGGATCATCATGTGGTCCGCGGGGGTGTCCTACTTTACGGAGGGCACCGATAGAAAGAGTGTGTTTAAACGGGTCATCACTCATCCCTGCATTATTGCGGTGGCTGTTGGTCTGATATTTATGCTGACGCAGGTAAAACTGCCGTCCTTTTTAGATTCTGCATTAAAGGATATAGGGAACTGTAATACGGCTATGTCCATGCTGGTCATAGGCACCATACTGGCGGATGTAAAGCCGAAAGATATGTTGGAGAGATCCATTTTTCTCTTCTCCGGGCTGAGGCTTTTGTTGATCCCTCTGCTGGTTTACGGAGGCTGTGTGCTCTTACATATTGACTCGCTTGTGACCGGTGTGTCGGTTCTGCTTGCTGCAATGCCTGCCGCCAGTACTACGGCGATCCTTGCGGCAAAGTATGAGGGAGATGCAGCTTATGCCAGCAAATGTGTCGTTACCACCACAGTACTGTCCTTGCTTACAACACCCGTGTGGAGCATAGTGCTGTTAAGAGCGATCAGATAAAGCTGATTCTCGACAACTAACTATACATCATCTTGTGTCTATAAATTAATAAAAACACAATTTTTGTTCCTTTTACAGAAATTGTGCAAATCGCTCTTGACAACATCCACTTACACCAACTAGAATAACAAGTGTTATAGAGGTTTTGCCGTAAAAGGGGTACCAAGGAAGGAAAGATAAGGATATGGCTCGTAAGGAGACGATCACGATTGACAAAATTTTGGACACGGCTTTCGCCATGACAAGGGAGGAAGGCTTTTCCAATGTGACTGCCAGAAAGGTAGCCGCAAAAGCAGGCTGTTCCACACAGCCTATTTTCCGTGTCTACAAAAACATGGAGGAGCTGTGGGATGCAGTCTTTTTGAAAGCAGCAGATTTTTTTCAGGACTATTACAGCCTCTATCCCAGAACAGGAAAAGCCCCCTTTACCAACCTTGGAATGGCTTATATTGCTTTTGCAAAGAAGGAAAAGCATTTGTTTGAACTTCTCTTTGTGTCCGGAAGCACTAGGGGAAAGAGTATGTACGAGCTTTTGAACGGTCCCGGCGGCAATGTGGTGTACGAGGTCAATCTGGCCAGAGCGGCGGGATGTAAGGATCCCAGCGCCCTGTTTATGCGCATGTGGATCTTTATCCACGGTGCGGCATGCATGACCCTGACCGGGGATTACGATCTCTCCGACGTGGAGACAATGGAGCTTTTGGAGCGTTCCTATGAGGATTTTGCCGGAAGTCAAGGGGCATGATAAGGAGCGTTTGGAAGCATGGAGAAACAGTATGATGTTTTGAGCAGAATACAGGAGCGGTACGATCACATGAGCAAAAGCCACAAAGTGATCGCCGGTTATATTCTGGAGCATTATGATCAGGCAGTTTTCATGACGGCAGCCCGGATGGGGGAAACGTTGGGAGTCAGCGAGTCCACCGTGGTACGTTTTGCGTCAGGTCTGGATTATGCCGGTTATCCGGAATTTCAGAAAGCGTTGGAGGAGTGTATTCAGGGAAAGCTCAGCAACATCCAGAAGATGGATGCCAAGTATGGCAGAAGCACTCAGTCCGAGATCCTGACTTCCGTGATCACGGCCGATATAGAGAAATTGCAGCACACTATACATAATCTGGATCCGGCGGCCTTTGAGACGGCGGTCAATATCATTTTGGAGGCGGAGACTATCTATATCATGGGACTCCGCAGCAACGAGCCTCTGGCAGCATTTCTTCACTTTTATCTAAATATGATCCGCGGAAATGTGGTGCTCTTAAAAACCACCAGCGTGACGGAAACTTTTGAGCAGATGATCCGCATCAGCGAGAAAGACTGCTTTATCGGTATCAGTTTTCCCAGATATTCCATGCGTACATTGAAGGCGATGGAGTTTGCCAATGACAGGAACTCCAAGGTGATCGCGATCACCGATACTGTGCATTCTCCCATGAACCTGTATTCTTCCTGCAATCTTTTTGCCAGAAGCGACATGGTGTCCATTGTGGACTCCCTTGTAGCGCCTCTAAGCGTGATCAACGCTCTGGTGGTGGCACTGTGCCTGAAATGCCCTCAGGATGTGAAGCGTAATCTGGAGATGTTGGAGGAGACCTGGAACAACTATCAGGTATATTTGAACGACGAGATCGACTTTATCAACGATGAACCCATCTTGAATTATTCACTTAGAAGACAGGACGACGAGAAATAGATGCGCAGAGTAATTGTGATCGGTGGTGGGGCAGCCGGTATGATGGCGGCCATCGCTGCGGCAGATGCAGGGAATGAGGTTCTCTTGCTGGAAAAGAATGAAAAGCTGGGCAAAAAACTCTTTATCACCGGCAAAGGACGCTGCAATGTGACCAATGCGGCGGATATGGACGGTTTTTTTGCGAGCGTGTGCACCAACAGCAAGTTTCTCTACAGCGCCTTTTATCAGTTTGACAACCGGGCGGTCATGGAACTTTTGGAGAAAGCAGGCTGTCCTTTGAAGATTGAGCGGGGAGAGAGAGTTTTTCCGGTATCGGATCATTCCTCCGATATTATCGCAGCGCTGCAAAGAGAAGTGAAGAGGCGGAGTGTGGAGGTGCGACTCCATACGGAAGTAAAAGAATTACTTACACGCCCATTGCCACCACAGGAGACAGTACAGGATGAAGCGTCTGCCCAAAAAGGATATCAGACCGTGTGTACGGGTGTCCGGCTGGCGGGTGGACAGACGATCGAGTCCGACCGGTGTATTGTCTGTACCGGTGGGATATCCTATCCTTCCACCGGTTCTACCGGGGATGGTTACCGTTTTGCGGAGAGTACGGGGCATGGGTTGACTTTGCCAAGGCCCGCGCTGGTTCCTTTGGAGGTGCGGGAGAGCTGGTGTGGGGAGCTGATGGGACTTTCCCTTAAGAATGTCGCTGTGCGCATGGTGAACGGTAAAAAAGAGCTTTATCAGGGCTTTGGCGAGATGCTCTTCACCCATTTTGGAGTGAGCGGCCCCCTGATCTTGAGCGCCAGCAGTTTTTATGGGAGACGGAAGAGCGACGATGTGATGCTCTACATTGATTTAAAACCGGCGCTTGATCCGGAGCAGCTTGATAAGCGGCTTCTTCGGGATTTTGAGGGGCAGAAAAATAAACAGTTTAAGAATGCATTGGGAGGATTGTTTCCGGCGAAGTTGATACCGGTGATGGTAAGACTGTCGGAGATCCATCCGGACAAGCAGATCAACGAGGTGACCAGGGAGGAGCGCCGGAGGCTTTTGGAGCTGACTAAGGAGTTTCCCCTGACTGTAACGGGGACACGCTCCTTTGCCGAGGCCATCATCACGCAGGGCGGTGTCTCGGTCAAGGATATCAATCCTTCCACCATGGAGTCCAAGCTGGTGAGAGGGCTTTCCTTTGCGGGGGAGGTTCTGGATGTGGATGCCATGACGGGAGGATTTAATCTGCAGATCGCTTGGTCTACGGGATATCTCTCCGGTTGCCAGCAGTCATAGATAGAAATATTAGAAAGAGGGTAAAACATGAGTTATAATGTCGCAATTGACGGGCCTGCGGGTGCAGGAAAGAGCACTATCGCTAAGGCGGTGGCGAAGAAAATGAATCTGATCTATGTGGATACGGGAGCAATGTATCGCGCCATGGCGCTATTTATGATAAGAGAACAGGTGGACGAAAATGACGCGGCTGCTATCAGCGGTAAGTGTCAGGAGGCAGACATCACTATTCGCTATGAGAATGGCGAGCAGGTGGTGTATCTGAACGGCGAAAATGTCAACGCTTTTCTGCGCACGGAGGAGGTAGGCAACATGGCTTCCGTCACCAGTGCCCAGCCGGCGGTGCGAAGGAAGCTGGTGGAGCTGCAGCAGGTATTGGCGGCAAAGAGTGACTGTATCATGGACGGCCGTGATATCGGCACCTGTGTGCTTCCAAATGCGCAGGTGAAGATTTACCTGACCGCCAGCAGCGAGGTGCGTGCAAAGAGGAGATATGACGAACTGACCGCCAAAGGTGAAAGCTGCGATCTGGCTCAGATCAAGGCGGATATCGAGGATCGGGATCATCGGGATATGACTAGGGAGACTTCTCCGTTAAAGCAGGCGGAGGACGCTATTCTGGTGGACAGCTCCGATCTGACCGTGGAGGAAGTTATCGAGAAGATCATGGGGATCTGTGAGCGGGCGAGAAGATGAATGGAGAAGAGTATGGAAGTTCGGCTGGCGGAGTGTGCAGGCTTTTGTTTTGGTGTAAAGCGCGCGGTGGACACCGTGTATGAACAGGCAGAAGCAGGGAAAACTATATATACCTATGGGCCTATCGTACACAACGAGGAGGTCGTGAGAGATCTGGAGGAGAAAGGTGTCCGCGTGATAGAGAATAAGGACGAACTCCTACAAATGACAGGGGAGTCTGCGCCGACCGTGATCATCCGCGCTCACGGCGTGCCGAGAGAGATTCACGATATTTTGAATCAAAAAGGTTTTGAGTGCGTGGATGCTACCTGTCCTTTTGTGAAGAAGATTCACCGTATCGTGGAGAAAGAGAGCGAGGCCGGATGTCACATTGTTATCGTGGGAGATCCCAACCATCCTGAGGTGGAGGGGATAAAAGGCTGGTGCAGCGGACCGGTGACGATCATTGAGACTTTGGAGGAGGCTGAAAATTTTTTTCTCACCGAGGAGAAAAGGGTGTGTATTGTCTCTCAAACGACATTTAATTACAATAAATTTCAAGAGATAGTTGAAATTTTCCAGAAAAAAGGTTACAATGATAATATTGTAAATACTATCTGTAATGCGACAGAAGAACGACAGCGGTCGGCGAAAGCCATTGCAGCGGAAGCTGACGTTATGATTGTGATAGGAGGTAAGCACAGCTCCAATACCAGAAAGTTGTATGATATATGCAGCAGGGAGTGTGAACACACCTATTTTATACAGACACTGGATGACTTGCATTTAGAGCTACCTAAAGCTGTTCGACTGGTGGGTATTACTGCGGGGGCTTCCACCCCAAACAAATTAATCGAGGAGGTTCAAAGCTATGTCAGAATTAACTTTTGAACAAATGTTGGAAGAATCATTGAAGACAATACGGACAGGAGAGGTAGTAGAGGGCACAGTCATTGATGTGAAACCGGAAGAGATCATTCTCAACATCGGTTACAAGTCGGATGGTATTCTCACCAAGAATGAGTATACTAACGATTCCAGCGTGGATCTGACCACGGTGGCCAAGGTTGGCGATACCATGGAGGTGAAAGTTCTAAAGGTCAATGACGGCGAGGGCCAGGTGCTTCTTACCTACAAGCGTCTCGCTGCAGATAGAGGTAATAAGAGGATTGAGGAAGCATATAATAATAGAGAAGTGCTGAAAGCAGTTGTTACGCAGGTTTTGGACGGCGGTTTAAGTGTTGTGGTTGATGAGGTCAGAATTTTTATCCCCGCAAGCCTCGTATCCGATACCTACGAGAGAGACCTGACCAAGTATGCAGGGCAGGAGATTGAGTTTGTGATCAGCGAGTACAACCCTAAGAGAAGAAGATACATCGGTGACCGCAGACAGCTGGTTGCGGCGCAGAAAGCAGAGCTCCAGAAAGAACTGTTTGAGCGCATCAAAGAGGGCGACATCGTGGAAGGTGTTGTCAAGAATGTCACTGATTTTGGCGCATTCATCGACCTGGGTGGTGCGGATGGCCTTCTCCACATCTCCGAGATGTCTTGGGGCAGAGTAGAGCATCCTAAGAAAGTATTCAAGGTTGGCGATAAGCTGAATGTACAGATCAAGGAGATCAGCGGTAACAAGATCGCGCTGTCCTTGAAGTTTGACGACGAGAACCCTTGGAAAGATGCGGCCTCCAAGTATGTGGTAGGTGCTGTGGTGACCGGAAAGGTTGCCAGAATGACTGACTTTGGTGCATTTGTGGAGCTGGAGCCCGGTGTGGACGCGCTGCTGCATGTATCTCAGATCGCCAAGGAGCACATAGAGAAGCCCTCTGACGTGCTGAGTGTTGGCGAGGAAGTGACAGCCAAGGTGGTTGACTTCAATGAGGCTGACAGAAAGATATCCTTAAGCATTAAGGCGATGATGGCTCCCGAGCCCAAGGAGGAAAAGGAGGATTCCGATGAGGAAGTAGTCTCCGTTGATATTGATGCGGTGATCGCAGCAGAGAATGAGGAGGAATAAACCCTCATTCATAAAATAGATGACGGGATGGTGAGTAAGTATGGCATATGATTACGAGTACTTAAAAAAAGAGGTAATGGCGCTGACGTCCATAGATCTCAACGCTTACAAAGAGAAACAGATGAAACGCCGTATTGACACTTTGATCACTAAGAACCGAATTGTAGGTTATGATCAGTATGTGCACGCTCTGAAGACGGACCAGGCGAGGTTTGATGAGTTTGTCAACTATATTACGATCAATGTGTCAGAGTTCTATCGCAATCCGGATCAGTGGCAGATCATGGATAAGACCGTAATACCAGAATTGATCGCCAAGTTTGGCAAGAATTTAAAGGTCTGGAGTGCAGCATGCTCCACAGGAGATGAACCGTATTCTTTGGTAATGGCATTGTCCAGACATATTCCGTTAAATCAGATCAAGATCACGGCTACTGACTTGGATAAGCAGGTGATCGCAGCTGCGAAGCAGGGATTGTATTCGGAGAAGAGTATTGCCGCTGTGCCGGATGATTTTAAAAAGAAATATTTCACGAAGGTTGGCCCATCCTACAAGATTTCGGATGAGATCATGGCGAGGGTGGAGTTTAAAGAGCACAACCTGCTGAAAGATACATATCCTACAGATTATCATATGATCGTGTGCCGCAACGTGCTTATCTACTTTACGGAGGAAGCCAAGGACGAAGTGTTCCGCAAGTTTAGCAAGACGCTGTGCAGAGGTGGTGTCCTGTTTATCGGAAGCACCGAGCAGATCATCAACTACAAGGATGTGGGATTTGATAGGAAGAATTCTTTCTTCTATCAGAAACCGTAGCAGCAAAAGTCAGGATCTAAAATAGTAAATATAAAAGGAACCGTCAAGGTTCCTTTTTATATTATCGTAAAAATGATGTCATGAGTCAAAGATCAATACGTCGTCACGATCATGGACAAAATATGATTTGCGTAGGCGGTGAAGCCTGCGCGGTTGCGCTTCATCTCGTCGGTGAGCTCGAAAAACAGTTCACGGCTCCTGTACTCTCTCTTGAAGAAAGGCTCGAAGAGATATTCCCACTGGGGGAGATATTGGGAGTGTTTTCTGGTGTAGCAGTTGGAGGCGGAAGCCTGCACTCTGTGATCCTTATCCACAAAGGTGGCAACGGACTTGTGCAGAGCGATATCCTCTGTGGGGAGATAGTAGTAATCTTTATAGTTGGCGTAAAAGTACTTCAGCTCCTCCTCATAGATAGGCACCTTTAAAGTTGCCTCGTCTCCGCTTCCGTAGAAATAGCAGTTATTGGCGGAGGCAGACACCGGTTGTGGGAGCGTGGTGGGCAGCGTGAGCGTGATCAGAAGCTCCTTGCGGCGGTGACCATTGTAGTCTTTGTAGGTGTTAGCCTGCACCTTTCTTGCCCGCACATTGTCGTTGAACATGTCATAGTAGGCGAGCATGGGAAGCACTTCCAGCATGCCTTTCAAATCGTCCGCATTGTGGAGGAAGAGGGACTTCTCCGCGAACTCGGATGGAGTCTTTAAATAGTCATGATAAATGCCGATCAGCTCACCGCCGGAGAAAACGTCGGTGCGGTTAATTCCCAGAAACTGCTCTAAGGTCTTCTGCTTACAGTTGGGGAGTCTCAGGAAAAACTTATAGGGCGAGACTCTCTTGTAAAGGTCAATGCCCTCCAGATGGTCAAAGGAGTAGGGCAGGTCAAACTGCTTGCACTTCTGGGTTAAGAAGGGCAGGTCAAAATTGTTGCCGTTAAAGTGGATCAGATACCGGTAGGAGGCGGCAAATTTAAAGAATGTTTTGAGAAGAGCAGTCTCCTCGTTAAAATTCTCCGCCATCCACTGGATCGTGTGCCACCTTTTGCCACGATAGTAGGCGCATCCAACCAGATAAAGATAGGATGACTTGGCCGTAAAACCGGTGGTCTCTATGTCGAGAAATAAGATTTGCTCCAAGGGAGCCAGCTTCTCCAGGGGATAGGATATGGAGAACTGTTCCAGTGTTTCTTCTGAAATTCTCATAGTGTTCCTCGTTTCCGGGCAGGGTTTGCCCCATATCTACATTTATACCAATATTATCATAGCATAAAATTTAAAATTACAGTAGTATTTTGCAAAAAAAAATAGTATATTTAACATAAGATATCAGACTTCGGAAAGGAATGGAAGGGAAGGGTATGGCAAGGTTTACGTTTGTGGGTGGTATCCATCCTTATGATGGAAAAGATTTGTCTAAGGACAAGCCAATACGGGATCTTTTGCCGGCTGGAGAGCTGGTATACCCTTTATCCCAGCACATTGGGGCTCCTGCGAACGCGATCGTGGAGAAGGGTGACCGAGTCCTTGTGGGTCAGAAGATTGCGGAGAGCGGAGGATTTGTGTCGGCACCTGTCTATGCCTCCGTGTCTGGAACGGTGAAAGCCATAGAGCCCCGCAGAGTGGTGACGGGGGATATGGTCATGAGTGTGATCGTAGAGAACGATGGGAAATATATGGAGGCGTTCCATCCCCCTGTAAAGCCTTTGGAGCAGATGAGCAAGGAGGAGATTTTGACGGCGGTCAGGGAGGCGGGAATTGTTGGAATGGGCGGTGCCGGTTTCCCAACTCATGTGAAACTCTCCCCCAAGGAGCCGGAGAATATTGACTATGTGATCGCAAACTGTGCGGAGTGTGAGCCCTATCTGACCTCCGACTACCGCAGAATGTTGGAGGAGCCGGAAAAACTGATCGGGGGACTGAAATGTATCTTGCGGCTCTTTGACCATGCGCAGGGGATACTGGCGGTGGAAGATAACAAGCCGGACTGTATTGAACTGTTAAAACGGCTGACCAAGAACGAGAAGCGTATCAGTGTGAAGCCTTTGAAGACCAAATATCCGCAGGGAGCAGAAAGGCAGCTGATCTTTGCCACTACCGGGCGGATGGTCAACTCCACCATGCTTCCCGCAGATGTGGGCTGTGTGGTGAATAATGTGGACACGGTGGTTGCCGTGTACCGTGCAGTGATAGAGGGACGCCCACTCATGGAACGCATCGTCACGGTGACGGGAAACGCGGTGAGTGAGCCCCAGAATTTCCGTGTGCGCATCGGTACCAGTTATCGGGAGCTTGCAGAGGCGGCAGGAGGCTTTAAAGAGCAACCGGAGAAGCTTATATGCGGGGGCCCTATGATGGGATTTGCCATGTTCGGTCTGGATGTGCCCACCACCAAGACTTCTACGGCACTTTTGGCATTTACCGAGGACGAGGTGGCCGGGATGGAGCCGGGGCCTTGTATCAACTGCGGCCGATGTGTGGAGGTATGTCCCGGGAGGGTGATCCCCAGCAAGCTGGCGGACTATGCGGAGCATTTTGATGAGGAAGCTTTTCTGGAAAACCATGGTATGGAGTGCTGTGAGTGCGGCTGCTGCAGCTTTATCTGTCCGGCCAAGCGACCGCTGACACAGGAGATCAAATCTATGCGAAAAATACAGCTTGCCAAGAAGAAAAAGAAGTAGGGGGACAGAGCAATGAGTGAACATTTCAAAGTATCATCGAACCCACATATTCGCTCGAAGCTGAATACCAGCGGCATTATGCTGGCGGTGATCGTCGCTCTTTTGCCCACTGCCGGATATGGCATCTATCACTTTGGAGCAAGAGCTGCGCTGGTGATCCTGGTGACTATAGCCAGTACTGTGATCACGGAGGTGCTGTTTGGACTATATAAGAAAAAAACCACCGTTACGGATCTGTCCGCGGTGGTGACGGGGCTATTGCTGGCCTTGAATCTGCCGGTCAGCATTCCCTTTTGGATGGCCGTATTGGGCGGTGTATTCGCCATATTGGTGGTTAAGGAGCTTTTCGGTGGACTGGGGCAGAACTTTATGAACCCGGCATTGGCAGCCAGATGTTTTCTGCTGATCTCCTTCCCGGTGCAGATGACCGACTTTACATATGATACCTTCACGGGGGCCACACCTCTTGCAGCCTTGAAGGCGGAAGAGAGCGTAAATGTCATGGATATGATTCTGGGCCGTACGGCGGGGACTATCGGCGAGACCTCCATGATCGCAATTTTGATCGGGGCGTGTTTCCTGCTTTTGCTCGGTATTATTGATCTGCGCGTGCCCGGGAGTTATATTGTGACGTTTCTTCTCTTCGCAGGACTCTTTGGAGGAAGAGGACTTGATCCGGCCTATCTGTCCGCACAACTTGCGGGCGGCGGGCTGATGCTGGGAGCCTTCTTCATGGCCACCGACTATGTGACCAGACCCATCACCGTGAAAGGCCAATATCTCTATGGTATCTTTTTGGGCCTTATGACCGGAATTTTCCGTTTTTGGGGAAAGGGAGCAGAGGGCGTATCCTACGCCATTATTTTGGGCAACCTGTTAGTCCCGCTGATCGAAAAAGTGAGCAGGCCGACACCCTTCGGGTACCGCAGACATGGAGGGCAGAAGCATGAAAAATAAAGGCGATCTAAAAGTAGTGTTGAAAGAGACTGGCATTCTCTTGGCCATTACGATCATCACCGGTCTAATACTGGGATTTGTGTACGAACTGACCAAGGAGCCCATCCGTCTCCAGGAGGAGAAAGCGATTCAGGAGGCATGTGCAGCGGCATTTCCCAGTCCTGAGCCGGGGATGACTGATTTTGCATTTTTGCCTGTTGAATATACGCCGGATGAGCTGCTAGAAGCAGAATTAGCGGCGGAAGGGGTGGAGATCGGTAATGTATATACGGTGACACACACAGCTCTGACCTACGGTTTCGTGGTGGAGGCCACATCAAAGAATGGCTACGGCGGTGATATTGTGCTGTATGTGGGCGTGTCCACCGACGGAACAATACAGGGCGTGTCCATTCTGGAGCTGACGGAGACGGCGGGCCTTGGCATGAAAGCACCGGAGGTGCTGGTGCCCCAGTTTGCGGACAGAAATGTGGAGAGTTTTGTCTATACAAAGACCGGCTCAGTGGCAGACAACGAGGTGGATGCCATCACCGGTGCCACCGTCACTACCTCAGCCGTTGTGGATGCGGTGAATGGCGGTATCCGCACGGCACGATATCTGGCGGATAACTGGAATGAGGTGATCGTGGAGATTGGAGGTGGCGCCGATGAATAGGGCAGGAGAAAGGCTCATAAACGGCCTTGTGAAAGAGAACCCCACCTTTGTGCTGATGCTGGGAATGTGCCCCACTCTGGCAGTCACCACCTATGCGGTCAACGGACTGGGAATGGGACTGGCTACTATGGCGGTGTTGACCATGAGCAACCTCCTCATATCCATCCTGCGGAAGATGATACCGAACCGCATCCGTATACCGGCGTTTATTGTGATCATCGCGTCCTTTGTGACTGTGATCCAGCTTCTCATGAAAGCGTATCTGCCCGACTTGAACAAGGCGCTGGGTGTGTACATACCTCTGATCGTGGTAAATTGCATTATTCTGGGGCGCGCGGAGAGTTATGCGTACGGCAATCCGCCGATCCCGTCTCTGTTTGACGGGCTTGGCATGGGGCTTGGATTTACCGTAGCTTTGACCTGTATTGGTGCGGTGCGGGAGATCTTGGCGCAGGGAAGTATCTTTGGATATGATATTATGCCGGGATCCTATGTCACCATCAACATTTTTGGTCTGGCACCCGGAGCATTCTTTGTTCTGGCGATTTTGACAGCCCTTCAAAATTATGTGAAGATAAAAGGAAAGAAGAAAGGCAAGGATTACAGCAAGCTGCAGTCAGGATGCAGCGAGGACTGCTTAAGCTGTCCCGACACCGGATGCAGCAAGAGATTTTATGATACCGGCTCCGAAAAGAAAGAGGAGCCAAGGGTTGTGCAAAGCAGCGAAGAATTGGACAGTGAGATCATTATGATAACGGAACGGACAGAAGAGGACATGACGATCATGGATCTGGATAAGGAGGGCAATTAGATGGATAGTGTGAGAGAATTATTGCTTTTGCTTGTCGGCTCCTCTCTGGTCAGCAATGTGGTGCTGAGTCAGTTTCTTGGGCTGTGCCCGTTCCTCGGAGTGTCCAGAAAGGTGAAGACTGCTGCCGGCATGGGCACCGCTGTGATCTTTGTCATCACGCTGGCGAGTGCAGTGGCGGGGGCGATTCACCAATTTATTCTTCAAAGGCTTGATCTGGAGTATCTGGATACTATTGTTTTCATCCTTGTGATCGCTGCGCTGGTGCAGTTTGTGGAGATGTTTTTGAAGAAGATCATCCCCTCGCTCTATGAGGCACTGGGTGTGTATCTGCCGCTGATCACCACCAACTGTGCGGTGCTGGGCGTTGCGCTCAACAATGTACAGGCAGAGTATGGGATACTTACCGGAGTAGTGAATGGGTTCGCCACTGCAGTGGGATTTACCATTGCTATCGTGATCCTTGCCGGTCTGCGTGAGAAGATGGAGTACAACGATATACCGGAATCCTTTAAGGGGATGCCGATGGTACTGCTCACAGCAGGGCTGATGGCCATTGCCTTCACCGGGTTCTCCGGTTTATTATAGAAGGGAGGTCGCCTATGAGTATAACGGGGATTGTTACAGCGGCAGCTGTAATTGGGATTGTTGGCATCTTTGTAGGGATCTTCCTCGGTGTGGCAGGGCTCTGCTTCAAGGTGGAAGTGGATGAGAGGGAAGAGGCTGTTCTTGCGGCTCTTCCGGGCAATAATTGCGGCGGCTGTGGTTACGCCGGGTGTTCCGGTCTTGCGGCGGCTATCGCAAAGGGTGAAGCCGCGGTGAACGCTTGTCCTGTGGGCGGTGAGCCGGTGGGAAACAAAGTGGCTCTGATCATGGGTGTTGACGCAGGTGTCACCGAGCGGAAAGTGGCCTATGTTCACTGTCAGGGAGATTGTGATAAGGCCAGTTCGGATTATGAGTATTATGGTGTGAAAGACTGCCGGATGATGAGTTTCGTGCCAAATGGTGGTCCCAAGTCCTGTAATAGTGGGTGTCTTGGTTTTGGGACCTGCGTTCAGGTATGTCCTTTTGATGCAATCACCGTGGAAAACGGTGTGGCAAAAGTGGATAAAGAGAAGTGCAGGGCATGTGGAAAGTGTGTGGAGAACTGTCCAAAACATTTAATTGCCCTGATTCCCTATCGGGCAACACAGGTGGTGGCGTGCAGCTCTACGGACAAGGGTCCTGTGACAATGAAAGCTTGTCAGGCAGGATGTATCGGTTGTGGGGTCTGCGTCAGGAACTGCCCTCAAAAGGCGGTGACAGTCACTGATTTCCATGCGGTGATCGATCACGAGAGATGCATCGGCTGTGGAGCCTGTGCCGAAAAATGTCCTAAAAAAGTAATTGTTAGAATATAAGGAGGAATGTAAGTGCGTTTACCGGATGATTACGGAGAACGACCGGGTATCACCCCCACACTTGTCTCCGCCATTGTGGCGGTGACCCTGTTTGTGGGTGCGATACTGGTGGTGGTTCTGTTGATGAACGATCGAGGGGAGAGACCGCGCACCAATATGGAGCAGCAGCAACAGACAGTGGTGACGGACGACACGTTTCTGTTGGGAAGCGAAAATGTAGAAGTGGAGGAGTTGCCAAAGAGAGGTGTGCTGTCACCAAAGGATCTGGATTTTTGGGACAAGTATCCCATAGATACATCGGAGGAGGACTCGGCAGCGGAAAGCAGCCATTCTCAAAACAATGTCCCCAACAAGGCAACGGAATCTTCCGCTCCCAATGATCCTTCCACAGACGGAAAGCACACGCTGGTACAGTATGCGGACGGCACGGAGGAATGGGTTTTGATCAGCCCTTATCTGCCCAAACATGATTATGACTTCACCAGACTGGTGTGTCAATCAGACCTGATGAAATACTATGTGGATGGCAAGCAGGTGTCCTTTGTGGGTGTTGATATTTCTAAGTATCAGGACTATGTAGACTTTGTGAAACTGAGAAAGGCGGGAGTTGATTTTGTAATGATCCGCGTGGGTGCCAGAGGCTATGGAACCGGCCAGCTTGTTTTGGACGATTACTATTACGACAATATCAAGCGGGCCAGCGACGCGGGACTTCGGATAGGATTGTATTTCTCTTCGCAGGCGATCACGCGGGAGGAGGCCATAGAGGAGGCCAACATGGTGTTGGAGAATATTGGGGATTATCAGATCGATTACCCGATCGCCTTTGATATGGAGCTGGTTGCCAACGACACCGCAAGGATTGAATCGCTGAGCAAGGCAGAGAAGACTGCTATAGCCAAAGTTTTTTTGGACACGATTCAAGATGCCGGATATGTGGGGATGCTTTATGGCGACAAAGAATGGTTGATCAAGGAGATTGACATGTCAAAATTGACGGCTTACGATGTGTGGCTGTCGCAGATGTCGGATATTCCGGATTACCCTTACCGCTTCGCCATGTGGCAGTATAAAGAGGACGCTATTATTGACGGAATAGCGGGATATGCCAATCTGGACATCAGCTTTATCGACTACTCGGAAAAATAGAATAGTTGCGAATGTGAGATAGGAAAGTCAAGATATGCGGAAGTTTAGAATCTTTGGAGAGATTTCCAGGGAGGAATAGATTTCCGCATATTTGCTTGCAGAGATGCCCTCCACATAGTTGGGAGTATATTTTTTTTGAACGCCTTTTTCCCGGAGTAGATCGATCGCTTTGTTGTATGCGATGGCAGCTTCCAGTTCAGTGAGGTAGGTGCCAACGATGTAGTTACCTTTCACGTGAATGCGGACCGTGTATAGGGTCTTCCCTTTTTTCTGGATCTTGCGGACGCCGTGGTAGGTGTTCAGAATTTCTATATTTTCGCGGCGAAAGTCGGTATTATCGCCATTGATAAAGCGGTAATCTACACCACAGACCGCGTAGTTTTTGATGCCGTGACGGGAGGCGATATTTACCTGCATTCCATAATCCGCAACGAAGTAATGATTTCCTCTCCGCATAATTTTGTGGGAGGAATAGTAGAAGAGATCATCCAGGTCAAATTTCAGGATGTGGCGGGGGGAGATATAATAATAAAAGAGCTTCTGACCCATGTATATGGGGGTGCCAAAATATATGCCATTATCTCGAAAATTGATGAGACACACCCACTTTTCAAAGGAGAGAGGGGAATCAGAATGATAGCTGAGCAGAGAAATTTCCGTTTCAGAGAGCAGACGACCCCCTTCCAAATAGGCCAGATGGGCCTCCAAGGGAGAAGGGAAGCTTCCGAGACTGATGTGCTTCCTGCGATAAGTCAGGGACGCACGGAAATAGACCTGCCCGTTTTTCTTCACGGCAGGAAAAACGCCTGCATATTGCTTGCCTGGATCCGGTCTGTCCATGAGTTTTCTCCTTTTTTTACTTCATTTTAGTATAACATTTTTCAAAAATTTATTCAATTTAGAAATATTTTTTAGGACAGCCTCATACATTACTATATCGGGCTTATCTTTTGATGGGTACAAAATCATTGGGAGAAAAGGATGAAAATAGTAATGTATAAGAGAGCGCTTGCGTGCTTGGTACTCATGAATCTATTGTTTTTATGTGGCTTTGTCAGTGTGACGGAGATTAGAACTGCACGTATGGCGGTAGCTATGCGGACACCGGCAAGCGAGTTAAAGTTGGACGAGACCCTGAAGGCGGACAAGACCCGCAGCGCGCTGGGGATCACGGCTATAGCGGCCTCTGATCAGCGTGTAGTGGGATATCAGGTGTTGGAGAAAGAGCCTCTGTATGAGCTCACGGACGAGGAAATGGATGCTCTCTGCCGTATTGTGGAGGCGGAAGCCGGAAGCGAGGACGAGGACGGTAAGCTTCTGGTAGCGAATGTGGTGCTCAACAGAGTGAAGGACAAGCACTTTCCGGACACGGTGGGGGAGGTGATCTTTCAGGAGAAAAATGGGTCGTACCAGTTTTCTCCGGTGGGAAGCGGGCGGTTTTACCGAGTGACAGTGAGCGAGGAGACTGTCGCGGCGGTGCAGCGGGCACTGGAGGGAGAAGATATTTCCGAGGGTGCATTGTACTTTGCATCCAGGCGGTATGCGAATGGCTCGAAAATGTCGTGGTTTGACACACATCTCACCTATCTGTTCCAGCACGGTAACCATGAATTTTATACGTCAGCACGCTAAAAAGATTGTATTTTTCATGATTGTATAGTATAATGAACCGACGATTTTTATTTATGATACACAAGATCCTATGTGTGGCGGGAATGGAGGACACTAATGGAGAATATTACGGAAGTATTATATAACAGTACGAGAAGTAAGGGGAAGCCGGTGACGGCGTCCCAGGCTATATTAAAAGGTTTGTCGGACGATGGCGGTCTCTTTGTGCCGGATCATATTCCGGCGCTTACCAAGAGTCCGGCAGAACTGTCTGCCATGAATTACAAGCAGGTTGCCTATGAGGTGATGAAGCTGTTCCTTACGGATCTTACGGAGGAGGAACTGAAAAGTTGTATCGATAAGGCGTATGACAGCAAGTTTGACACAGAGGTCATTGCTCCGCTTGTGGAGGCTCAGGGCGCGTACTATCTGGAGTTGTTCCACGGTTCTACCATTGCGTTCAAGGATATGGCCCTGTCCATCCTGCCACACCTTTTGATAACTTCTGCGCGCAAGAATCAGATAAAAAATGAGATAGTGATCCTTACGGCAACTTCCGGGGACACCGGAAAGGCGGCTTTGGCCGGTTTTGCAGGGGTAGAGGGGACAAGGATCATTGTATTTTATCCCAAGAACGGCGTCAGCCCCATTCAGGAGAAGCAGATGGTGACTCAGAAGGGCGACAACACTTTTGTAGTGGGGATCCACGGCAATTTTGACGATGCCCAGACCGGTGTAAAAAAGATATTCTCTGATAAGGAATTTGCAGAGGAGCTGGATGCAAAGGGATTTCAGTTTTCCTCCGCCAACTCCATCAATATCGGACGCCTGGTACCTCAGGTTTGCTATTATGTGTACGCCTATGCACAGCTTTTGAAAGAGGGCAAGATTACAGAAGGTGAGAAGATCAATGTGGTAGTGCCCACTGGAAACTTCGGCAATATTCTAGCAGCATTTTATGCCAAGAACATGGGACTTCCTATCCACAAGCTGATCTGCGCCTCCAACGAGAACAAGGTGCTGTATGACTTCTTCCGCACCGGCACCTACGACAGGAACAGGGAGTTTGTACTGACTTCTTCTCCCTCCATGGATATTTTGATCTCCAGCAATCTGGAACGTCTGATCTATCATATTGCCGGGGATAATGCTGACAAGAATAAGGAGTTGATGGCGTCGCTTGGCGGTCAGGGAAGGTATGAGATCAGTGCCGGCATGAGAGAAGAACTTAAGGATTTCTACGGAAACTTTGCAAGTGAGGAAGAGACGGCTGAGGAGATTGCCAGACTGTACCGTGCGTGCGGTTATGTGCTTGACACTCATACTTCTGTGGCATCTGCGGTTTATCGGAAATACATAGCGGAGACCGGGGACACCACCAAGACAGTGATCGCCTCCACAGCGAGTCCCTTCAAGTTCACCAGAAGCGTGATGAATGCCATTGACAAAAAATATGATGCCATGAGCGATCTTGAATTGGTGGACGAACTGTCAGGGCTTGCCAATGTGAAGATCCCGGGAGCTATCGAAGAGATCCGCACCGCGCCTGTGGTACATGACCACCAGTGCGAGGTGGATGAGATGAAAGATGCGGTGAAAGGCTTTTTAGGAGTATAGGATATGATAGATTGGAAAAGGGAGTCTTGGGATGGCTCCCTTTTTCTTAAAAGGAGGAAGTTGACATGACGACACAGGAAATGTTACAGAAGGTGGACCACACCCAGCTGAAGGCCTTTGCCACCTGGGAAGATATTAAGAAGCTCTGTGAGGAGGCGATGCAGTATCACACAGCCAGCGTCTGTGTGCCGCCCACTTATATCAAACGGATCCACGATACCTACGGGGATAAGATCAACATCTGCACGGTGGTGGGGTTTCCGCTGGGCTACAGTGTGACGGCGGTCAAGGTGGCGGAGGTGGAGCAGGCTCTGGCTGACGGCTGCAATGAGATTGACATGGTGGTGAACATCAGCGATGTAAAAAACGGGTTGTTTGACAAGGTGGAGGAGGAGATCCGCCGTCTGAAAGTGGCCTGTGGAAAACATATTCTGAAAGTGATCATCGAGACTTGCTATCTGACGGAGGAGGAGAAGATTGCCATGTGCAGGGCGGTGACAGCTGCAGGGGCGGACTATATCAAGACTTCCACAGGATTTGGAACGGGCGGCGCCACGAAGGAGGATGTGGAGCTCTTTCGAAAGATTATTGGACCGAACGTGAAGATCAAGGCGGCAGGCGGAGTATCCACGCTTCAGGATCTGGAGATGTTTATAGAGCTTGGGTGTGATAGGATTGGGACTTCCAAAGCTGTGGGACTTGTCAATCAGGAAACTATAGAGGAACAAGGCTACTAGCGACAAGAAATAAGGTCATTTCCGGAAAACGCAAATGTTGTGTTCTTCTGGGGAGATATCATAATTGAAGGTAGAGAGGGCAACAATGGAAAATCAGATAATTCTGGAGCGACTACAGAAATTGCGCGAAACGATGGCAAAGCGGGGAATTGATTTCTACATGATCCCAACGGCAGATTTTCACAATTCTGAGTACGTGAGTAATTATTTTAAGGTGCGGGAGTATTTCTGCAATTTCACAGGCTCCAACGGCACGCTACTTGTGTGGCAGGAGGGTGCCGGGTTATGGACGGACGGAAGATATTTTATTCAGGCGGAGAGGGAACTTGCAGGCACTTCAGTCACCCTGTTTCGGATGCAGGATGAAGGCGTGCCCACCATCGAGGCGTTTTTGCAGGAGCATATGGGAGAAGGGCAGACCCTCGGCTTTGACGGGAGAGTAATCTCCGCTAAGGAGGGACAAAGGTTTGAGAAGGCACTTTCGGAGAAAAAGATCCGCTTCTTGTGCGAGCGGGACTTGGCGGAGGAGATCTGGGAGGATCGTCCGGCTTTTCCTGCGGGAAGGATCACGGTGTTGCCCGATGAGATCACAGGAAAGAATGTGAAGGAGAAGCTTGCCGCAGTCAGGGAAAAGCTGCAGAAGGAAGGGGCGGACAGTCTGTTTCTCACCAAGTTGGACGACCTGATGTGGCTTTTTAACATTCGTGGCTGTGATGTAGCCTGTAACCCGGTAGCTATGTCCTATGGTTATATCACGCAGGAAAAGGCGGTGATTTTCCTTCAGGGCAGGGCGCTTGATATAGATGCGGAGAAATATTTTGTGAAGCATGACATAGAGGTCAAGTCGTACGGGGAGATTGCGGGCTTTCTAAAAGCGCTTCCCCCGGAAGGGAAGATTTTCGTGGATGTACATCAGTGCAGCTACGGACTCTATAGACTTCTGGCGGAGGGCCGGAAACTTGTGGAGGGCAGAAACCCCACAGAGCTCTTGAAAGCCGTGAAAAACCCCATGGAACTCTCTCATATGGAGGAAATTTATCTAAAAGACAGTGTGGCGGTCACAAAATTCATCTACTGGCTTAAAACGCATATCGGCAAGGAGGAGATCACGGAGGTCACCGCGGCGGACTATCTGGAAAAGCTGCGCAGGGAGATCCCGGAATTTTTGGATCTGTCCTTCCCGACCATAGCGGCCTACAAGGAGAACGCTGCCATGATGCACTATGAGGCCACTCCTGAAAACTGTGCGGTACTGAAGCCGGAGGGAATGCTCCTTGTGGACTCCGGCGGGCAGTATCTGGGCGGCACCACGGACGTGACAAGGACTATTGTTCTGGGGCCTGTTTCCGACAAAGAGAAATATCACTATACTCTGGTTGCCACCGCAAATCTGGAGCTTGCCAGGGCACATTGGCTGCACGGCTGCACCGGCAGAAATCTGGATATTCTGGCCCGCAGGCCCTTGTGGAACATTGGTCTGGACTACAAGTGCGGCACCGGACACGGGGTGGGATATATCTTAAATGTGCATGAGGGTCCCCAGAACATGCGCTGGCGCTTTGCCCCGGGACAGAATGAGGCTGTGCTGGAGGAGGGTATGGACATCACCAACGAGCCTGGTGTCTATCTGGAGGGAAAGTATGGCATCCGTCTGGAGAACGTGATGGTGGCGAAAAACGATGTCAAAAACGAGTACGGACAGTTTATGCACTTTGAGAATCTGACGTGGGTGCCCTTTGATCTGGAGGCCATTGACGAGAAGTGTATGACTGTCGAAAATTATACATTCCTTATGGTCTATCAAAAGCAGGTCTATGATAAGCTGTCTCCTTATCTGAGCGAGGAGGAGCGGGAGTGGCTGCGAAAAGAGACTCGCGCAGACAGCACCATCGAATTGTAAAATCTTTATGAACAAGCCAGGAATTTTTGCGCCCATTATTGACTTTTTTTACCAGTTTTGAGATAATACAAAGGATGTAAAAGTTACTCAACAAAATATTAAGAAAAGAGGTAAAAGTAGATGGCAGAGATCAATTTGAGCAAGTACGGCATCGAAGGCACCACAGAGATCGTACACAATCCTTCCTACGAGATGTTGTTTGAGGAGGAGACCAAGTCTACTCTGGAAGGCTATGAGAAGGGCCAAGTCAGTGAACTGGGTGCCGTTAACGTAATGACCGGTATCTACACCGGCCGTTCCCCTAAAGATAAGTACATCGTTATGGATGCAAATTCCAAGGACACCGTTTGGTGGACTTCCGACGAGTACAAGAATGACAACCATCCCATGACCGAGGAAGCATGGGCTGTCGTTAAGGACATCGCTAAGAAGGAGCTCTCCAACAAGAGACTGTTTGTTGTAGACGCATTCTGCGGCGCTAACAAGGACACCCGTATGGCAGTGCGCTTCATCGTTGAGGTGGCATGGCAGGCTCACTTTATCAAGAATATGTTCATCCAGCCTTCCGAGGATGAGCTTAAGGACTTTGAGCCCGATTTCATCGTATACAACGCTTCCAAGGCAAAGGTTGAGAACTATAAGGAGCTGGGCCTGAATTCCGAGACCTGCGTTGCCTTCAACATTACCAGCCGTGAGCAGGTTATTGTTAACACCTGGTACGGCGGCGAGATGAAGAAGGGTATGTTCTCCATGATGAACTACT
>JAFLRM010000089.1 GCA_022511465.1 Acetatifactor sp. | reverse complement strand
CCATATTCCTGATATATGTCCTGAAATGTGGCCATCCTACCTGTGCCTCGCTCTCCGTCCTCTCTGACCATCCTGCATGATTCCATATTCCTATGTATGAATAAATACATTCATCGTTTACATGATACAATTATTATTTCCCTTTTTCCCTACCCTTTTGTCCGCTGTTGGCAGTGCATACATCGGATGCCGCCACTGAAACAGCTTGTAAAGAAACAGTATAATAAATACAGCAATCAAAGGAGAAATCGAAAGTCCAACCTGTTCTGAAATCCTTAGATATCCAAACAGCTTTACAAGCGGCGGATGAAGCAGATAGATCCATAAAGTATTCGTTCCTGCTTTTGAAAAGAGAAAACGCCGCCTCGGTGTGAATGCCAGCAGAAATGCTCCCAAAGCACAGCCCATACATAAATAGAGAAACCGTAGAAAGGCACCTATCTCATGCACTCCAACCACCTCATAACTGTCTGCCTGATAGAACAGCTCCACAGGCATATGACATCCCCAATTGAGGTATATGCTCAAAAAGCACATAAGCCCTGCCAGTCCCAGCATTCGAAAGCGCCGCATCTCCCACGATATCTCACTGGGGCAAAAGAGCCCTGTCAAAAAATAGGGCAGAAAGCATATAGTGCGCGACAGAGACAGCCATCTGCCGACCTCGGAGTATTCTCCCACCACACAGGCTCCCAGGATTGACACTGCAATCAGCACAATTTTAACAATCCCCCGATTCAGCCAGATAAGTCGCCCCGCCAATTCATACCAGCACCATCCTAATGCCGCCATACAGCCGAGACTTAACAGATACCACAGATGCCATACCGGTGTGCCCAGGCTAAGGGGCAACCCGCCCTTCCTGCCCACCAGTACTGTCACAGCCTGAATGGTACTATAATATAAAAGCATTTGCTTCATCTGCCGCAGGCAGCTTGTCCCGTCCTTGAGAAACAGACCGGACAGAAATAAAAATAGTGGCATATGTACTGCGTAGATGATCCGGTATAGCTGAGCGGCTGCTGCGGAGGAATCAATGAGCGCCTCTATCGTGTGCCCGTAGACCACACAAAAGATTAAAAGGAGCTTTAAATTACAATAATAGGAATCCCTCTCCTTTATTTTGATATCCGTACCCTGTCCCGTCTTACTCATCCCGCTAAACTCTCCTCTTAACAGTTAGAGCTTAAAAAGGGAGTAACGTTACAAAATAGATATACAATTTGCTAATCACCCTCATCAATAATCGGGAAGGCGCATATCATAGGGTTGCGTTCCTGCAAAGACATAGCTCAAAAACCGAACTGTATCTATGTCCTTGTCCAGACACAGCACCGTCCCTATCAGGCTGTACCCCAGCATGGAGTACACACCGACTCCGTCAACAGTTTCTCCTGAAGACTCCTGCCGGGTCACCATCAGGTAATCTTCCTCCTCCCACTGAATAAAATAATAATCGGAGGTCTTTCCATAGGCAGGCAGAGCCGTGCCATACTCCCCCTCCCCTAAGTAGGGAAACTTATAATATACATATTCAAAGCCTTCTTCATCCGTTTTCTCACGGACTATGATATCCTCATCCCTGTTAAAAAGAAACCACTCTGCATCTTCCCCCATGACTCCATAGTAATAGCTGGCTAAGATTTGGGAATCGTCTCTCTGTACATGCTGTCTGATCTCTTCCTCCGACATCTGTTTATAATCCGCTGCAATATCAGCCGCATAACCGGCAATATCTCTCCTTTGCAAAGCATCCTGCAAGCCTTTGATCAGTTCCTCCTTGAAAGTATTCTCCGGATTATATGTTTGCTCCATGAAACCAAGGCTGCCTCCATAGATCGTATAGACATCACGAAACAGATCTCTCGACAACCATTTTAACAGCTTCTCTCTATCCTCTTCCATATCATATACAAATTGGTATTCCTGACCGTTCTGCTCCATACTGCAGATCATTAAAAGCACTGCTGTGCGGTAGCATTCTCTTCTCGCTTCTGCAATCTCAATACTCAAACCGCTTCCCGAATCAATAAACGCATAAGCTTCATTGTTGTCAGCCCATTGCTCCACAAATTCTTCCCATAATCTCAATACCTGAATATCTGCTTTATTATTAAATGTGTCCGCATATCTTTCCACACAATTATGAAATTCTGTCTCCCACGCAAATTCTTCCAGATCATAAATCAATCCGTAATGATCTGCATGTTCGAATTCTTCCCGAAGCAGCTCCATACTTTCATCTACAACATTTTTTCTTTGCAGGGCCTGATTTCCGGAAAAAAGCAGCTCCTCCCGTGTCTTCCCATGGTCATAGGAAAGCGTACAATACTTTCTGTTGACATCATGGAATCCATAATTTCCATCATGGTTGTCATCAATCAATACCATCAACAGCGTTGCCTGTCGATAGATTTCTTCTCTCTCTTCGGGTGTGTCGCCTTGCAGTTTAGCCCAATTTTCAACGAAGTTTATGTACGCCTGATCAATTCTGCTTTTTAAATCATCTGCGCAATGATAGAATTCTCTTTCCCATATGTTACTGTCTGAGCGATTAAAAAGGTATATTCCTGCTGTACAAATGATAACGGCTAAAAGGATGATACCTATCAGTACCTGTTTGTTTGATATTTTCATACTGCTTTTTCTCCAAGCAATTTTTCATATTCTGCCATGTTTCCAATGTCAGGTAATTATGCCATGCTTTGTATCGACTGTCATGGAAAAAAGCTCATCATCCTCATCATGCGATACATATAAAATGGGAGCTTCTTTGTTCATCACATGACAGCAGACAATAGTTGCTGTATTTGGTGCATCGTAAAAAGGGAAGTCCATATGAATGCTCCTAAAGACAGATTATATCTCATCATATGCATCACCAAGATACAAAAAATTACTGTCTAGCCAATACAAACTTTCACCGCGATTATTAAATAAATCCATTACTAACTCTGTAAAATTTCTTGCAATAATAGTACACTCACCAACTATTCCGTGCCTATCCCAAAAACTATCATAACATCTTCCTAATCTTTCAGTTGCCAAATCAATAGTTATATAATTATTTTCACTATCTTTACAAATGATATACCATTTTGATGATATATCTTCTTCGCAAAGTTCCCCAACAATGACAGGATTAGCTAATACCATTTCTTTAGGACTTACAATTGTAAATCCATATTTTTTATTTGTAAAAAGAGAAACACCCCCACAGCTTTCATAAAAAACCTTTAAATCATCTGGCAAATCAACTTCCTTATCCACTTTTGGCAAGCCGCATGGACTATGTACAATACAATCTGGTGTATTTCTGATATTATCGAGTATTTTTAAAATATTCATTTGCATACCTCCTGTCATTCAACCATCTAACCAAACATCGTAGAGTGTGTTGAAGTTACTTATTTTTCAACTGAACTATCTAATCCATATAAGTAACGATTTAATTCGCTGTAATAATTTGTTCTAGCTGACATTGGTACGTTTGCTGCATCAAACATTCTTTCAGATAAGGCATATATCTTTTGGTGATACACTTTCCCAATTAACGGGAGTGAATGGCTACCGTGGTGCAATATAGATTGTAGCAAAAGTATCCAAACAATGATCCGAGAACCGGAAAAACACCAAACACTCCTTGCTTTCCTTATTATCTCACAAGATTTGGTATCTGGGGAACGGTAGGCTATTCATCGCTTACCTTGCTTTTACATATTTTCAAGGATATCATTTATTTGGTCTTCCAAATATACTGCAAAGTTAACATGGGTATTTGTGGATCGCTAAGGGACGGGACAAAAAAATTGTTATATTTCTATGCATTTAAAAACAACTTTTGTAATCGCTTTTATTCATCCATTAGAAAAATTTTTGTGTACTCTGTTTCCTCAATATTCAACTGTTCATTCTCCATCTTAATCAATAATGTAACCTTTGGCATTGTATCTCCATCATTAATCAGACCATTAGGCTTTACATCACTAGGTTGAGCAAATGCACATTCATTTCCTGATAAAATAAACCTCTGTGTTTGCAATTTTTGCAGTGATAAGTTATGTTCCATACAATAATTTTTCGCATATTCAATTGCCAATGCCTTTTGAAGCTCTTTCTCTATTTTCCTCTGATTATATTCTTGCATTTTTATTCTCCTATTTTAAAAAATGTTAAAGTTACCTTGACTATCTAAAATAACACTTTGTGTTTAGTAAATTACAATATAATTTTTGAAACAATATGAAATTATAAAAGTTGTTAATCTGAAAATAAAGAAAACTAATTAGCCTATTCAACTTCTTCTAAACACTTTTGGTATACCTCTTCAATATATTCACGTTCCATATCATCACATAGAGTTAAACTATGCACCATATGTGTGAAAATATTATCATCGACTATTTCAATAGGCTCTGGAAAATACTTGGCTCCTACTTTTTCTTCTGTGTGTATCCATTTCCAACTGACTTCTATAGCTTTATTTATTAAACTCCTGGCATTACTTTCTTGTAAATATGAGGATGCCTTTTCTGCCAATTTAATAGCAAAAAGACTTTTGCTTTTATGTTCCAATTTCGTTATATCCATATTTGATCCTCTACCTGTATGCGGCAATCTCTATTACCATAGTATTTGTCCAATTCATAGCATACAGGCAAATCCACGAATCTACAAATCGGAGGTCATTACATATTGTCTAAATACAGTTTTCTATAATACACATATCAATTTTGTGTTGCCTTAAAACAGACAATGCTCTTTCACTCACAATAATTTCTTTGTATTTATTATAATAAAAATCATATTGTAAATCACCAGCGTTATCTTCATATGATGCATTACAGATAATTTGGACAAACTGCGGAATTTTCACATCCCCACACATATCATAGAACTCATCTGAAAATGTCATTGAAATTTCTTTGAATTTAACACCCGTTAAATTATTTAAAATAATATCATTCTGCAGGCTCTCTGTAACTATAAAACACGGATGCGTACTCAACAATTCATCTCCTTGCCATCCCATAAAATTGTACTCTAAAAATGAAACTTCCTTAATTTTTCCACCTTCATATACCAAATCACTTCCATCCCCCAATTCACCTGCAACTTCAGGATTTAATATATAATAGTTCATACGGCTCCTTTCTATTTTGGAGGATTAAATTTACCACCAAACAAACTATCTATTTCTTTAGCTTTATTTAAGAAGCTATCTTTTTATTAATGGTATTTCTCCTGCGTCAACTTTTTTATAAAAGTTATTCCACGCAGTTCTTATTTTTGACAAATGCAAATCACTGTTCACTTCTTTTGGTATTCCTCTTAACATTTCATAAGCATTAATTTCTTCCGCTGTAAACAGACCTGGATATCTCTTTAAAACTTGTTGCTCTACCGAATGATGTACCACTACCTTGCCTTCTAGCTCTGGATGTTTACAAAAAAATACATCCCTATAATCTATGTTACTAGAAGCTGTACCACCCTTTGCACTGAAACATAATGGTTATGTTTTTCTAAGCAGTTACACTTCTTTTGAAAAATCAATACTTTCCAAAGCAGCGAAGTTCTCTGCTTAAAATTCTACCATCTTTTCTCTGTCTTTACTACAAAATTTTCCTTATCAGTGCAGTTTTAATTGCAGTTTTCCCGCACTTCTGGCATTTGGTACTCCGTCTTGTTTTTCAGCATTCCGTAGATGATGTTGATCAAACGTCTGGAGATCAGAATCAAGGCTTGCGGTTTTGATTTCCCTCTTGCCAGCTGCTTTTGATAATAAGCATAAAAACTGGGATTCCTCGGTAAACCTCTAGATGATAGCTGAATCATCTGGATTGCAAGGAAGTAAATTGTTCCCTGCAGTCTCCTGTTCCCTTGTTTGGATGGCTTATCATCTCCTTTCCCGGATGAGGAAAATTTCACAGGTGCTACTCCTGCAAAGTTCGCCAGCTTGTCAGCGTTGGAAAATCTTCTGATGTCTCCAATCTCCGAGAGCAGCTTTGCAACTGTGGTGTCATTGACTCCAGGAATCGTGTTCAGTGTACACTCAAACCTCGGCAGGAATTCTCTGATTGCTTTTTCCACTTCCTCAAGCTGGGCAGCATAATGCCGTACATCCTGAACCAGACCTCTTGTGATCTCATCTCTTTCTGGCTGATAATTCCTTGTAGTGTCACCGTCTGCCTTTACTGCATCCAGTATCTTCTGACACCTGCGGGTCGAGAATTGATTGTGGCTTATGGGGATTAATTCCTCCGCCAGTTCTTCCACTGTCTTTCCCCGCAACAGTCTGGGAGATGGATAATGCTCCCAGAAATAAAGCGCCGTAGGTCTTCC
>JAFLRM010000088.1 GCA_022511465.1 Acetatifactor sp. | reverse complement strand
TTACCGCCGTGAAAGGGCGATGTCTTAACCGCTTGACCATGGAGCCTCGCTTCTTCATGCCTTTTCATGGTGTTTTAGTGCCGTTGGGTTATCACCTAACCGACGACCTAGCAAATAACATGTTACCATAACTAAGTGCATTTGGCAAGATGATTTTTCAACTTTGTCTGCAACTTGCTGTAGTATGCAAACTTAACTGTCGTCTGAACTCAAATGTCTCTCAATTACCCGCCGAATCAAGTGGTATATTCCCCTAACTACCGAGAACACTATGAACATACTGATAAAGCCTAACACACCAAACATAATGTCCGCAAACTCCATGTTTCCTGTGTGGGTTATTCGCTGGCCAATCTCGATGGCAAAAGTGATTACGAGGATCAAGGTAAACACATATATCCAACTGACTATCATCACATGATTGTTCCTGGCCAACCATTTGAATAGCGGATACACCACAAATATCATGACCATTCCCAGCACTCCTATTATCAGAAAGTGCAACTCCTTATCGGAAAAATTGTACTCATACGCATCATTCAAGCGGAGAAGATAACTATGTACCCGAGCCACCAGTTCCACCAGCCAATATAAAACTCTTCCCATTCATTTTCCTCAGCCTTCTATTAGTATTGAAAGAAGCTTGTCGGGGACACCCCAACCCCCGGCAGAATTCGCTTACGCTCCTTGCGAACACTCCTTACGGCATAGCCATGGCTCCCTTCAGCCGCTTATTCTCATAGTCTGCGGGAATTCCCGCAGACAAAATTCTTGTCGGTGTAACTTAGTTGTCCTTAGGCTGTGCTCTTCAGTCTTAGGACAGCTTTACAAACATATTTGTGTTAATCGACTCGCATCCATTATCCGCTTTGCCACTACCACAAATCGTCCGTCTTCCACATAATAGTCACAGGTGGAAAGAGTCAGGAAGGTATCCCCGAACTCAGCCGTCACACCTGTATCATACAGAGAAACCTCCTTGATATTCCTGTAAAAATCATCAAACTCCTCCTGGGTGTCCGCCTGGTAAAACTCATAATACTTAAATACTTCTTCCCCCTCACTGTAGACCTGGGACCGGAATACTGCTATAATCTCATAAGTCCGCTCCTCGTAGAGCGTATCAAAGGAAATCATGGGATGTTCCAGATAAAAACTCTCCTTCTGGTATAAGTCCAAATCCCCGAACATGCTGCCATCCTTCATATCATGTCCGTATATGATAAAATTAGTGCCGGAATTTACATTCGCCGAATTCCTGACATACAGGCATCCGTACTTATCCGCATTCCCATAAAAATCATGATGCAGATAATATTCATCGTCCTCACACTGCATGACGGGATAATCGATGGACATTCCCTCTATGGAGAGCCATGCTGCCAGATCGTGGTTTTCCTCATACAGCTTTTCAAAGCGCTGCAGCATCACAAGCCCCGGCACGTCCGCTTCTTCCGATACTCCTGCCCTGATGGACGGATCTTTTGTAGAAGTATCTGTGTCCTTCGTCAGTCTGTCGCCCTGTACATTTTCTTCCGCCAAGAGACTTTCCCTCAATTCATCCCACTGTCTTTCGTGCTCCCAGGACAGATAATATGCCTGCACCACAGGAATCAGGCTGATCACCATTATGGCAAGGAGCACTGCTTTTATCAGCCGAAACCTTCCCTTACTTTTCATGCATCTCTTTCCTTTTTGGTACTGCTGACCCCTTCATTATCTCTTCTGGCATATGCCCATAATTTGTAAATGATATCATATTTCACGGCATAAACCAATATTATGTGTTGCATCCTATTTTATGTACATAACTCTTTCCATTCCTCTGTCGTGCATTTTCCCAACGCTATGGTAATAAACCATAATTACAAAGATAATCGCTAACGCCACATATCTTCGGAGCAGTTTCCCTTTTCTACCCCATTTTATCAGAGTTCCTACAATTTCTTTCTTTTCCTCCTCTGTCATTCCGCTCTCTCCGTCCGCGAAATAGAGCAACAGATACGAAAGACCCGCAATCATGCTGATTGTCACATAGACCTCCACATAAGAAGTATCGCCTGTCTTTGGCTCGCTACCATTGGAAGCAGACTTTGGAACAATATCGGGCTGCAGTGTGTCGCTAGTTGAGTCGGGGTTTTCATTTGGAAGTGCTTCAAAGGTTACGGACAGTGTATGGTAACGCGTCACATTTTTAAAAATGTATTGTTTCGCATTGGTGTTATCTGCATTCATTTCCGTGCCTGCGCTTTCCGAAAGTGTACGGTACAGAAACCGCACATTCTCCAGCTGCACTGGTTGGTCATCCACTAAGACAGTGTCAATCTGATAGCCATCGTTTGGTGTTATGACAAACTGTTGGCTGGCACCGGATTTTACGACGACTTCGCCGTTCGGAGAAACAGTTCCTCCCTCGCCCACTGACACGCTGATTGTAAATGTTTTCTCCCTTATCTTAAGCCATTTTGCATAAAGATCAGTTTTTTCCTTAATTGGGGTTTCGAAGCTAAATTCTTTCTCACCACTGGAATCATACAGCCCCCACCCGTAAAAATTGCATCCGTCCTTTGTCGGTGTAACGGATGGTTCGACCACTTTTGCACCCTTTAGGACAATCTGCCCATACTCGTCGAAAACAGTATCTCCATCATGGAATGTTACAGTGTAATAATCGACTGTAGCGGCTGCATTGGCACCATTTACTGTTACAATAACTCCTGTATCTGCATAGACAGTGCGGCCTGCTGTTTGTAATATTTCGTGTATCTTATAAGTACCATTTACTATATGTTCCAGATCTGTCAAAAACGGTTCTGCATTGTTCACTGACAGCGCAAATCTTTTCCCACTGTTACCCCATTCGCTGCCGTCTTTTTGGACATTGATCGTAACTTCATAGCCTGGCGCGGTTGTATCCTTCCACTGTAACTCAAAGTATGCGTATCCGCATATGGAAGAATTACTGATTATTTGCCGTACTGTATATTGTCCCGCCGGCCACGTTATGCGGTCCTTTGGAATAACATACGGAGACGGAATAAATTGTCCCTCTGATTCGGTACTCACAGTCTCCCATAGCACAATCTCTCCATTTGGTTTTATAATATCATATTGTACTGTAATTCCCTCTTCTTTATTAACGTAAAATGCAATATTATCCATAGGCTGAATTGAAAAACCATCCTCTGGAAAGGCATCACCGCTTAATGTTCTAATCTGCTTGCCACTTGACACGGACTTTAACCAAAGATTGCCTACAGACTGAGGCGGTTCTGCATTTTTAAGACCATCTTCGTCTTCTCCCTGCTGCAGCTTATCCTCCATATAGGTTGTCGTTTTTGATTCAATATATGCAATGATCTGATCGACCAGAGACTCCACTGGAAGGATATCTTCGTCACCTTTGTTGAGTTCGAGAAGATTATTCCCAAGATAATCCTCAAAGGGAGTATTTTTATCTGAAACTAATGCAATCCCTTCAATTTGCATCATCTTCAAAAACTCCTGATACTGCCCAAAAGTAGCAGTATCATTATATTCCGAATCAGAATTACCCAATAGATTTATAAAATACTTCTGCGTATCCAGCTGCGTAAAATCTACTTGCTCCAGCGAATTAAGTATATCTTTTGCTTCCAACTGCGGGTTGGTGAAGTACATGCGCAAATTAGAGAAAGTGAAACTGCTTGCCCGCATACAGCCGTGATCTGAATAATCCACTAATGGACCAAATCCACTATACTCGCTTCCAGATAATTCGCATTCCAATATCGGAATTATCTGATCAATATCTGATTCACTTTCTTTTGGCTGCTGTCTTACTTCAATTTTTGTTGGCGTCGCTTTAATTTGAATACTCATCTGATTGTTCCACTCGTCACTTTGTATTTGTCTATATTTGACTGGGGTTCCAAGTATATCGCTAGCCCTATAATTAGTTTTATTATGTAAATCCTCGGCAGAAATTCCATCAAGCTGATAGATTGATACAGAACTTGCTGCTGTTCCTGTAATATATGCATAATACACCAAATAACCATACAGTTTTCCGTCTTTAATGCCGGTATTAACCAGAAATCCATTTCCCGCCAACGTATGCGTGTTTACTTGCGAGCTGTCTACATCAAAATTTACTACTTTTTCGCCGTCAGATTCCGGGTCATAAAACAGAAAATCTGCATAAGCAGGGTTTCCATATCCTACAAAAGTCATCATCGGATATCCCGCCTCACTTCTTGAATAAATATGTTCCTTGAATTGAGCTAATGTTACGCTACCGTATGACATCGCATAGTAATCGTCCTGTCGTTTCAGCCACTCCGCAATTGTATAAACAGGATCAGTTACTGTTGTATTATAATAATATGTTCCTGCGTGATATAGATATTTTCCCCTCTTCGGATTCTTCCCATCCCCATATTCTGACTCCCAAGTCTCTCCAAGTGCATCCCATGCAGCTTGCTCATAATGATCATACACATACCAATCTCTTAGGTCCGTCGTATTAATATCTGTCCGATTTGTTAGAACCTTATATCCTTTCTCCTCTAATGTCCTCGTAATCCACTCTATCTGCTCCTTCGTATACCCACTATACTCCGATATATTAAGAAAAATCTCAACATTACTATCCACACGGGTATCCATATCATCCACAAGTATGTCCATTCCTATATTCATATCATCCACAGGTATGTCCATTCCTATCATATTCACATCTTTACAGAGATATAAGCCCTCCCGCGTTATATCAATCTCCGTATCATAATAAATTGTACTTCCATTAGAAGCATACAGATCAGCGCCATACCCGGAGTCGTCAGCCACTGTATTTTCCCGAATTACGTCCGCATAAAAATAAAGCGCCGCTCCCTCCGCCAGATAAACACCACCTCCGAGCTCATCTGCAAAATTCCCGGTAACCAGCGCATGCTCTGTTACCGTAAGCTCCCCGTATACCTGTATGCCACCGCCATAATCGTTGATAACACCCGTTATTCCTCCATCTTTCTGCGATTCATAAGTACCATAATTAAAATTGCTCTTAACAACTGCCCCTTCGTCCAAAATCAGATTACCAAAGTCAATAATCGCCGAAGATCCGGCGCGGTTTACCGCACTCACAGTTTGTCCATCCACACAAATATTCGTCAGGGTAAGCGAACCGTTTGTATCCTCCGCATTCTCCGCACCACTCAAATAGAGCATTGTATCGATAAATACACCATCCTCGTCCGTACCTCTCTGTAACGTGAACCCTTGCCCGTCCAACACAATATCCGCAGTTGCGGGCACGATCATCGTAGTTGTCAAAGAAATATCCACAGTCAAAGTAATCTTAGGCACTCCCGCTAAAAGAGCCTCTGCCAGCTCCTCTTGCGTCGCTACAGCAATCTCGCCTTCCTGCTGCTCTGGCGTTTCTTCCAGAGCCGGTTTCTGCTCCTCTTCCACTGCATTACATTCTCCATAATTTTCCATACAAACCGGACAATCTTCATTGACGCTGTCTGCATTACAACGCACGTCACAGATGCAGTCCTGCACAGACGTTTCAGGCATATCGCCCTCCTGCTGTTCTGGTGCTTCTTCCGTAGCCGGTACCTCCTCCTCCGCTTCCGCTGCATTACATTCCCCATAATTGTCCATACAGACCGGACAATCTTCATTGACACTATCCGCATTACAGCACACGTCACAGATGCAGTCCTGTACAGACGTTTCAGGCATATCGCCTTCCTGCTGCTCTGGCATTTCTTCCGTAGTCGGTACCTCCTCCGCTTCCGCTGCATTACATTCCTCATAATTCTCCATACAGACTGGACAATCTTCATTAAAACTATCTGCATTACAGCACACGTCACAGATGCAGCCGTCCAGCTCGCTAATTTCCGCTGCCAGTGCAGAGATACCGCTCTCATTAATCAGCAAAGCAATCGTCAACACTGACGCAATCCATTTATAAATCTGTTTAATCCTTTTGTTTCCTGTTTCATACATTATATCAACCCTCCTAGCTTTTTTATTATCATTAGAAAAATGCCAGTAAAAAGCTGTTTGAGCATAATTTTTATGGTAAATTTTATTTTATCATGAAATCATGTTGCCTTTCAAGACTGACCTCGGATAGTTTTCATAATTTCCGTCACTTTAATGCAAAGTCCCCGTCTCTTTACCCAATGTCTCCCCCAGTCCTTAACAGATTTTTGCGGAATGTTTTTTACTTTTATACATTTATGCTGCTGTCTATCCTGCTTCTTATGGTGCCCTATTTCTGATAATATTTGAATTACTTTTGCTGCCTTGTAATTTTTGAGATGTTTTTGAATGAAGCAACGACCGACTCACACCATTTGTACCTGTCAAATCCGTCTTCACTATTTTGTTTCCTTTCAGACGTTTCCACTAAACGCCAAAAGCCCGTAAACACTGATGTTTACGGGCTTTTTAAGTGCCACCTGTGGCACTTTTCGCTCCCCGAGTAGGGCTCGAACCTACAACAACTCGGTTAACAGCCGAGTGCT
>JAFLRM010000087.1 GCA_022511465.1 Acetatifactor sp. | reverse complement strand
CTGATTTCAGGGAATTTTCACGCTTTTTTTCGGTATTTTTAATGTATCATAAACACAAACCGCCTTATACGGCTTCTTACAAGGTCCCGTATGGCACTGTGAATCGGGACGATTCTGCCTTTTCCTGCCGGGGTTTTTACTCCTCCTTGAAAATACCATTGGGAGAATTTGCAAATGAACATGTTTGATATGATGTAGGGGAAGTGCATAATTGAATATGGTTATAGTATAGAGGGCAGAAATGTCCTCTTTTTTTGGTGACAAATGTCGGTATTTGTGATAAAATATTGTAAATAGTTATTATAACTTTATAAAGTAATAAATGTATAATTGAAAAGGGATGGTTTTGTGGGTGTCAATCTTAATATCAATATAAATGGTTTATTTTCCAATACAGATAAATTGCCATTTTCTTCTCTTTTTAGGAAAAAGAACTATCAGCAAGAATTGATTAGTTTTTTATTTTTTAATAATGGAGTGAATCAATTTAATGTGTTACCAAAACTAATGCTATATAAAAATTTTATTGGAAAACAAAATAATTTAAGGATCAATCATTTAAAAGTAGTTGTTGAGATAATAGAAGGGGAAGGAGAAAAATGTAATGCTGTCATTACATGGACCCTGCGAGGATTATGTAATGAAACGCGTCACAAAATTACAGAGTTCTATTTTTATACAGGCATTGACTTTGGAGAATATACAAAGAAAACGGTTACTTTATCTAATGGAAAAAGTGGAACGAAGTTTGATATTTCAGACATAAGTTCAAGTAATGGTATATATTTATACGAATGGGGATTGTTAGATGGTATAGCAAAAAATAAATTATTTGATGAAATGGTACTGCAAATAGATTTGAAAGAAGCGTTCGATTTTAGAAAACAAGATATTATATACTTATTTCCACCAAATTTCGGAAACAAAATAGAAAAAATTGAATTGGTGGTACAAAAAAAGTTTGAAAAACCAAATATTAAAATGGAATTTAGGGAAGTTGGACGCGATAACAGAAATAAAATTTCAGATAGAATAATACAAACATCTGGATATGAACATGACGATTTTCACTTTGCGTTAGACTCTGATGAAATAAAAATGAATAATGTATACTATTTACGCATCAATCCACAAAAGATAGATATTTGACTGTGAATTGTGGATGGTAGCTACCGCCTTTTCCATGTCGGAAATGTGTATACAGTTTTCCTTCTCACTTGCGGTACAATAATAACAAGAAGGAGAGTGGCACATATACGAGGAAAAGGGGGATTGAAGATGACCAAAGAACAATTAGAAGAGTACAAGAGCAAAAAGGCAGAGATCCAGGAGCTGCAATACAAACTTGACCATCTGGGCGAAGGGGACAGCATGATCGGCAATTCTGTAATAAATGACTACCGGACAGGACATCCACGGCCACAGTCAGTCGTCGGGGTTGACTGAGAAAAGATGGATCGGCTGGATGCCAGATACCGGAATCGGATTGAGAGTCTGACAGCAGAGTGTGAGGAAGTTGAGAAATGGATTGAGGACATTTCTGATAGCCTAACCCGCCGAATATTTAGAATGTACTTTGTGGATGGAATGGTACAGACGCAGATTGGAAAGAAGGTACATCTGTACAGAAGCAGGGTTAGTAGAAAAATTGATGATTTTTTGAAAAACGCACACAAAGCACAAAACGCACTGTTATAATGATGATCAGGAGATCCAGATAGGTTTTCCCCCCCTCAATACATTTTTGAAAGCACCCGACTAAGGCTGAGGTTAGGCGCTTTTGTATTGTCGCAAAATATTAGTGTGGTAATCTGTGATATTTTGGTGTATTATATTAAAAATGTCTTCAAGGAGGAAAATCATGGGTAAAAAGGAGTTGTTAATTATTTTAGGTATGTTAATATTTGCTCCGATTATTGTTGCTATAGGTGTCTCAATGCCAATTTTGAATTACATAGATAATTCAAGTCCTTGGATTGGTTTCTGGGGTAGCTATGTAGGTTCTATATTTGGTGGAGTTATAACATTGATAGTTTTAAAAACAACAATAAAATCAAATGAGGATATTCTTAGCAAGACTTTATTAGCCGATAAAGAAAAAGAATTTGAAAAACAAAAAGAAAACTATTGTACTACAGTATGTGAAAAAATCTATAGATATTTTAAGTGATTTAGCTTTTTATTCTTCTTATGATGAATTTAGTTTTCAGTCATTTAAAACAACAGTTATATCAATGAAACTTTTACAATTGAAGCTGAAGAGCAAGGAAAAAGATGTAAATTATAAGAACTCTGAAAAGCTAAGAGAATCTTTGGAAGAAGTTATAAATGTTACACGTCAAATACCAGTTAAAAAAGAAAGCATGAAGAGGTTTAAAGCTGAATTAACTCCTAAACTGGATAAATTTAGAATAAATATTGACCAATTCTATTTAGAGAACTTATAAATTGTTGCAAGATTAAAATAGTTATCAGAAAGTGAAGAATAACTTGGCGGCAGCTTCGGCTGCCACTTTTTTATGCCTAAATGTGTATACAAAATAATTTCGCCCCAGAGGTAAAATAAAAGAAAGGGAGTTATGCACAATGGCCAATCTAAAATCAACAGCCAAAAAACTGCAAACAGCAATTCTTCACACCGGACTGGTCATAAAGCTGAATACCTTTCAAATCTACTCAAAAGAGCATCAACGCATGATAAGCATATACGCCCTATCCACGCCGGCATTGCAGAGGACCAAGAGCGGAGGATGGAGAGATAAAGATTATGAGATTCTGCGGAGTGTGTCAGTGGTGGAAGTGGTGCAGTGCTTGAATGATATATGGCAGCAAGTGAGGAAGTGATTCGTTGGAAGTGGGAATATGGATAGATTGACACTAAAACAAAAGGCTTTCGCTGATGAATACCTGAAATGTGGGAATGCTACGGAGGCGGCGAGGAGGGCGGGGTATTCTGAAAAATATTTGAATACTAACGCCACGAAGTTACTACAAAATACTACAATTTCACAATATCTGTCAGAGCGCCAAAAGCAGATAGAAGATAGCCGCATTGCCACCGCTGCAGAGATTATGCAATATCTAACCTCCGTCATGCGTGGAGAAATCAAAGATCAGTTTGACCTTGACCCTCCAATAGCTGAACGAACCAAGGCGGCGGTGGAGCTGGTTAAGCGGAAGATAGATGTGGACAAGGGCAACCAGGGAGGCGGTGTCAAGATCGTGAATAATATACCGAAGGGATAGGAGAGCATGGCAACATGGAGCAATCGAACACCGTAAATCTAACTGGCATAATCGCCCCTGCCTTTTACTATCAGCGAAATGGGAAGATTACTGGCATTGTGTTTGTAAATCAGGAAGAGGATGAGAAACACAAGAAATGCTACACAAGGCTGGAATATTATCGATTCCTTGATACTGGTGTGTATGCCATTTCCAACAAGTGCTATGTTGGCAGTTCTCCAAACGATACCTCAAAGATAATAGCTATTGACCAAACGCCGTGGGCAGGATTGTTGGAGGAGGCACAGATTGAAAACATAAATAATCCGCTATATGGAGTTCTCCGCACTCCACACGCTAACAATGTAGATATTAGCTCTCCCTTGGGACTTCCTATCTTTGCCGACGCAATAGAGGAGTTGAAGGATCTGGATATTGCATATAGCAGGAATGCAAAGGAAATCAAGGACAGCAAACGGACTGTATTGCTGGACTCTGACAGACTTTTCCCACATAGTGGAAATGCAGTAAAAGGAATGAATGATGCAATCCTACAGCCAAAGCGTGATGAAATGGGATTGCCCGATTATGTAAAAAATGTGTGGGGTGATGGGCAGGAGAGTTTCTATTAGGAAATCAATCCTACGCTCAACACAGACACTCGACTGACTGGAATAAACGCACTTTTAAGCCAGATTGGGTATAAGATTGGCTTCTCGAATGGGTATTTTGTATTCAATGAGAGCACAGGCATCCAAACCGCCACCGGAGTTGAGGCAGAGCAGCAGCGTACTATCCAGTTTATCAAGGATGTTCGGGATAAGCTGGAAACCTGCCTGAATGAGTTGATTTACGCCTTAAATATATTTGCGGATCTCTATAATTTGGCTCCGGTTGGTACATATGAGGTCACCTATGACTTTGGGGACATCACCTACAATCTGGATGAGGATAGGGCAAGATGGTATGGGTATGTGACTGCCGGTAAGATTCCGTTTCTGGTATTGCCTGACGAAGTTTGAGGGTTTCACGGAAGAAGAGGCCAAGAAGATAGAGTCCGAGGCACAGTCAAAGGATCCTACTCTATTTGGACAGGAGGAGTAAGTATGGTATACGCATTTACAGAGGCACAGAAACAAGAGATTGAAAGCCTTGGGTTAAAAGTTATTGAATTAAAGCGTGTAATGAGAAAAATGAGTGAATGGGCAGAGCGTGTTAATCAGTGCTTTAAAGAGTGGGTTGACCGGGTTACTAGGGAACTTTCTGAAATATGTGTAGGGTGGAACAAATTGTGTGATATGATTGATGACTTAGCCCTTGCATTTGAAGAATTTAAATTTGATTGCCAGTATAGCACCTCGACACGTTATAAAGTCACTTATTTTCTGAGCAAATGCACCGGAATTGAAAAGAAGTGCATCTGGAGACAACTGAGGCCTGCATATTACGCAAGGAGTAATTGCTGATGCTGGATCCCGAATACCTCTTACATATCAGCGAGGGAGCCGAGGAGATTGCCGAACAGCTCCACCAAGATATCATCAACCGCATTATAAATAGTATCCTGCGCCGAATTGGCCGCGGTGATGACTATATCTTTACAGCCAAGGATAAGTGGCAACTTGAAGTGCTGGAGGAGGCCGGAATTAGAGCGCTCAGCTATGATAATGCCATCTATGAAGCTGCCGGTCTATCACCCTTGCCACTGATCCAATCGCCATACCTGATGCGGCTTATGCAGCGTACCTATGAAGCTACCATTGGAGAATGGCGTAATTTTACGCGAACCACCGCGAATGAAGCCCAGCGAACTTTCTTAAGGGCTGTGGACAAGGCATATACCCTTACTGTTTCAGGGACCATGTCCTATACGCAGGCAGTCAAGGAGGCGATAAATGATATTGCCAGAGATGGGGTAGAGGTTGTTTATCTCTCTGGCCATCGTGATACCATAGAGACTGCTACATTGAGAGCTGTGAGAACCGGAATCAGCCAAGCGTGCGGACAGATCACGGATGCTCGCTTGGAGGAGATGGACTGGGATATCATCCTTGTATCTGCCCACCTGGGAGCCAGAGTGACCGACAAGGAAGATTATACGAACCATGCTTGGTGGCAGGGGAAATTCTATTCCCGTACCGGCAGGGATAATCGGTTTCCGCTATTCTCTGTTTGCGGTATGGGTGATGTGCAAGGCATCCATGGGGCCAACTGTCAACACTCACATGGTCCGGGGGATGGGGAGCACAATCCCTTTGAGCAGTACGATTCCGAGGAAAATCGCAAGGCATATGAACTCCAGAACCGTCAGCGAGTCTTAGAGCGCCGGATACGCAAGACAAAGCGAGAAGCCATGACGCTGAAAGAGGCTGTTGACAAGGCATCAGATGAGAAGTTAAAATTTGAATTAAATCAAGAGTATCAACGGAAAGCGGCACTACTGCAAAAGCAGAACAAGGCATACAGGGAGTTTTGTGAGCAGAATGGCCTGAAACCACTGCAGGATCGGATCCAGATTGCCAAGTGGGACAGGAAGCAGGCAGCAGCGGCCAGAGGGGCAGCGAAGCGGTATGAGAACAAGTCTCAGCAGAAGTCTACCATGCTTGGCTCAGGAATGGGTAGCAAAGATGGCGCGGAAAGTGTCAAAAAATTTGTTGGTACGATTGATTATGTGAGAGCTAAAGAAGCGATACCATATTTTAATAACCAAATCAGGAATGAACCGGTTGAGAATGCCGTGGTTATTGAAAGAAATGGACATGTATCCCACTTCATAGGCGGTAAGAGTAATGTGGACGTTTTTGATGTGGAGCTGGAAGGTGCATATATTATACACAATCATCCGGAGTCACAAGGAATTGTATCTTTTGGGCGTGATGATTTTGATTATATAAAGAATAATCCTCAAATTGCAGGTTTATACTGTTGCAATAAGGAATATGATTACTCTCTGACAGTATTGAAGCCCTTAGATGAAGTAGTGTATAATAAATTATACTTAGAAGCTATGACAAGAGCGAAAGCTGGCGAGGATATCCAAGATGTGACAATGAGAATTTTAGATGAGAGAGGATATATAAAGTATGAAAAGAGAAGATCTTCCTCCTGAAAAGCAAAAAGAGTATGATGCAATTATAGAAAAAATAGAAAAAGAATTAGAGGCAATACCGCCAATTCCACCAGGAGTGCTTTCTTGTGAGCTTGGGAATAGGCCCTTTCAGGAGATAGCAAATAAATATTTACCTAAGTTACAATATTTATTGAAAAATGATGAAAAGTAAGGTGGCGCTATCTCTATCATTGGAGAAACCGTGGCAATCGTGTGGAAGCTAATCCTGCCGGTCGTGAAGCTGAAAGACCGTGTGGAACAGCTTGAGCGGAAAGCTGACAACGACTTTGAGACTATCGAGTAGGACAAGTCCATGCAGGCCGGCATGTGCTAGGCGCTGATCGCCATTATAGACCACCAGATTACGGGGAAACATGTGGATGGGCTGAAAAAGACGAAGAGTGAGTTGATAAAGCCGATCACTGAGAGCTGAGAAATCGGGACTATCCCAAAGTTTGTGTAAACCTTCAAACTGGTGTAAGATAAAATTACCC
>JAFLRM010000086.1 GCA_022511465.1 Acetatifactor sp. | reverse complement strand
GCTCCTAAGCAACTCATCAACATATCTTATATCCAGTTTATTGAGTTTACACAAACTTTGGGATACTCTCAAATATATTGAAAGACTTCCGTTACGGGAAACCCTTTCTTTTTGTATGCATTTGCTGACTTTAACGCAGAAGAAACATGAAATCTGGTAAAAAAACTTTTGATAGATTTTGAAATCTGCTTATCATTCTGTGTCGCTTGTGTTATACTGTTATTCATAGCATGAGCCTCCGGTGATTAATTGTTTTTCGACAACTCAATTATATCAAAACCTGACGGTTTCATGCTATTTTTATGCCAGTAATTATTGAATTTTCAAGGTGCATAAGCACTTATTCAAGTGCGAAGTTTGAGTTATAAAAATAATAGTAATCAAAATGAAAAAAATTCTAACCTTAAAAACTTTTAATTGGTCATAAACAAATCTAATTATTTCCTTTACCTTCATGTGTTCTCTTCCTCTTGCTTCTTTATTAAGCTTGGTAAATAATCCATTTGCATTCTAATCCAAATTACTATTTTGTATTGTATAACGCATTCTCTACATTTCTATTTTGATGTAATTTTTATGGTTCTTCTCGTAATTTTTACCTTTAATATACCTCCTCCAGCTTGTTGCTAGAGAGTTACCACTAAAAGATTAAAACCCATTTCTTCTAGTATTTTTAGGAATCCATCGTCATCACCCATGCACACATGGATGGTCTACAGCATTCTTCAGTTCTCAAAATACTTTTGCATCTTGCCAGTTATAACTTTCATGTGGTACAATGCCTTTGTTATTATTCGCATTTAGCTCCTTTCGGACATAATACAGATTAAATCCCTGGCGACAGGTTACTTAAGCTGCAGATTCTGCGGCTTTTTTCAATTTTCAAGAGAAAGGAGTACCTAAACAATGCAAAACACACTAAACTTCAGGGACACGCTGATTAAGGAAGCCCGGCTACTCTCCCTGACAAAAAGCGACTGCGACCTCTTTATTCTTGCGCAGGCAAATACACTGACATACCAGCAGTTGGCAGCTACCGGTCTTCATGGCATTTCTACCACAGGAGGACGCCTGAGCCTGAAAAAGCTTACAGAGCAGGGATTTATAACAGGAAAAACCCTCCCAAACACCAACCGCATAAGATATTTCCTCCTGACCGCCAAAGGGAAAATGCGTCTGGAGAAGGTTTTTAACAGTACTTTTCTAAACGCAAAGCAGGTTGACCTTGAGCGCAGACCCCCGACAAGCCAGCAACAGCTCCCACACCGCATCCACACCAACGATATATATTTTGCGTATCTATCCTGCCCATGCCTTGAGCATCTCCCTGTATGGCAGCTTGAAGCCCGCTATCAGGCCGCTACGGACAGACAGCAGACACCCCGCTGTGACGGGCTTCTGGAAACGGGCTACGGCAGTTACTATGTAGAACTGGACAACCGCACGCAAGGGGATGCCGCACTGGAAAACAAGCTGTCGCAATATATGGACTCAGACCTGTTCCTCGGCAGGAATGCAATGGAAAATTCCCTTGTTTTTACTTTAAATACGGAAATAAAGTCACCTCCAATAAAGAAGCCGCCCTATTCCGTATACCGGATCTTGTTAAAGGCAATCCGCATATGGCAGGCTCTGGAGAAGGAACAAGGGGAACCATTGCGCTTTTCGTCATTTTTCGACATTGTTGAGAATGGCAGCTCTCCCTATTTATGTCTGCTGTCAGGAAACGACAAAACGATTTTAAGGAATCTGTGCAGGCAGTATCCCGATATCTCGTTGAATGATGCCGTCCTGATGAAAAAAGAATTCCTGTATGACACATCCCTTCAGGACGAACGCGCATCCAACCAGGATGCACTTTTTATGAAACGCCTGAAGCAGAAATTTTACAGCATACTGGATAACCGCAGCTATGCCACCCTGCAGCACCGTATCCGTCAGGGCATGCGCCTGTATGTTATTCCCAACCACAGGCTAGCTGATAACATTCCTTTTCTTTTCCAGAAAGAATATCACCTGCAGCAATGGTTTCCGCAGATCCTGTTCCATATGGGACTGCAGAATCTGGAGGCATGGGAATACCACTCCTTCCGGTTCCTTTCCGATACGGGGGAGCTTCGGTTCTTTTTTAATAACACATATGTAAATACGAATTCTTCTCAATCTGTAATCATATTCGAGGATATTGTGCATGATCTTGGTGGACGCGAGCGCGTCCGCTTTTTTTTGCGGAGACACCGGAAAGAACGGGACTGTCTGTTCATATTGCTGGTCTCAGATCGCAAAGATGCGGTCCAGTTTATATCTGAGCTGTCCAATATCCTGCAGAAGCCGGAAAACGCCTGTGTGCATATCTGTTTTCTGGATAAAAAGGCTGACCTGTACCAAATGCCTGCCTTGCAGAATGCCTATTTTAAAAAGGAAAAACTCTGGTTGCCCGCCATGATTGATTTTGACGACTTTACCGGGCAGCTATCCCTTACAGAAAGGAGCGAGATCCATTGAGAAAAACACATTCCCTAACAAGTTATTTCAACAGCATCCGGGAGCAGGCTGCGGCAAATTTAAGGGGGAACCGTGCAATATTGCCAGTCAATGCCGGATACCTGATCTTATTCCTGCATATGCTGCATTTTACCATCCGGTTCCTGTTTTCCCTTTATCGGCTGGATTACAGTTTTATCCCCTTAAACCCGGTCTACCTCATATTCTGGCTGACAGCACCGATACTGCTTTACCTTTATAGTACTAAGTATTCCTTTTACAATTTTCACCAGATAAAGCTGCTTTGCTTGGGAAGCGTACTATCCTCCGCATTCCTGATCATGCTGTCGCTGATTTACTGCAGACTGTCCCGTGTTTTCCTGCCGACAATCCTCCGGCTTCCTGTGGATGAGGCTTTTACAAAGAACATGGTGTTGCTGCTTGGCCGACTTGCAACGCAGCTGCCTCTTATCCCCATCGGGCTCCTTTTATCAAAAGGAGTCTTTTTTGCCCTCCGGAACCCGGCGTGCCGCAAAAAAGTACTGGCTTATAAGATAACGCACACCTTAGAACCGGAAGCGCAGAAAAAGAATGAGATTTCCTATAACATGAATATCGTGCGGGACATCAACACCGGAAAAAACATTACCGTCTATGCAAAGGATCGTTTCCTGCACACACTGATCGACGGAACCTCTGGAACAGGAAAAACATCCTCCACGATCCTGCCTGCTATCCGGGACGACCTAAATATGCGTTGTAAGGCAGAGGATATGCAGAAATCCCATGTAAAACAGCTAGAGGCTGCCGGCCTTATCGCATATTCCCCTCCTGCCAACACACGAAGCTTTTCTGTTAATGACTGCATCCCTATCGTCAAACAGCCGGAGGACATATCACCTTCCGACATCGACCACAGGCTTCAGGAGATACAAAAGGAACTGGAAGATATCCGCCTTAACTATCCCATGTGCGGTCTTACCGTGCTTGCTCCGGACGATTCCCTGACTGATGCTGTATGCCGCCTGTGTGATGCACGGGATATCCCGTACAACCGGATAGATGCCGTCCGTGATGCAGACGGAAAGCACAAAAAGAACACCATCGGCCTAAACCCGTTTTATATCCCCCCTCAAATAGAAGAGGAAGCGAAAAACCAGATGATTGTAAAAAGAGCCGTCATCTTTTCCGATGTGATGCAGGCAATAACGGATTTAAAAGGAAAAGCAGACTCCTATTTTACCGGCTTGAACCGCCAGATGATTGCAAACCTTGCTATCCTGGTGATGGCAACCGTACCTATACTGCGCAAGAGGCAGGCCACGCCTACGGACTTGCAGGCGATCATAAACAACTTTGATCTGCTCACGGAATACGTTGACAAGCTGGAGGAGCTGGACCGGGGCACAAAGCAGTACGCCTTTATCATCCAGTACATACGTGAAGACCTGCTCGGAAAAGGCAGGGATAAGATGGAGGATCAGAGCCGAGGTACCCGAAACATTATCAATGAGTTCCTTTTGATGCCTGCCAACAGGGAGATCTTCTGCTCACAGAACAGCATTGATTTTGATCGGGCATTGGCAAACGGTGAAGTCACTGTATGTAACTACAACCTTGCCAGTGGTGACACGGATGCCGTAGCATTTGGACTGTTCTTCCTGCTTTCCTTTAATAATGCCGTGTTATCACGCCCCGGGACGGAATTTACCCGCATTCCACACTTTTTCTACGTGGACGAGCTTCCCGTGCTGATCCATCCTTCTCTGGAAAAGAACTTCTCTCTGTTCCGAAAGTTCCGGGTTGCGATGACCGTAGCGATCCAGACACTGGATCAGATGGAAAAGAACGAGATTACCAAGTATTTGAAAGGCGTCATTCTGGGATGCGCCCATATCATTGTGTTCGGGCGCTCTTCCCTTTCCGATATGGAGATCTTCTCTGCCCTTGCTGGCGTACATGATGTAACAGAAGTACAGAAGTCAACCACAGAAACCGCTATCACTGACAGCTCCCCGCACTTTTCCTTTTCAAGCAGGGAAATGACGACGCAGAAGAATTTTCTTGAGGAAATTGACATCAGGATGAAGGACTTTCAGGAAGTTACTTTTTTTACGACCAGAAACGGACGTCCTCTTCCCGCTTTGCAGGGGATTGTGGAGTTCCTAAAGCCGAAGGACTGGGAGAACATAAGTCGAAGCAATATCTTTTTTTATCCGGTCACCATCAATGCTGACAGCCCTATTCCGGACGATTTGGATATCCCTGATGATATTGCTGCCGTCAATGAGCAGGAAACAGGCTACAGCCTCCTTTCCGGAACGCCATTAAGCTATTTTCAAAGTGCTTCTAAAAAGACTGTTCCTGACGATTCAGACGATACCAATCAAACACCTGCAAATACCCTGCCTGATGGCAGCGAGAATATTGATGACATTTTATAAAATATGAGGAGGACTTATGGATTACCAAGAAACATCAGAAATCGAATCTTTTGTTGCCAAGACCCCTTTCCATATGGAAGCCGGATGGGAACTTGTGCTTGAAAACAGCAATAAAAACTGCAGCCACTCAGAGATTGAATTTTTGCTGCAGAAACGGGTTATCAATCTTATTGACATTGAGATCATGAAAGCTCTGGCCTGCTATCCATACACAAACAGCGGCAACATAGCATTCCTGCTTAACCACACGTTGCATCAGGGATATCAGAAAATCTCCTACCTGAACAACCTTAATAAGCTGAAGAAAGCCGGAATTGTCCTCCGCTATGCCTTTGCTGATCCTGCAAAACAAGCCGAGAATGCAAATGGCACTGCCTCACCGTTACGCCTGTACTGTTTATCTCAGGCGGCGCATACATACATGGCATCCATTACTCCGGACTGTCATCAAGTGGTCACCGCCGCTGTTTCTGCAATCCGTAAACTGGAGCTTGCATCGCTAAATCAGTTTCTGATACGTTTTCAGCATCATTATTGTACCCGTGTTGACTCGTTGCAGTATCTAAAAGGCACCAAAATAGGATCTACGCCTTTTATTATGGATTCCGTCCTACGCTGCAGTGCAACGCATCCGGTATTCGAGGGGAAAGAACATATCTGGCTTTTTGTGTTCTCCTGCAGGGAGTATGGGAACTGGGTAAAAAATAACCTTACCCGGCTTAAAATGCTGCGCATCTGGCTGCAGAGACATTCTGACGAATGTTCTGTACCATTTGTCATCTTCCTGGTAGAAAACTTGTCAATGGCACTGACACTGTATACGCACATACAGGAAGTCCCTTTATTACAGAGCTTTCCCATATATTTCTGTCCGGACAGCCTGCTGGTATCCTATCCGCCCCTTGACGCCATATACTCATGCGATACGAATGAAGACGGGCATGTGACGGCGATACGGCATTCTATCGCATTTTAATTTTAAACAAAAGGGACTGATTCGCTATATGCTGATTGTGAATTTTCTGATGCTCTCTGCAGTGCGTATTCTTAGCGGTTATTTTGATTACCCGATTTTTTGATGGAACTTATGTGATGCTGTGTTTCTCAATCATCTTTTGTTTCATCGCGATTATGATGATTGGTTATTACATATTCTCAAGGAAGTGGAAGGAAATCACAAGAATCAGGTTGTAAAAGGATCTCGGACAGAAAAAAATATCCATAAATATCTCTTGACATATGCTTATTCGCGGTAATATATCATTACCGCGAATAAGCACATGCTTATTTGACATTTATAATACAATCATGACCGGTCAAATAAAAGTAAAAGAGAGGAAATCTATAATGGGAAAATCAAAATCTATAGCCGATCAGGCGAAGGCTAATCAAGAATTTCAAAAATACGTTAACGATATGAATAAAGATATGGACACACGTCAGTCAGCGCTGTCTGACACTCTTGCCAGTATGCAAGAAGAGCATTATAAAAATTTTACAGACAAGGCTCTTTTGATAGAAGGAAAGTACAGCCATCTGACTACCACAAGCCAATGGTCATTGCAGTCGGTCAGTGACATCATTGATTCTTGCTCTAAGGCGATCTTTGGTTCCAAGGCACCGGCGGGCAGTGAGAAATCCGATTCGGAAGGTGAAGATGTAAGCGCATCTATTCAAGCAATTAAGGACAGAGAGATGTATATTGCCAATGCGGCTTTTGATGTTGTACAGTCCATAGTGGGTAGTTTCGGCAGCACGACCTCTGCTTCTGTAGAGAGAAAGCTAGACGGAAAACCCATTTCACCCGGTATGACGCTATTTATCGGAGTGGAGAACAACAGCTACTCATCCAAAAACTTTTTTACGAATGAGAAAATCATACAAACCATTTTTGTATTCAAGGTGTACTATTCCATTCAAGAAGGTAAGGCGCAGTCAACGCTGAGCGACTTACAGATGTACGAGGATCAGAAGCAGGTATTCCGCAATAAGATTGAAGAATTCGCAAAGATGGTGGAAAAGCTTGATCCCATGGCCGATGATTTTGAAGAACAGTACACAAAGCTGATGAACAGGTCGGAACTGATGAACCAGCGTCTGGATGATATTGGGCAGAAGATTGCCGCACTTTCTGCGGACAAACTTCAGCAGGAAAAGATTTCTGTTGCCCGGACCATGGAGAGGATTCGCAGCGGAAGGCAAGGACTCTTGCAGGCTGCAAATACCATTTATCAGGCCAATGGCACTCCATTTACCTATAACGGCCACAACCCTTATGACAGAATTATGATGTACGTACCATCATACGTAAGGATTAGTTTATCGCATACAGACTATAAGGGCAATCACTATGAGATCAGTGCAACCTCCAGCAAACCTATTACCGACGACGAAGTAGACAGATGGGTTAGCAGTGCATTTGATGGTGATCCATATTTCTTCTTTGATTAATAATCACGGGGTTGTCACTAAGAGGCAGCCCCCTTTTGTGAGAGTATCCCAAAGTTTGTGTAAACCTTCAAACTGATGTAAGATAAATTTACTC
>JAFLRM010000085.1 GCA_022511465.1 Acetatifactor sp. | reverse complement strand
ACATGATCCCGGTTTTGTGGACGATCGATCCTTTGGACTGGTGCAGCAGCAATGTAGGGTGTATCACCAGGAAAGTGGTAGAGAAGGCCGGGGAGAATGAAATTATTTTGATGCATGACTATTATGACACGTCGGTGACGGCGGCGCTTAAGGTGGTGGATGAGCTGCTGGAGGAGGGGTATACGTTTGTGACGGTGGAGGAGATATTGTTTGAGTGAGGTTATTATTGTCCGTTTAGGACATTATATTATCTATACAAGCAACATGATGGGTGGTATAATATGTATAGAAATAAGCGAGAACAAGCAGAAAAGGAGGAGCGGAAAATGGATGCAACTATGAATCAGACCAGGCCATGTACTATTTCGGAATCCATTATGCAATCCTGTGTCGAGGTAAAAAAAATGCGAGAGGGAAAAGAGCCGAAGCGCTCTTTGAGTGAACTGTTTGCTAATATCGAAAAATGGAGCAAAGAGGAAGAATAAATGTACACAGTCATCCCTACAGAGAGATTTGAAAAAGATGTAAAGTACTATGTCAAAAAGAAGGGTTATGTACATATTGGGAATGATATTAAAGCCATTACGGATGAATTAGAGAAAGGAAATTTGATAGGTACAGAGATTCCCGGATTGAAAATTCCTTCTGACGGACATACTTTTAAAGTGCGGTCGGCCAATTCTGATACGAAAGTAGGACAGTCTAATGGATACCGCATTATTTATTATGCGGTTCGAGATGATGAGGAGATATATCTGCTGACAATTTATTATAAGAAGGATGATAATCGAATACCGACAAATCAGGAGATTATTGAATTGGTAGAGACATACTGTTTCTAATAAACATTTACAGATTATTTTCTGGAAAAAGAGAAATAATATGTTCCATACATTACCTGAGAACTTTTTTGCGCCGCTAGCGGCGCCGGGAAAAACTGTATATTGGGACTGTATCTGTAAGCTGTTTACCGTGATGGATAACCAGCTTTCTTTTGGTGTGGAAAGAGATGTTTTAGTGGGTGAACTGCAATACTATTTTGACCAGTCAAATGCGGCTGAACTCTCTGACGAAGAGCTGAAAGGTTCTGACAGCAGGGGAAAAGCCAATTGGATGCTGCGAAGACTGGAATTTTACGGTTGGATAGAGGTGGAAACCGACAAAAGCTATGTCCAGAGGATAAATTTTCAGGAATATGCGGTGAAAATCATCAAGACCCTTTTGGAGATAGCAGAAGGCAAACAGATTGAGTATCAGGGATATATTTATACAATCTACAGCCTGGTGCGCAGCCATACGGATAACCCTGGTGTGATATTACTGCAGACTGTGGAAAACACGGATATGTTGATCACAGGGTTGAAAAATCTGAATTCCAATATAAAGCATTACATAGACGAGTTGACCAGACATAAAACGGTAGCGGAGATAATGAATGCATTATTCAATGATTACATTACCAATATTGTTGATAAAGCCTATCACCGCCTGCTGACATCGGACAATGTGTCAAAGTTTCGTCCTGAGATCATAGAGAGGTTGGAAGAAAAAAGCAAGAGCAAGCAATATATTGAAAGATCGGCCGCTGAGGTCAGTGAGCTGAAAGAAATTCCTGTGGAAGAAGCCAGAGAGCAGATATACCGCTACTTACATGAAATCATAGATGCCTTTCGAAATATGGATGATATCCTAATGGAAATCAATCAAAAAAATGCACAGTACCAAAAGGCTGCAATCAACAGGGCGAGGTTTCTTTTGACCGGCAGTGAAGATGTGCGAGGACAGCTGAAGGAGATTTTAATAGGCCTTAACGAGCGAATCAACAGTGACCAGATGGATTTGGGAGGCATCTATGAGATTGAATTTTTGAGCGATCTTGTACGCATATATAGTGCAGCCTTTCTGGACGAAAGTTCATTTTATTCTCCCAGTGAGGGGAAAAGATATTTTACTCCGACAGCTTTGCAGGAAAAGGAACCGGATGAAAAATTTCGTCAGGAAAAGTTGCGGAAAATGATGGAGAAGATGCAGCGGGTGCTGAGCCCTGAAAAGATTGATAAATATGTGGAGGAACAGCTGGGTGTAAGGAAGGAAATGCTGGCGGCCCAGCTTCCCCTTGAAACAGCGGAGGACTTTGTGAAGATTATTTATGTAAGACTATACGGCCAGAGAAAAAATATGAGTTATAGCGTTGGGATTCGGGAAGAAAAGGAGCTGAACGGATTTGTTTTTCATGATTTTCTGATTAAAAGGAAGGGTTAATTTGTGTTATGGAACTGTTGGAGGGAATGCTTCAGAGAGAAAAGGATGAATTTAAAAGAATCTGCAATCGCCTGTTGAGCGTATGTTTTTTGTGCAGGAACAATGTCACGAATAAGTCTGATTATTATTTTGTACTGAAGTTTCGGGATAAATTTGCGGACTATCTTGGAATTTTAGGATACCGCCTTGACATAAATGAGGAATATGGTGTGATTCAGCTGGTCAATATGCAGAATTATAATCGGCTGAACCTTAAGCTGTACGAGTCTGTTATTCTGTTGATCTTAAGAATTTTGTTTGATGAGAAAAAGAGGGAACTGTCGGCGAGCGATGAAGTGATCGTGAATCTGGGAGATATTCATGATAAATACTTAAGCCTTAAAATCCGGGATAAAATGCTGGACAAGACGACCTTAAGAAATGCGCTCAGTCTGTTCCGGCGGTTTCAGCTGATCGATCCTCTGGATAAGGATTTGAACAATGAAGAAACCCGCATTTTAATCTATGATTCCATCTTAATGGCAGTCAGGGTAGAGGATATCAAACAGGCTTACGATAAGCTGGAAGTTTACAGAAAGGGAACACAAAGCGATGAAGAAGCTGACGAGAATGAAGTTGATTAACTGGCATCGTTTTACGGAGGCTACCATAGAATTTGGCAGCTCCACACTTCTCTCCGGCGAAAACGGCGCAGGGAAATCCACCCTGTTGGATGCGATACAGTTTGTGGTTACCTGCTCCACGAATTACTTTAACAAGGCTGCCCATGAGAACGGAAAAAGAAAGCTGACGGGATATATCCGCTGCAAGACCGGCAAGGAAAACAAGCCCTATGAGAGAACCGGTGAGATCAGCGCCCATGTGGCGCTGGAGTTTTACGAGGAGAGCAGGAAGCAATACTTTGTAGTAGGTGCAGTGATTGATTCCGCCTCCGAGGGACAGGAAACCGTTGCGAGATATCTGATGGATAATACCCGGTTTACGGATGATATGTTTTTTCAGGGAAGTACTCCTAAGTCTATCGTCCAGTTTCGCAATGCAAATCCCAAGATAAAGCAATGGTGCAAAACTCAGGCGGAAGCAAAAAAAGTAATGAAAACCCGTTTTGGCAGGATCGAGGATAAGTTTTTTACATTGATACCAAAAGCACTGGCGTTTAAGCCCATCGATGACATTAAGGATTTTGTTTATTCCTATGTTCTGGATGAGAAAGAAGTCAACATTGATATTCTGCGCGAAAATGTCAGAACCTATCAGGAGCTGGAAAAAACTCTGGAAAGTGTCAAAAAGAAGATTGACAAGCTGGAAAAGATAGAAGAAGCACACACAGAAGTTATGGAAGGCATGATGCGGGACAAAAAATATGAGTTCTTTCTTAGTCATGCAGAGGTCGATCTTATAAAGGAAAGTATCATAGATCTGGAAAATGAAATTCAGGCGGACGGCTTCCGTCTGCAGGAGAGGGAGAAGCAAAGAGTTGCTCTCTCAAAGGAAAAAGAAGAAAAGCAGGAAATAGAGACAGCTTTAAGGGTGGAGTTGAAGCAGAATAAGGATTTTTTGGCTTTAGAGGAGCAGGAAAAGGAATTAAAACGTCTTGAGCAGGACAAGGAAGAGCGTGAGAAAGAAAAAGGAGTTTTACTGAAAAGCGTCAAAAAGGCTCTGGAACAATGCTATAAGCTGACGGAGGTAAAGGATGTAAATCCTTGTATTAAGGACTATCAGGTAAAGCTGGAACGTCTGGAGGCAGTGAAGGAGCTTACGGAATTGAAGCAATTGGTTCAGGCTGTGATTACATACAAGAACGAGATGCGCGAAAAAATACAGCGGAAACTATTGGAGGTTCAGCTGGAGCAGCAGCGTCTGACTCAGGAAAAACAGGAGCAGGATGAGATAATAGAGAAATTGAACAGAAAGAAGCTGACTTATTCTAGTGAAGTCACACTGGTAATGGAGCAGATCAGGGAGGAGTTTGCCAGAATAGGCAGGAAGCCGGAGCCGAGAATTCTGTGTGAGCTGTTGGAGATCAAGGATGAGGCATGGCGCAATGCGGTGGAAGGCTATTTAAACACCCAGCGCTTCTACATTCTTGTTGAGCCGGAGCATTTTGACATTGCACTGGGGATATACGACCGCCTGAGAGCAGAAAGAAAGGCCTTCGGCGTTGGTCTGATCAATGCGCGCAAACTGGATGATTACAAAACTGCCCCGGAGGGAACACTTGCCACACAGGTCACCTCATCCAACAAGTACGCAAAACAGTATATCAATATGGTTTTGGGCAAGGTGCAGATGTGTGAAAGATATGACCAGTTAAAGAATTATTCCATAGCCATCACAAAGGAGTGCATGAGATATCAGAATCATGTGGCCAGTGCCATCAAACCCAGTGTTTTTGAAACTCCATTTATTGGAAAGAACGCTTTCAGAATGCAGCTTCTTCAGGCCGAGGCACGCAGGAAGAAGTTGATTGAAGAAATAGATAATTGTCAGGAGAAGCTGAAAAATTTAGATTTTGTACTGCATCCCCTGGCTACGGAGCAGGATGTGGATATAAAGTACAGGTTGGATGTATTGTCAGACCTGCGGAACTTACAAAATGCAATTCTGAAATGTAAGGCAAATATCGATACTCTGAAAAAGAATGCCACTATGATACAGAAACAGATCCAGTTGGATACGCTGGGAGAGCTGATCAAAGAACTGGATGCCAATATTGGTAAATTGAACAATGAGATGGGCCAGTTGGAAGAAAAAGTCCGCTCCAAAAAAGAACAGCAGGAGAACTATAGGATTTGCCAGATCGAGCAGCAGTCATTGCTTAGCAGGCTGACAGGCGAGGCGGGAGAACTGTTTGGGGCATGGAAGCAGGAATATGATAAACTGACGGAACAGAGGGCATTGATACAGTTTCGGGATAATTTTGAAAGGCGAAGAAAGGCAAACGATACCACCACCAGTGATGCCAGAAATAAAATGACCGATGCCATGATTCAATATAAGACGGAGCATGATTTTGGTGCTGCACCCAGCATGGAGGGATATCCGGAATTTGAAGCCGTTTATGACAGGCTTAAAAACTCAGAACTGCTCAGCTATGAGGGTAAAGTCCAGGCAGCAAGACAGGCTGCAGAGGAGGAATTCAGAGAGCAGTTCCTCGCGAAACTTCAGGAAAATATGAAACAGGCACAGGGGGAATTCAAGGAATTGAACAAGGCCCTGCGGGATATTGTGTTCAGCAATGAAAAGTATGAGTTCTTATATTTGCCCAGCAAGCGCTACCGCCAGTATTACGAAATGATCATGGATGATTTCAACGCCATACAGGGGGAATCCATATTCAGTGGCGTTTTTCACGAGAATCATAAAGAAGTGATTGACGAGTTGTTTGACAGACTGGCGTTAGATAGTGAAAACAGCACAAAGGCATTGGATGAGTTTACGGATTACCGCACTTATATGGACTATGATATCCGTATTGTACACAGTGACGACAGCTACTCCTTTTATTCCAAGGTATGTGAGGAAAAGAGCGGCGGTGAGACACAGACGCCTTTTTATGTGACTGTGGCGGCATCCTTTGTGCAGTTATATGGCAATAACATTGGAGGAGAAGCCATCGGGCTTGTGATGTTTGATGAAGCCTTCAACAATATGGATGATGAGAGGATAGGCGGTGTGCTGGAATTCTTAAGGCGTCTGCCGCTACAGATTATCATTGCCGCGCCGCCGGATAAGATTCAGTATATCAGTCCCGGTGTGGAGGAGACGCTTCTGGTGATGACGGACGAGAAGGTGAGCTTTGTGGAGAGGTATGTAAATGGCACGTTATGACAGAATGCTTCTGAACGCCCTGGCGGACACTTATGAGAGAAGCTTGCTTTTTTCGGGAGAAAATAAAGTAAATGTAAGAATAGCATTTCCTTTTACACGCAAGATGATGCCGGATTATTTTGACGAAAGCTCATTGGCGTATGAAGAAATACATGCCTGTGTACAGGATTTGGAGTGCAGAGGCTTTCTTTCAGTGTCATGGAAGAGGGGGAAGACGGGGCATATTATTGATAAAGTGATTTTAAATGAGGGAAAGCTGCAGGAAGTATATGAATATTTACACCGAGTTCCCAAAAGGCAGCAACAGGAGCAGATAAGTGGAGTGCTGGAGCAGGCGGCACAGGAGTTTCAGACGCCGATTTGTGCGAGCTTTGTCTCCTATCTTCAAGAACGGCTGAGTAGTTGCAGATCAGTGAAAGAATATATAGATATTGCTGATGCAGAGGGAACAAAGCGAATTATCAGGACTGTCTATCTGATTGAGAAAAATGAAACGCCGTGCTATATCCGGGAGTTTTCCATCCGTAATTTTTCAGACTCCAAAATATTTGAAAATTTGCTCGGCCATATTGCCAGAATCATGCATCGTTTTGGAGATGGTCTGGAGGGTATGGAACTATCGGATATGCTGGCGGAATACAATATCTATCACACACCCAACTATGTATATTTTAAAGGAAATATTGTGCTGGATGTAGATGGAAAAACACTGTCCATCGGCGGATTGCAGCAAGGCATTGGAGTATCGGGCGAGGATGTTTCTAAAATCTCTTTACAGGATATCGCAGACATAAACAAAGTTATCACCATTGAAAATCTGACTACCTTTTTTCGTTGGCAGGATGAAAAGAGCCTGATACTTTACTTGGGAGGATATCATAATTCTGTCAGACGTTCGCTGCTTAATATGATATATCAGAAACTGCCCAATGCGGATTATTACCATTTTGGGGATATAGATGTGGGCGGTTTTGAGATATATGAAGATTTATGTGCAAAAACAGGAATTCCTTTTAAGCTGTATCGGATGGATGTGGACACTCTGGGCAGGTATGCTGAATTTGGAAAGACGCTTACAGAGAATGACAGAAAGCGAATCAATAAAATAATGGACAACAGTAAGATTGTATATGCTGAAACGCTTCAATATATGTTATTAAATAATGTGAAGCTGGAGCAGGAATGTGTTGAAATGGAATAATAAGAAGTGTTGCTCTAAAAATGACTGCTAAAATGATTATGAGTGCCGGAATAAACAGATACTTTGGAATGACTTGTTATGCCTAACTTGACACAAGCAGAGGGGCACCTGATTGGGAACCATACGTACAGCCATATGCAGCTGACAAAGAGGAAGCGGGAGAAATTTAAGGAGCAGCTCAACATGATCCCGGTTTTGTGGACGATCGATCCTTTGGACTGGTGCAGCAG
>JAFLRM010000084.1 GCA_022511465.1 Acetatifactor sp. | reverse complement strand
TTTGTAGTAAATAATTCTTCCGCTATATCAAGTATCTCTTTTTTTCTTTCTTCTGATTCTTTTCCATTGCCCACTATGATACCTTCTTTCATCCATACCGACAGTCTGTCGGTTGTGATTATATAATAGAAATCCTATTTTGTCAAAATATATTCTTTGCCATATAAGTGAGGCTTTCATCACATATGAATCAGTATATAACTTTCCTGTTCCGCAATCGATCCTTCCATAGGCCATCTGGGCATATTATCTCCCTGCTCTTGGGCCTCTTCCAGAGTCTCTTTATCTGTGACTGTCTGGAATGTATGTCCATGCATACTCAAAAACCGGATCATTTGCCCGCTGGTCCCATCAAAAGCATCCAGCCCCCATTGGATAAAAGGATTTTGGGCTTCCCCCACAAAACTGTATCCATAAGGGGTAAAATATTTTTCTTTCAAATGTGGGTCTACGGGATCCGTAATCTTTACGATCCATTGATACTGCCAAGAACCGTAACCTACATAATAATCTTTCACAAATTCATAAGGGACATCGTAATGCCCTGTAAAGACAATAGGTTTCTCCACCCCATACTCTTTCTCAACTTCATAAGCTACCTGCAGCAGAACATCCTTGGTATGTTCATATTTCTGATAGTTTATATAAAAATTACGGTTCATTTCCGTCGCCTGGTTGTATGTGATGATCACAGCTATGATCATCACACCGTATCGCAGATATCTATGCCCTCTTTTTAACACAAAGTACACCATAAAAGCTCCTAATGCCGTAAAGAAAGGAAGATACTGGCAAGAACGGTACAGGGTTACATGCGCCTCTGCCAATGTAAGTAAAAACGGAGCGATCAACATTCCTATCCAGAGAACCAAGTACCAAAGATTTTTTCGCATTATGGCGAGCGCTATGGCAACAGCGCCTACACAGCATATTGCAGCCACATAACCGGTAACCGGCAAATAGCACACTGCATTGATATAATATACCACCCAAAAACGTTTTAACAGCATCAAGAAAGTGTTCCAACCCTCTCGGCCTCTAAAGAGAACCAGCATCTCCGATAATCCGCGTTGACTTTTCAATCCCACAACATTATGAAGATCAAACACTTCCGTCATCAAAGGAATCATGATCTGTCGGAGGATCATACACCCTACCACTAAAAGCGCGCCATACGTCAGTTGTTTTGCGAGAAAAAGAAATTTCATCTTGTCTCTATGGGCAATTCCATGCAGAAAAATTACCACAAGAATGCCAAGAATATATAAAACCAGGAAAGATTCATAGCATCCCACCGCGGCCCATATAAACAGCATGCTGCTTAAATAAAAAAGGACTTTGCGATTCTCTCTTTCCAACGCTTCTTCAAAGGCAAGCAGAGAAAGCGCCGTCAGGATATATCCCAACCCTACACCATCATGATAGTAATATATAAACACTTCACTGATAATTGGATCAGATATAAAAATGCAGGCAAAGACAGCGTATCCGCCAATCTCCGTAACTGTCCCCCCCATACATCTTTTGATCAATACACAGAATAAAGTTGCTCCCAACATTAAAAAAATAACGCCTACCATCTCTAACATAAAAGGAGCATACTCTGCCACATGGAAAACCTTATTTAACAGGAATACCGTCCATCTTCCCATTACAACTTCCAGTCCATCCTGAAGATAGAGTTCCACAGCCGTATCATCAATCCCAATACTTGGTTGGAAAATCCGAAAACCATAACTGAAGATTGCGGTAAGCAATAAGGAAAATATATATGTTGGGGATTCAAGAAAGCATCTGATCTCGTTCCAAAACCGTTTCATCATTTCACCCTTGCAAATATTTCATGCATGAAAATATCTACATGATTTCTTGATTATATCATGTTTTTTTCTTTCCCGCAACATTGGGAGGGTTCACGATCAGTGTGCCTATCATTGCGCACTGATCGTTTCCACGATTGACATTTTGTTGATCCGCTGTACCGGACCTATGACCGCAATGATCGCCGAAACAATCATCACAGCGGCTATGATGCAGAATTCGGGAGCCGGAAGACTCCATGCGTCTCCCCAGCGAGCTGTGATCATCTCCCGATAGAGAAAATGATGGAGGGGAAGTCCTAACGCCAAGCCTGTTATCAACCCGCAGATAAGATAGGTAGAGGTCTCCGCCACCACCATGGACTTTAGCTGCCGAATGCTGGTTCCGATGGCCCGCATCGCTCCGTACTGACGCATTCTCGCAGATACACTCATGCCGATGCTGTTGATGATATTGAATGCGGCGATCAGGGCGACGATTGCCAGAAAGCCATAGACAAACAGAGCAAAGGAGTAATAAGCAGCCCGCACTTCACTGTTGCTTGCCCTTCGGTCAGCGAAATTGTAGCTGCTTCCGGCAGCATTACGTATTTCCTCAACCGCGCTGTCGGATCGGTCCTTCAACTGAAGATCCAGAATCGTATAGCCGGATTCTCCTGTGAGCCGCCGAAACAGTTCCTCCGAGCATATCAAAGTGCCGGTTTCTCCGCCACTGTTAAATGGTGCATAACTCAAAATCCCTGCTATTGTAACCGTTTGAAGGCCGAGCTTCGTCTCCATCACGATTTCATCACCGGTTTGCACTGTAAACTCCGGATTGGCAACCGTAAAAACGCCCTCTCCGTTTTGTACGCTCTCCATTCTTCCCTCCAACACATCGTCTGCGGCCCAGCCGAATTGATAGGTCTCGTAGGAGATCAGATTCACCGTCCTATTTTCACCATGGATCTCGATGGGAAGGTCGTAGGAAAAACTGCGGCCAAAGATCCGATTGACAGCGGGGTTCTCCTTCAATTCCGCAAGTAACGAATCGGGTATAGTACAGCTGTTGTCCGGGCTGACTACGGATACATCCGGCGTGTAAGAACGTAACGGCGTGATTGCATGATACATAAAATCAACGCCTGTACTGAAGCTCAAAAACAGGATGATACCAAACGCAAAGGAAGCGGTCAATAAGAACAGGTTCTTTTTGCTGCCGGTTGCGTGGTGGATTCCAAGGGCAGTATCCACAGGAAACAGCCGAGTGTTTGCTGCCCGTTTCGCGGCAAACACGGTATCCGCATTACCAGAAACCGCAGTCAGAGGAGAAACCTTTGACGCCTTTTTCGCCGGAGTCCGGGACGCCGCCAGAACCGTTAACAGGCCGATCACACAGCCAGTCACAAGTCCGATCCAGCTGATACCGAAGTTTGGCATTCCTCCGAAATAGGTGGGACTGATGGCCTTGAGCATCCCACACAGAATCCAGACAACAGCTATGCTGGAAATAAGTCCAAGAGGAATTGCCGTTTTGCACCATGAGAGGGCTTCCAGCCGCACAAAGCGCCGGACCTGCTTTCCGGTTGCACCCAGGCAGCGCATCATCCCGAAGAATTCTGTCCTCTGTGCCACATTGCTGTTCAGGCTGCCAAGGATCATCAGCATACCGGCGAATGCGACCAATACGGCAAGGATGACCGCCACAAGATAGAGGGTTAAAATATAACCGTCGCTGCTCTGCAAAAGTAGTCCCATCAGCTTGTTATTTTCAATGACAGCATCTGCCGGAATATTTAGCTGCTCACAAATATCCTTTACAACATCTTGAATCCTGCAGTGAGGTACAAACTCAACAAAGTAGAAAAAATCCTCCTCTAATGTCTCATCCTGAAAGTATAATCGATAGGCGTGTGTATTCAAGAAAACACCAAACGCACCACTCTGTTGCATACTGTAGGGATCTTCGATAAATCCGCTAATCTGCAACCGGATCGGTTCATCCGGTGTCGTGATCTCTATGGTATCACCTATGTCAAAACCCAGTCTGTCCCGGACACTCTCTGAAACCAGAGCCTCGTTGTCATTCTGAGGGAATGCTCCCTCTTTCATGTGTATTGCCGGTAATAATTCAAAAAAAGGTTCGTCAAAGCCGCACAGTGCAGTCTGCGTCCCGTTGATCGCATAGCCCATATCCAACCGGTAATTAATCTCAGCGTAGCAGGCGCTTGATCTCACTTCCGGCCTTGCGTTTATCAGCGCAATCTGCTCTTCATTAAGGGACCTGAACAAGACATGCCATGCTCCATCCGACTGAATCACCACATTTTTCTGGCTCTGGAGGAACATATCTGCCATGCCAAAAATTGCGGCAATCAGAAAAACAGAGATCACGATACACAACCTTGTCATGAGTGTCTGCTTTCGGTGTATTTTAGCTGATATAGGGATAAGGTCAAGATAATGTTTCATTGGCTCTACCTCCTAAATCTGTAAGTATACCATCAGATACACGGAATACTCGATCCACCGATGCGGTCAGATTGTTGTTGTGGGTAATCATCAGGATCGTCTGCTGATAACGTCGGGACGCCTGTGTAAGCAGATCAATGACATCCTGACTATTCTTGCTGTCCAGGTTTCCGGTCGGCTCGTCCGCCAGGATCAGCTTCGGCCTGGTGATCAGGGCACGTCCGATGGCCACGCGCTGCTGCTGTCCGCCGGATAGCTGGCTGGGCAGATGATGACGGCGGTCTGTTAAACCCAGCAGCCCCAAAATGTCATGGATGGCTGTGGGATCAGGCTTACGGTGATCTAAAAATAGAGGGAACATAATATTCTGCTCTACATTCAATTCAGAAACGAGCTGGAAGGACTGGAAGATAAAGCCGATATTGCGCCGCCGAAAAAAAGTCCGCTGCTCCTCCTTCATGGAAAACAGATCCTGCCCGTCCATGATGATACTGCCGAAGGTCGGAGTGTCCAGAGCCCCTATACAGTTTAACAGAGTGCTTTTTCCGGAACCGGATTCTCCAACAACCGCAGCAAATTCTCCCTTATTCAATGTAAGGGAGACATTTTTCAGAGCATCCACTTTCGCTTCGCCCTTGCCATAGGTCTTACATAAGTTTTGTACTTTTAAGATTTCCATATCTAAAGTATCTCCTTTCTTGATCCTCTGAAAGGATAACAGCCTTAGCTTGCATTTCAGTGAATTTTAGCTTACAATTTCGTAAGCAGAGATATGGTAAAAACGGTGCCTTCGCTTTGATCGCTCTGCACAGAAACTGTCCCTCCCTGACCTTCCACAATAGATTTTGCCAAGGGTAGTCCCAGTCCGATCCCCGGCGAGTCCAGTGAGGCTTTACTTCGGTAAAATCGTTTAAAAATATGGTGGATATCTTCCGGGGCAATTCCTTTTCCGTTATCGGCGATCCTGATCCGTGTCATAAGTGGGGAACATTCCCAGCTGATACGGATGATACCGCCTTCTTTCGTATGGTCTAACGCATTTTTCACGATATTTCCGATCGCCTCACTTGTCCACTCCACATCACAGACCAGCGTTTCTGTCTCTGCTCCATCCAATAGAATCTTCTTTTTCTCAAGATCCGCCCTTGTGGTCAGGTCGCTGACCGCCTGCATGACCAGATCTGCTATATGGCAGGGTTCCTTTTCAAACGTGATCGCTCCAACGTCCAAGCGTGTGATCTTAAGCATGGACGAAATAAGCTGCTCCATGCGCCCCAATGAAGTTCCCATCTTTGCAGCAAAGTCTTTTACCGTCTCTGTATTGTCCGGCTCGCTCGCAATGATCTCCTGATACATAGTTAGAGCCGCCAACGGTGTCTTCAGCTGATGTGAAATATCTGAAATCGTAGCCTTCATAAATTCTTTTGCCTGATGTTCCGTTTCATTCCGGGACTGCAGCATTGTTGCAAGCCGGTCTATGGAGGTACAAAGCTGATAAATAGTTCCTTCGCTCGTGGGCTGCATATGCGTGGAATAGTCCCCTTCTATATATCTCTCTATAATGCCTATGGTTTGCCGATACAGGCGTTCACGGCTCTGCAAAAATAAATATGTGCCAGCCAACAGCAGCAGGGAAAAACAACTCCCTGCCGCCAGCAAAATTTTCCCGGTTGTGCGCTCAAATGTATCGGTAAAGGGAAGCAAACAGGATGCTGTCTGTGTTGTCCTTCCAACAGATGCAAGAAAATCGCTGCCTGCATCGCTGGTTTGGGTATTCGAGACCGCCGCCCCGATGATTTCTCTGGAAACTCCCTGATCCAAGAGAGACGTGACTATGGTATTCTCGTGCTCCAGAAAGGCTGCCTGTACGGTATTCGTCTGAATCACGATAAAGCCCAATCCTGAAAGAAAAAGTAGTAATATCATTCCTGCCATGAAAAAGCAGTATCTTCTGATCTGTTTGTCATATAAAAAACTCATACTCATATGGATGCCTCTTTCCACTGATACCCAAAGCCACGGACAGTTATCAAATGTTCCGGATGGAAGGGATCTTTTTCGATTTTTTCCCGGAGCCTTCTGACATACACGGAAAGCGTGTTGTCATCCACAAAATCCCCGGAACTGTCCCACAACCGCTCCAAAATACTATTTCTGGTAAGGATCTGGTTTGGATTCTGCACAAGGAGACAAAGCAGGCGGTATTCTGTGATCGTCAGATCAAGCGGTTCGCCTCTTAACAGCGCCCTGCTGCCCATAAGGTCAATCGCAATATCCCCGCATTTTATAAGACTAGAGTTATTCTGAGCTGTGGCCCCTGCCCGGCGTAATAATGCGCGTATGCGGGAGCAGAGTTCCCCCAGTTTAAATGGTTTTGTGATGTAATCGTCACCGCCGCTGTCCAGCCCTCTAATGACACTCACTTCTTCATCAGAGGCAGTCAAAAAGATGATTGGTATCTGTGTATCCTGCTCCCGCACCTTTTCGCATACTTCAAAGCCTGTCCCGTCCGGCAATGTGACATCCAGTATGAGCAGATCGAACTTATTTATATCATTCAACAGATAAATTGCCTCTTTGACGGTCCGGGCAATCGTGGTATCAAAATCATTCTTTTTCAAAGAATAACTGAGGCCGTCGATAAGGCTTGCATCGTCCTCCAACAACAAGATCTTATTCATGCTGATACATTCCTCCCAGATTCAACCGGTATCGTTACGTATAATTATATATGGCATGAAGAAAGAAGGCAAATTACAGTTTTGTAAGGTTTCCGCCTGACCTTATTTCACTCTTCGATTGAACTTTTGACTCCTATTTTTCTGTACTTTACCTTCTTTTACTGATATACTGGAAATAGGAAAACTGTTATATTTTCAGCTAAAATATTATATTATTTAGGAAAAGGGAGGTAGATGAGCTCTGGAAGGGGGCTCTTTTTCACTACATATGAATGAACTGTCTACTACTGTAACTGTATGCATTATTATCATAGCGACATTGGTGATCGGCCTGCTGCACCGCGTCCTTTATAAGCTTGTACCACCAAAACATTTATTCTGGTTATTCCTGAACAACATTATCCAAGGAGTCATATATGTTGTCGGTTTCATGTTCGCGGTATCGGCAATTCCTCAATTGAGTCGGCTGTCCACTACACTTTTGGCGGGCTCCGGTATTGTTGCGCTGGCCGTGTCGCTGTCTGCACAGGAATCTCTTAGCAATATCGTGAGCGGCCTTTTTATTTCACTGTTTCGCCCATTTAATGTTGGTGACCGCATAAAACTGATAAGCTCTGGTGTGGTTGGCCATGTGGAATCAATCACACTGCGCCACACGATCATCAAAACATTGACAAATACCCGTATAACTGTGCCCAACTCGGTTATGAACAAGG
>JAFLRM010000083.1 GCA_022511465.1 Acetatifactor sp. | reverse complement strand
GTCTTACCAACTTTACGTCTGATGGTCTCATCGGCATACTTGATACCCTTGCCCTTGTAAGGTTCCGGTCTTCTCTTGTCTCTGATCTCAGCTGCAAACTGGCCGACTTTTTCTTTATCAATACCTTTAACGGTGATCAGATTCTGACCTTCCACAACGGTCTCGATACCCTCGGGATCCTCCATCTCAACCGGATGAGAATAGCCCAGGTTCAGTGTCAGCTTCTTGCCTGACTTGGCAGCTCTGTAACCGACACCGTTTACCTCCAACTTCTTCTCATAGCCATCGGTAACGCCTACTACCATGTTGTTGATCAGGGTTCTGGTCAAACCGTGGAGAGACTTCATCTTCTTCAAATCGTTGGGTCTGCTGACTTTTATCTCAGCACCCTCAACCTCAATCTTCATTTCAGAGGGCAACACTCTCTCAAGAGTACCCTTAGGGCCTTTAACGGTCACTTTATTATTTTCTGCAATATCCACAGTAACACCTGCGGGAATCGCGATTGGCATTCTACCTATTCTCGACATGCCCGTACCTCCTGTTATAGTAAAGAATTGTTTACATACTCCTCAAAAAACGCCTTAGAAAAACTTTTCGTCCTGTTACCAAACGAAAGCCAACACTTCGCCGCCAACCTGGAGTTCTCTTGCCTTCTTGTCGGTCACAACGCCCTGATTGGTGGAAATGATCGCAATACCAAGTCCGCCCAAAACCTTAGGCAGCTCTTCTTTACCGGCATATACGCGAAGACCGGGCTTGGAAATCCTCTTGATCCCGGAAATGATCTTCTCATTCTTGTCAGCGCCATACTTCAATGTGATGTGAATGGTCTTAAAATTTCCCTCGTCAATAATATCGTACTTCTTAATGTAACCCTCATCTAAAAGAATCTGTGCAATCGCTAACTTCATTTTAGAAGCAGGAACATCAACTGTATCATGTTTTGCAGTGTTCGCATTACGGATTCTTGTAAGCATATCTGCAATAGGATCGCTCATTGTCATGTCTTGACCTCCTCCTTTACCAACTTGCTTTCTTTACGCCGGGAATCTCGCCCTTGTACGCTAACTCACGGAAGCAAACTCTGCAAATTCCGTATTTTCTTAAATATGCATGTGGACGACCACAAATTTTGCAACGGGTATAAGCCTGAGTAGAAAACTTAGGTTTGCGCTGCTGTTTGATTTTCATCGATGTCTTAGCCATCAGAATTTACCTCCTTATTATTTCGCAAACGGCATGTTGAACAGTGTCAGTAACTCACGAGCCTCCTCGTCGGTCTTAGCAGTGGTTACAATGATCACATCCATACCTCTGGTCTTGTCAATCTTGTCGAACTCGATCTCAGGGAAGATAAACTGTTCCTTGATACCGAGAGCGTAGTTGCCTCTGCCATCAAATGCGTTGGGATTAACACCTCTAAAGTCACGCACACGAGGCAGTGCCAGATTTACCAAACGATCCAGGAACTCATACATCTTCTCACCGCGCAGTGTAGTCTTGCAGCCAATCGCCATGCCTTCACGGATCTTGAAGTTTGCCACTGAATTCTTTGCCTTGGTGAGAACCGCCTTCTGGCCGGTGATGGTCTCCATATCGGACACAGCGTTCTCCAGGATCTTTGCATTGTCTTTCGCTTCGCCTACGCCCATGTTGACAACAATTTTGTCAAGCTTGGGAACTTCCATAACGTTTTTATATCCAAACTTTTTCGTCATTGCAGGTACAATTTCGCTATTGTACAAATCTTTCAGTCTGCTCACTTTACTTCCTCCTTCCTATCGATCAGTCGATCACTTCGCCGGTAGCCTTAGCGTAACGCACCTTTTTGCCGTCTTCTACCTTGAAGCCGACTCTGGTAGCCTTGCCCTTTACAACCAGCATCACGTTGGAGATATCAATAGGAGCTTCCTTCTGGACGATGCCGCCGTTAGGGTTGGATTGGGAAGGCTTTGCGTGCTTGGTAATAACATTGACACCCTCAACCAGAACCCTGCCTTTCTTGGTATCCACAGAGAGGACTTTGCCTTCCGAATTCTTATCGACTCCGGCGATCACCTTTACGGTGTCACCTTTCTTAATCTTCATTGTTGACATATGGCACCTCCTTATAATACTTCAGGAGCCAAAGAAACAATCTTCATAAACTGTTTCTCACGAAGCTCTCTTGCTACCGGCCCAAAGATACGGGTTCCTCTGGGGGTTTTGTCTTCTTTGATAATAACAGCAGCATTCTCATCAAATCTGATGTAGGAACCGTCCTTGCGGCGAGCGCCCTTTACGGTACGAACCACAACCGCCTTGACAACGTCACCTTTCTTTACAACGCCGCCTGGTGTTGCATCTTTAACGGAAGCAACAATCACATCGCCAATCTGCGCATATCTTCTAGTAGAGCCGCCCATAACCCTGATGCAGAGTAACTCTTTTGCACCGGTGTTATCAGCAACCTTCAATCTGCTTTCTTGCTGAACCATGATTTTCCTCCTTTGCCGTATACACGACATTTTGTTTCGTTAAATTACTTAACTTTTTCTACGATCTCCACAAGTCTCCATCTCTTATCCTTGGAGAGGGGTCTTGTCTCCATAACCTTTACAGTATCGCCGATGCTGCACTCATTGTTCTCGTCATGTGCTTTCAGCTTATAGGTTCTCTTCACAACCTTGCCATAAAGAGGATGCTTCACATGCTCTTCGATCGCAACAACAATAGTTTTATCCATCTTATTACTGGTAACTTTGCCAGTACGAGTTTTTCTCAAATTTCTTTCCACGATTGCTCTCCTTTCTCGCGCTTATGCGTTACGCTCTAGCCTTTTCGGTGATAACAGTCTGAATACGCGCAATGTTTCTTCTCACTTCTTTGATCCTTGCAGTATTATCCAACTGATTGGTCGCATTCTGGAATCTCAAATTGAAAAGCTCTTTCTTAGCAGCTACCAGCTCCTGGGCTAACTCAGCCTCGGACTTGGTCTTTAATTCTTCTACAAATTTATTTGACTTCATTATGATACACCGCCTTCCAAATCTGCCTTAGAAACAATTTTACATTTGCAGGGAAGCTTATGCATAGCAAGACGCAACGCCTCACGGGCCTGCTCCTCGGTAACGCCGTTGATCTCAAACAACACACGTCCGGGCTTAACAACTGCTACCCAGTACTCCAAAGTACCCTTACCGGAACCCATTCGAGTCTCAGCGGGCTTAGCTGTCACGGGCTTATCCGGGAAGATCTTGATCCAAACCTTACCGGTACGCTTTGTATAACGGGTAAGTGCAATACGCGCTGCCTCGATCTGATTCGACTTGATCCAGCAGGGCTCCGTTGCAACCAGACCGTACTCACCGTAGGTAATCGTGTTACCTCTGGTAGCCTTACCGCTCATGGTGCCACGGAACTGTTTACGACGCTTTACTCTTTTAGGCATTAACATTATTTATCGCTCCCTTCCGTCTGATTTCCTTTTGTAGGAAGTACCTCGCCTTTATAGATCCAAACCTTAACTCCAACTTTACCATAAGTGGTGTCTGCCTCAGCAAAACCATAGTCGATATCTGCTCTCAAAGTCTGAAGGGGAATCGTTCCCTCGCTGTAGAACTCGGTACGAGCGATATCAGCACCGCCCAGACGGCCGGAACATGCAGCCTTGATACCAAGGGCGCCGGACTTCATGGTTCTGTTCATGCAGGACTTCATTGCACGTCTGAAAGACACACGATTCTCCAACTGCTGTGCAATATTCTCTGCAACCAACTGTGCGTCTCTGTCAGGTCTCTTGATCTCCTTGATATCAACAAGAACCTTCTTGTCAGTCATCTTGGAGAGCTCCTGCTTGGTCACCTCAATCTTCTCGCCGCCCTTGCCAATGATCACGCCGGGCTTTGCGGTGTAGATCACAACTTTCACTCTGTCAGATGCTCTCTCGATCTCAATCTTGGAAACACCTGCGTCAAACAACTTCTTCTTCAGGTATTTTCTGATATTGTAGTCCTCTACCAGATAATCAGCGAACTCATTATCAGAAGCATACCACTTGGAATCCCAATCTTTAATAATACCGACTCTTAAGCCGTGAGGATTAACTTTCTGTCCCATTTATTCTCTGCTCCTTTCCTACTTCTTCTCATCCAGCACAATGGTAATGTGGCTCGTTCTCTTTAAAATTCTGTAAGCTCTGCCCTGTGCTCTGGGTCTGATCCTCTTCATTGTAGGGCCTACATTTGCGTAGCACTCTGCAATGTAAAGATTGTCAGGGTTCATACCATTGTTGGTCTCCGCATTCGCGATCGCGGACTGCAGAAGCTTCTTGATGACACTGGATGCATATCTGGGGTTGTACTCTAAAACTGCCAAAGCAGTCTGCACATCCTTGCCTCTGATCGCATCCAATACGAAGCATGCCTTCTGAACAGGAATTCTAGCATAAGACAGCTTTGCGGAAGGTCTTGTATCTTTCTGAGCATTTCTCTCTCTCTTAATTTTGGATCTATGTCCTTTAGCCATAGATTTATCCTCCTTTCAATCAACGCATCTGCCATAGCCTGATGCTACCAACAGACGATTCGCGACTCCCCTCCCGGGAAATCGTACGTTTACAGGTCTTAGCGGACTTTGGACTTCTTCTCATCCTTACCATGACCTCTATAGGTCCTGGTGGCAACAAACTCGCCGAGCTTGTGCCCAACCATATCCTCAGTTACATATACAGGAACATGCTTTCTGCCGTCGTGAACTGCGAACGTGTGTCCCACAAAGGAAGGGAAAATCGTAGAACGACGGGACCAAGTCTTAATAACCTGCTTCTGTCCTGACGCATTTAAAGCGTCCACTTTCTTTAACAGACTTGCATCTGCAAAAGGTCCTTTTTTCAGTGATCTAGCCATTGTCTTTCCTCCTCAATTACTTGATTGCTCTACCGTCACGTCTTCTTACGATCAGCTTGTTGGAAGCCTTCTTGCTCTTGCGGGTCTTCAGACCAAGAGCCGGCTTGCCCCAAGGGGTGCTGGGACCGGGACGTCCGATACCGGTCTTACCCTCACCACCACCATGAGGATGGTCGTTGGGGTTCATAACGGAACCGCGGACAGTGGGACGAATACCCATGTGACGCTTGCGTCCTGCCTTACCGATCTTGACAAGGCTGTGATCAATATTTCCTACTACACCGACAGTTGCACGGCATACGAGGGGAACCATTCTCATCTCGCCGGAGGGAAGACGCAGAGTTGCGTACTTGCCTTCCTTCGCCATCAGCTGTGCGGAGTTGCCGGCGGAACGAACCATCTGGCCGCCCTTGCCAGGATATAATTCAATGTTGTGTACCAGAGTACCAACAGGAATCTCAGATAAAGGTAAGCAGTTACCTGTTCTGATCTCTGCGTGAGGTCCGTTCATAACCTTCATTCCGTCAGTCAAACCTTCGGGAGCAAGGATATATGCCTTCTGACCGTCCTCGTAGCAGATCAGAGCGATGTTTGCAGTTCTGTTGGGATCGTACTCGATACCGATAACAGTTGCAGGAATACCGTCCTTTGTTCTCTTGAAATCAATGATTCTGTACTTTCTTCTGTTGCCACCGCCATGGTGTCTCACAGTGATCTTACCCTGATTGTTACGACCTGCGTTCTTCTTCAGAGAGGTACAAAGGCTCTTCTCGGGAGTCTTCTTTGTGATCTCAGAAAAATCGGAACCAGTCATATTTCTTCTGGAAGGTGTATAGGGATTGTATGTCTTAATTCCCATTGTCTTATCTCCTTTTCATTCTGATTTTTTGCGCGGCTATTTATATTCAAGCCGCATACGTTAATCTAGTGGACCTTATAGTCCCGCGAAGATCTCAATCTCCTTGCTGTCCTCAGTCAGCCATACGATCGCTTTCTTGGTCTTTGCAGTCTTACCTACAACCATACCGCGTCTCTTTTTCTTGCCGTCCTGATTGAGCGTGTTCACCTTTTTCACCTTAGTCCCCTCGAACATCTTTTCCACAGCCTCTTTGATCTGGGACTTGTTTGCCTCGGTATGAACAAGGAAGGTATACTTCTTCTCGCCCATTCCTGCCATACTCTTCTCGGTGATGACCGGCTTAAGGATCACATCATAATACTGAATGTTTGCCATTATGCGTACACCTCCTCGATCTTTGCAACAGCGTCCTTGGTCAGGACGAGCTTCTTTGCTTTCATAACATCATACACATTGATGGTGTTTACCAGTGTGGTATCTACATTCTCCACGTTTCTTGCGGACATAACCACATTTGCATCATTGTCTGCGATGACTACCAAACCCTTCTCCACGTTCAGGTTGTTCATCACCTTTACAAAATTCTTGGTCTTGATCTCGCCGAACTTCAACTCGTCAAGCACCAACAGATTGTTCTCCTGAACCTTGCTGGTCAGGGCGGACTTCAGCGCCGCTCTCTTTTCTTTCTTGTTGAGCTTGAAAGAATAGTCTCTGGGAACAGGAGCGAACACTACGCCGCCACCTTTCCACTGGGGAGATCTGGTGGATCCCTGTCTTGCATGACCGGTTCCTTTCTGTCTCCAAGGCTTTCTTCCGCCGCCGGAAACCTCAGAGCGGGTCTTTGCCTTCTGCGTTCCCTGACGATTATTTGCAAGCTGCTGCACAACTGCCATGTGTACCAGATGCTCGTTTACCTTCACGCCAAACACGTCATCGTTCAGCTCGATGGTTCCAACTTCTTTGCCTTCCATATTATAAACAGATACTTTAGCCATCTGTTTGATCCTCCTTTCGCCACGCGCGATGCGCATTTATGCCTCGACCTTAACAGTCTCTTTGATGGTCACTAAAGCTTTCTTAGGACCGGGTACAGCCCCCTTAACCAGAAGCAGATTCTTCTCAGCGTCCACTCTCACTACCTCAAGGTTTTGAACCGTCACCTTGACGCAGCCCATGTGACCGGGCATTCCCTTACCCTTAAATACACGGCTGGGGGAAGAACATGCGCCGTTAGAACCCTGATGGCGGTGAAACTTGGAACCATGCTTCATAGGTCCTCTGTGCTGGCCGAGTCTCTTGATCGCGCCCTGGAAGCCTTTACCTTTGGAGATCGCAGAAGCATCAATCTTGTCGCCTGCGGCGAAGATGTCAGCCTTGATCTCTGCTCCAAGGGTATACTCCTCAGCATTTTCAAATTTAAACTCTCTCACATATCTCTTGGAGCTAACGCCAGCCTTCTTGAAGTGTCCCTGCTCGGCCTTGTTCACGCCGTGTCTGTGGATCACTTCCTTGCCGTCGTCCGCATACTTGTCTTTCTTGTCAACGAAGCCAACCTGTACTGCGCTGTAACCGTCGTTCTCCACTGTCTTAACCTGAGTAACCACACAGGGACCGGCCTGAAGAACCGTTACAGGAACCAGTGTTCCGTCCTCGTTGAAGACCTGAGTCATTCCAACTTTTGTTGCCAAAATTGCTTTCTTCATTTTTTACCTCCTATTGTCTACATAGTGGACCACGTAAAACCCGTGTTCGTGTCTAGGTAGAGGTTTATTTGTTTTTCATTTTGATGTCGATGTAAACACCGGCGGGCATCTCCAGCCTCTGCAGCGCATCCACCGTCTTCTGGGTCGGTGCGATGATGTCGATCAGTCTCTTGTGAGTTCTCTGCTCGAACTGCTCTCTGGAATCCTTATACTTATGAGTTGCTCTCAGAATGGTCACAACTTCCTTCTTGGTGGGAAGGGGCACAGGGCCACTCACCTGTGAACCGTTCTTCTTGACTGTTTCGATGATCTTCTGAGCAGATGCATCTACTAACTGATGCTCATAAGCTTTCAGGGTGATTCTCATTACTTGACTTGCCATAAAAAAAGTCGCCTCCTTTTCGCACTTTT
>JAFLRM010000082.1 GCA_022511465.1 Acetatifactor sp. | reverse complement strand
CAAGGTTTGAAGGCTTATGAAGGGATATAAGAGATATGATAAAAATACTATTCGTATGCCACGGCAGTAGACAAATACATTTAGAAAGTAGGTGGTGGTATGTTGACAATGGAGAGAAAAAGGACAGGTTTTTTAGAAGATATTGCTGACTATGCAAAAGACGGCAGATTAACGGAACCGTCAGACGGGAAACGCTGTGAGTGGCGCAAAATGATTGACGCAGTAAAGGTATTGGGAAGACCGCTCACGGATGAGGAAGCGGAGCAGTACTGCATTAAGTAGAATATAATTAAATACAGGATTTGTAAATTGACAGGCGTTCAGAAATGAGCGCCTATTTTTGTTACAATATAACGCCGCCGGCCTGATTTCCTATTACTTATAACTTCCGTATCTTCTCTCCCTCAAATGACGAATAAGAAAGCGGATCTTTGCGATACGCCGCAGGTGATATCCCCAGCTTTGTTGTAAACTGTCGTATAAAATAGGTGTCATATTTAAAACCACAACTCTCAGCAATTTCATGAATCTTCATGTTTGTGTTGGACAGAAGTTCCTGCGCAATCTTCAAACGGTAATTTAAAAGATATTCCATACAGGTGCAGGAAAATTGCTTTTTAAAGCGCTGATTTAAGGAGGTGCGGTTTAAATTGGCAAGGCGGCACAAATTCTCCAGAGATATCTCTTCCGCATAATGGGTGTGAATATACTCGGCGCAGAGTGTGGCGGGATTACTGATCTCAGGAGCATCAAACAGGTGAAGCTTGCGCTGGTCCACAAAAATGTCATAAATACCGTTCAACAGCTGTCTAAGCATTCTGCGAATACGGCATGTCCAGAAACCGTCGCTCTGCGCATAGGTCTCTGCACCGATCATAAGCATCAGCTCATTTAGATGGATGTAGTTTTGGGGAGTCAGATTGAGAATCCCCTGAAAGCTTCCGCTGTGCTGAGTAAACATATATAGGATCATTCTGTCGTACTCATAGCTTTTGTCAATTTCCACTTCGTCATCTAAATTTTCAAAGGCAAGGCAAGCCTTGATATACCAAGGATCAAAATGAAAGGACTTGGCAGAGAGATTTTCTGTGTGAATTACAGAAAAGCTGTCGTATTGGGACAGGCATATGACACAGGGGGATTGAAGCAGCCGGATATGATCATTGATCTTCACGGTGGCGCTGCCACAGGTCAATAGAGTCACGGAGCAGCGCTGTTCTACCGGCAGATTGGTGAGAGTGTCGTAAAAATCAAATTCAATGGGAATCGTTCTGTCCTTATGTCGATCCTGTTGCGGCATATATTTCTCCTTTTTGGGTGGTTGCAGATAGTATAAAAAAATCGTGCAAATGTGAAATTGTTTCACAGAGATACTTTTGCTAAACTGTGAAAAGTATAACCTATGAAGGAGAAAATGTCCACCATGAAAAGAGTGATCAAGTATATGAAACCGTATTTGCCGTTGGCAGGGTTGACAGTATTGTCAGGGATAGTCGTATCTTCCGCCAATGTATGGATCATTGAGATACTAAAACAGATCATTGACAGTGCACTGGCCGGAGAGATATACGGAAGTTTAAGCAAGTTTTTATTTATAGGTGCTGTGGTAATTCTTGCGGGAGCTTTATCCAATTATCTGGCTACGTCATCATTAGGTATTTTAGGGGCAAATGTTCTGCGGGACCTGCGGAATGACTGTCTGAGCCACATTATGTGTGCCAATCCTGCTTTTACAGAAAGGTCGTTGGGTGGAGCATCTTTTGGGGACAAGATGGAGCGATTGTCCTCTGACATTGAGGAGTTATCCGGATATATGCAAACTTATTGCAAGGATTGTGTCTATGTTCCTATGTTGGTAATTGCTTTTACTGTTTATTTGGCATATAGCAATCTGCTGCTGGCATTTTGGTGTCTTGCACCGCTGGTATTTCTGGTGCCATACAGTATTTGGAGGATGAAACCTGTAAAGCTTGCGCAGGCTTCCTATGTGAGGCAGCTTGGCAGAACAAATGATTATATTCAAGAAGCCTTTGACGGAGCAGAGGTTATCAAAGCATACGGCTTACAGGAAAACAGAGAGAAAAAATATGAGCAGGCGTTAAAGAGTGTCTTTGCCGTTGCGGATCAAAACGATCTGCGCCAGTATCGGGTGAACCCGATAGAGTCCATGATTCGAAATATGCCTACAGCGACAGCTCTGTGTGTGGGAGGCTATCTGGTTCTGAAAGGATATATCACAATGGGTGTGCTGGCTGCTTTTTTAAGTGCGGTGCAAAAGCTGAAGAATCCTCTTGCCAACGCGTATCAGCTGGTGGTGCGCACCCAGATGGCGGCGGTGGCGGCCGGAAGGGTAGCAGAAATTCTGGATGTGCCTGAGGAGCAAAGCGGAATTGATATGGGAGAACCCAATGGGGAGGAGATATTTCATTTTCGCAGTGTGTCCTTTACATATCCGGGGGCTGTTTCCTCTCCTTGTCAAGAAGTATTGCATCAATTTGATCTGACGATATGCAAAGGGCAAAAGATAGCTTTGGTAGGCAGAAGCGGGAGCGGAAAGAGTACAGTGCTTAAGCTGCTCTGCAGACAGTATGAGGTGGAAGAGGGAGAACTGCTTTATTATGGCCGCACCAGCAGACAGATTGACGCAAAACAGATGCGGGAAAATATTGCTTTGCTCTCTCAGGACACTATTTTGTTTCCTATGTCCATCAGGGACAATCTCCGTGTGGGAAATCCCGATGCCGGGGAGGAGGAACTTGTCAAAGCAGCCAAGCAGGCAGGATGTGATGGGTTTATCCAAGCTATGCCGGAAGGATATAATTCTGTTTTAGAGGAACACGGGGCCAATCTTTCCGGCGGGCAGCGCCAGAGAATTGCACTGGCGCGAGCACTTTTGAAGAAGGCGGAAATTCTCTTGCTGGATGAACCTACCGCAGCATTGGACAGAGAGACGGAACAGCACATTATGGACAGCATAAATGAGATTGCCAAACTGGAGAACAAGACAGTGATCACGGTGGCTCATCGCCTGTCAACCATTGTTGATTATGATAATATCGTTGTCATGGAAGAAGGCAGGATTGTGGAGCAGGGAACCCATGAGGAACTGATGGAAAGGCAGGGCAGCTACTGTCAAATGTTTCGAGATGCTATGCGAACAGAAGTGTACGGAGGCTAAATATGAAAGAAGTAAGGCGCTATTTTTCTTATCTGGGAAAGTATAAAAGAAGGTATTGCGTTATCCTGGCTATAACAGTAATTGTTTCCGCAATGCTGGAAATACTTTATGCACGTATGTATCAGACAGTATTTGGCGCGGCGGAGCATGGGGATCATGTACTCTTTGTGAGAGGAGCGGCTTTGTGTGTCATCACGGTGATATTATACTGCCTTTTCCCGTGGCTTAGGTATTTTGAAATTCATGTAGTCAGAAAGGTAGTGTTTGAGATAAAGCTTCAGCTTTTTCGAAAGCTGCTTCGGATGAACATGAGTTATTATGAGAGTCATCATAGCGGTGAGGGTTTGAAAATCTTGAACTGGGATGCCAATTCATTGAAAGATTCCTACTTTTCCCATGTGTATTGGGTAATTTGTGTCGCAGCAGACGGAGTGGCTGCAATGATTGCCATGTTTATGTACACGCCCCTTTTGACCATTATTTCCATGATGTTTTGTGCAGTCACGGTGTGGTTGTCACTGTGGATCAATCGTGAGGTCAAGTGTCAGAACAGAAAGCTGCAGGAAAGCCTCACTGAGCTGACAAAGCGTCTCAGCGATATCTTGTCAGGATTTGTTCTTTTGAAAATGTACCGTGGAGCTTTCTTGGTAACGGAACACTATAAGCAGGAGAACGAGAGAGTTACGAGAGATGAAAAGATAAGAGTGCAAAAAGCGGCTTTGCTGGATATGCTGTCTTTTCTTATGGGGATATTGGCCGGCTTCGGAACGATGTTTGTGGGAATTCTGTTGGTGTCAACCGGAAAGTTGAGCTACGGAACAGTGATGGCGGTGGTGTCTCTGCAGATAGGGGTTAGTGAAATGATGCAGCGTCTCGGTTTTTCTCTCAACACATTTTCGGCCTCTCTTGTAAAGGCGGAGAGAGTATTTAACTTTTTGGAAATGGATAGAGAGGAGGAGAACATAGATAACGTGCCGGAGAGGGAGACTGAACCGCTTGAATCGCAGCCCGTCATCCCTCTTTTGATAGAGAAGCTGGACTTTGCCTACGATGGGGAGAAAAAGGTGTTGGATCATTTTACACTGAGAGCAGAAGAGGGAGATAAAATCTTGTTGTCAGGGGAATCCGGATGTGGAAAGAGTACACTTTTAAAACTGCTTTTGCGTTTTTATGATGGTTCTGTCGGAAAAAAATATGCCTGTTTGGCCGTGAGATAGGTTCCTATCCGTTAAGGGATCTGCGAGATATGCTGATCTATCTTCCACAAAATAATTATTTGCTGGAGGGAACGGTTCGAGAGAATATCGCACTGGGAAGAAATGGCGGGGTAGGGATCGGTGAGGAGGAGATTCGCGGGGCTGCAAGGATGGCTTATGCGGAGGAGTTTATAGAAAAACTTCTCGATGGATACGACACTCTTGTCAGTCCGGGCGGAAGCAATCTATCCGGTGGACAGCGGCAGCGCATTGCAGTAGCAAGAGCATTTCTAAAAGATGCACCAATACTGTTGATGGATGAACCCGCCTCAGCGCTGGATATACAGAGCGAGAAAATGATACATAAGGCGCTGGAAAAATTGACGGAGCAGAAAGTGGTGATCATGGTATCACACCAGGGGAAACCACAGGAAAGTGGTGAATGGAGGGAAATACGGATGAGAATTTGCTAGAAATTTATGATACTAAATCTTTAAATAGGTTAAAAAATGGTGTATTGTTTAACTGGAGGACAGAATAAGGAGAATGTAATGATTGCATATTTGACGAGTCACATAGGAGGTTCTTACAAAAAGAACGGGACAAGAATACCCGCGCAGTTAAGTACAAAGAATGGTTTATTAGACAGTTTACAAAAACATTGGAAAGACAACTCAAAGGTTTTGATAATAAGTGCTGATGCAGACGATATAAAAACAAATGACAGTATAAGGAATATTTTTGCGGTATCGTTTCCCATGAGTGGATTGTCAATCAGTCAAATGTCTATATGTGATAAAAGAAGTGAAAAACTTGTGGATAAAATTGCCGATTATGATGTACTTATACTTGCCGGTGGACATGTTCCGACGCAAAATAATTTTTTTGAAAAAATACAATTAAGAGAACGCATTAAAAATTTTGATGGAATTTTGATTGGCATTAGTGCCGGAACAATGAACAGCGCAGAAATTGTATATGCACAGCCTGAGCTGGAAGGAGAAAGCATTGATAAGGAATATAAGAGATTTTTATCTGGATTAGGAGTTACAAAATTAATGATCTTGCCACATTATCAGGATATAAAAGATGACATTTTAGATGGGAAGCGCTTATTTGAGGATATTACATATTCGGATAGCTATGGTAGGGAATTTTATGCTTTGGAGGATGGAAGCTACTTTTTGATCGAAGAGAAAACAACAACATTGTTTGGGGCGGCATATCTTATCAAAGACGGAAATATAAAACAGATTTGCGAGAAGGATAAAAGCATATGTGTAGAATAAATATTATGCATTTAATTGAAGGTGCAAAGCAGGCGGAAGGTCTGACTGTTATCATTGATGTTTTTAGAGCATTTTCACTGGAATGTTATTTGTATGATATGGGTGTGAAACAGATACGCCCCGTTGGAACGATAGAAGAAGCGTTTTCTCTCAGGAACCGTATTCAAAACAGTATTCTTATAGGTGAGCGACAAGGCAAAAAATGTGACGGATTTGACTATGGCAATTCGCCGTCAACTATTTTGAAGGAAGACGTGGCCGGGAAAACTATTATACATACCACCAGTGCGGGAACCCAGGGAATAGTCAATGCCGTTCATGCAAGTGAAATAATCACGGGAAGCCTGGTCAACGCAAAGGCAGTAGCCGAGTACATCATTGCCAGGCAACCGCAAACTGTTTCCCTTGTATGCATGGGCAATGGTGGTGTGAGACCGGCTCCAGAGGATGAATTGTGTGCGGAGTATATTAAAAGTATTCTGGAAGGCAGGGAAATTTTAGATCTTGAACAGAGAGTCAGCGGTTTAAAAAATAATGGCGGCGAACACTTCTTTGATAAAACCAGACAAAATATCTTCCCGGAAGCTGACTTTTATATGTGTATAAAATATAATAAGTTTCCTTTTGTGATCAAAATTGAAAAAGACGAAATAGGCTATGTTGCAAGAAAAGAAAATGTTCCGGTTTTAGAGTTGGTCAGAGTAGGTGTTGAAGATGCCAAGCGTTTATGGGAGATGCAGGTCGAGGCGTTTATGGAGTTATATCATAAATATCAAGATACAGAAACCAGCCCTGCAGCAGAACCGATTGATAAAATCATAATGAGATTAGAACAACCTTTTACATACTACTATTATCTTCAAGTGGATAACGATATTGTAGGCGCGATCAGAGTCATCGATAAAAAGGAGGACGGAAAAGCAAAAAGAATATCTCCTATTTTTGTTATGCCTCATTATCGAAGTAGAGGAATCGCACAAAAAGCAATTCTTGAAGCAGAGAGAATTCACGGCGCTTCTCATTGGGAAGTGGACACAATATTACAAGAAAAAGGAAATTGCCGTTTATATGAAAAAATGGGATATTATCAAACAGGACAGACAAAGGTGATAAACGATAAAATGACATTGGTGTCCTATAAAAAGGAGTAGTGCACATTCCCGTTTGTAGAACTGGATCAATCGAAATTTAGGAGATTACTATGAACAATTTTGCAGATGAAAGAGACTATAAAATATTAGAGAAGGACAAATATACATTCTCTGTGCTTGGTCGTATTATTGGAGGAGAATGCGAACTGCTTTTTACTGACCATGAAAGGCTGATCATTTGCTTTTCAAGGAAACCATTTCCTGTATGGATATGGACTCCGGATGATGTGACAAAAGAAGAAAAGGAGAAAGCCTATGGGATTGTCAGTGAGAATGGTTTACTCGCTGCGGGGCATTCTTTCAATTTGAAATATGACTTAGCGGATTATTTTATAAGAAGAGCGTCAGAAAGCGCACTGGACCTATCCATTACTACCAATATGTTTGCCTATGACTGTCCGAACCCGATAGAACCGCATGTACAAGCCGATGGCGAATTACATAGATGTGTGGCGGAGGATATCGACGAGTTGGTTGAGTTTCTGGACTTTTTTCATAAAGAAACCGGAATAGACCAAGAGAGTCTTGAAGCGTATCGCCAAAGGGGAGAGGGAGGTATAAGGAATGGAAGCCTCTTCTTTTGGCGAAATGCAGACGGCAGGAATGTATCCAGTTGTAGTTGTAACTTCAGAGCGAATGGTGATCTGGCTTCCATTGGTCTGGTGTATACGCGCGAAGAGTACCGAAGAAAGCACTACGCAGAAAATCTCGTTTATCAAGTTACCAAAATGGCAAAGAACGCAGGATATATGCCTACGCTTTATACTGATGCAGATTATGCCGCGTCGAATGCTTGTTACGAGAAAATCGGATATGTTTTGAAAGGCAAGCTGTGTACCGTAGGCTGAGAACAACAAATCTTACTAATGTTTGTCAAGCTCTTTTTGAATAAAATAAAAGCTTTGGTGCGTTGAAAAAAGGGTAACTTTAATAAACCTGAATATTGCAAGCGGAAAAAGATACGGTATAATAAAACCATGTGGATACTACTTATACAGCTCCATTGCACCTAAGAGGGATAAATTATGCCTATACCAATCGACCATCAGCTACGAG
>JAFLRM010000081.1 GCA_022511465.1 Acetatifactor sp. | reverse complement strand
CGAAAAATGGGAATTTTGACGCTTTTTTTAGGGAGAAACGCTTGACAAAAAACACGGTTTGGTAAAATATTAAATATTCCTATAGACACTTATAGAACATCCATGTATGAGACACTGGATGCACTAGGCATAGAAAAGCACACCCCTCACGACTGCAGACACACCTTTTCTATGCTGTGTGAAAAGTATGGGGTCAATGAAAATGATAGAAAGAGGATGCTTGGTCACAGTTTTGGATCCGATATCACCAATGGAATATATGGACATAGGAACTTGGAAGAATTGAGAAATGAAATAGAGAAAATAGAGGTTTGTTACTAACGTGTTACTAACCGCATATGTTTTTTCATATTTTTTACGTTTTTTCGAGTTTTTTCAAAAGTGCCACACTCCTTATAATTAAAGGAAATGTGGCACTTTTTATTATTATTTCGACAACTTTCAATACTGCTCAATTTTAAGAATTCCTTAATTGGTCATAAAAGAATTCCCGTCTACTCAATAAAATAGACGGGAATTCATCTCGACAAACCAAAATTTACTCGCTCTTGTCTGCAATGACTGCGAAGAATTTCGCCATGAGAGGAATATACGTAACTACAAAAACAATTCCGGCGATTGCTCTCGCATATCCTTTTTTCTTTTCTGATATACATGTTCCAGCCAAAACCCCCATAGAAAATAGACAGAACTTGATCATTGAGAGGTCTTTCCAATCGCTCTTTTCCAAATATTTGTCCGCATAATCAAATAAACATTTCATAATTATAAACACCTCCTCAAAGTTTTGTTATTTGCATTATCTAGTACTCATCTCTATCGCCTCCGCACCAATCTTACCATATAATTTGTCATAATCCCACCGTGCTGTAATAAAATTTTCAGTTATTGCTCACCTTCTATATCCTAGGGGGATTAATGGCTATTATTTTATAATCTCCAGATGCATTCTGGCCAAACCACATAATTCCATTTTCCACACAGATTCCCTGATAGTTTGCAAACATATATTTTGTAAAGATATTTTCTACCTGCTGCCGAAATCCATTCTGCTCCATCAACCGATCGTATATGCCGATCATACTTTCTTCATTTTCTATCATAATACGGCTGCCGTCCATCTCAATAGATATCGGATATTGCATCAGCCCGGCAAAAGCTACTTTGTCATTGATGGAATCCTTTATCAGCTGCGCAAATTGCTCCGCCTCTTCCGCATTATAACCAAAGAAGGCATAGTAATTTCCAAAGTCATCCCCCATCTCAATGAAAGATTCCTGATGGAGTGTAAACGCGACGCTATTTTGGGATAACAAACCTTCACCGTTTATAATAACATAGCCATCTTGTGTCTCTGTGATAATACCGTTTAGATACTCACCATCATCCGCATTTAAAACAAAACCTGCGACATTGCTTTTAAGATTCCCCTGAAAAACTTTTCCTTCGCCGCTTCTGGCAGTATATGCGGCATATAAGGAATCCCCTATTCTGGTGATGAGCATCCGTACTTCTTCATCTCCTATATTGCCCGTGTATATATTATGTCTATTATCTATGATACCCCTGTTTATCAGCTCTATGTCACGGGAACTCCCCTCGTATCCCCCCATCACAACAAAGGTATTAAACATGGCCCTTATATTAACGGCCCAGCCTTCCTCTCCCTCAAGGGAATGAACGGAGTTCATGGTCCACACATCGTTTTCCGTCTCATAGCACAAAACCCTGTTCACGGTATCAGTATTCTTGTCATACTTATACAGCCTTCCGGATGATCCTTCACCTTCTACACTGTAGTCCTGCTCCGCCAACATTTCCTCCACCTGATCAATATTTAAGCCCTCATATCTGTCGATCCAGAACCGTACATTCTCGTTGACCTTCGCATACCAGGAGCCGGGCTCAGCCATCACCCATTGGTCGTCGATGAGATAGAAAGAATAACCTTCCCCTATATACAGAGTAGCCGGCTCCTCCTCTTCCATTCCCTCTTTTATGAGGGTGAGAACTGTGGTGGACTCTCTGACATTCACATCAGATACGCCGTTCTCATTAAATTCATCATCCACTTCTGCTGCATTCAGGTCGGGCATCCCCTCTTCTCCAGCCTCATCCAGGGCAGTCGCCTCTACAACAAAGTTCGCTAAAGTTCCAACTGTAACAGTCAAAACTAAAATAATCGCAAACATAACAATACCATTCTTCTTTTTAACTTTAGATAAAATGTTTCTAAATCTCTTTTTCATAACTCGTTTTCCTCCGCTAAACTGAGTGGACAACAAGTTGCCTTTACGCTGTTGATCATGAATAGTAGACAAGAGTGTCTCTGTGTAAGCTTTGCGTTGCGCAAAAGAACTGTCCTTCACAACCGCCTCATCACAGGCAAGTTCCATGTCTACCATTGCCTCCCGATGCATCAGACAGATCACAGGATTGAACCAGTGAAGATCCCTTGCAAGCAACAACAGAAACTTGACAAAGACATCATGGCGTCTCAAATGGATCAGCTCATGCCTTAAAATGTAAAAACTCTCATCACGGGTGTATTCTTCCCCCGGTAGCACCAAAACAGGATCCCAAAATCCAATTACCATGGGACTATCCGCTTTTTCATATATCATAAAGGTAATATTGTTCCGAACGCCTATATCCTTAGACAATTCACGCAATTGTGCTAAGAGAACGGGATCCTTGACTACCTTCCCATTTCTCAGGATCCTGCGTTTGTAGCTGAAAAAGCCTGTTAGCTGCCACAACAACAAACAGATGGCTCCTGCTGCCCATACATAGCCCAATGCTTGTAAAAAAGTAAAGGAGACTTGTGATCCCTTCCGGATATCCGACTGGGTAGATGGTAAAGCCACAGCTTGCGATTTGGTATATAACATTTCTGCTGTCTGTGGTGGTGTAAACTGCTCCTCTGAAATCGGAGATTCCAAACCTAAGATATCTGACATTTCCATGTTTCCAACTTCAGCAGGAATCTGAATTTGGAACTGCACATCCGGCAATTTGTAATTAAGAGGGATCAATAATCGCAGTGCCAGGACAATCCATAACCAATATTTCCATTTTGCCACATAACGCTTATTTATCAGACTTCCCAACATGATCACAGCGACAACCACCACGCTTGTGGTCAGTGAAATAGTAAGTATAGTTAAAAATAAATTTTCCATCACTATTCTCCTTTCTTCTCCAATGTATCCAGATACTCTCTCAATTCCTGAATATCCTTTTGAGACATCTGCTTTCCTTGATATAGAGAGGTAATAAAATCCTTTGCTGACTTGTTAAACAGTTTTTCCAAGATAGATGTTCCCTCTGTGATCTTATATTGCTCCTCGGAAACTAAGGCTGTGTAATAATTGGTACGTGTACTCCTATCACAATAAACTGCTCCTTTTTCCGCCATACGAGCTAATACTGTCATCAGGCTCGCCAGCTTCCAATTGCGGTTATTTCCCATTTCCTCCAGTAACTGATTTGATGTCATGGGCGCATCGTGTCTCCAAAGCACCTGCATAATCTCAAATTCTGCATCCGATAATTTCTTCATGTCTTTCCTCCTGTTCTCATTTCCAACAAACAATGTTATGCTTCAACTTTTACAAAATGTTTCTATTAACTTTCTTTATTATATTATACATTATGTTAATGATGAAGTCAAGTATACTATTCTGCAAATTTTGGGTCCTTACCTGTTCGCGGCAGAAAGGCTAACAATCGTGGTTTCCGGATCAACAGTGTATACAAATTTTACTGTATCAACCACCTTATCTCCTCTAGTTACCCTTATTTGCAAGCTGGTATCATCATCCATGTTTCCTACCATACATTCATTTCCATCAATATACAGCCTATAATAACCAAGTTTCCTATTATGATCACTGCCATCTGTGTCATAAAAGATCTGAACTTTTCCCACCTCAGTAATCATCGCTTCGCCTTCTTCTCTCAGATCATTTATGACAACTGCATCTTCACCACCGTTCTTAATAATGATAAAGTCTGTATCTTCAGTCAACTCATTTGCACTTATTCCGAGATTTCCAAGTAGTTCTACCATCCATGCATTATGAAAAATATCCTTATTTCTAATATCCATGGTTATATCAACATCATCTCTGGACAAAAGCATTAAATACTCTTCAATACTACTACACTCAACAATATTCCGATCCTTCATTTTATTGTATTCTTCATAATCCTCGTACCAAAATGAATAATCCTCATTGTTTCGCTGATCCGATATATCATAGTTCGAAATCAAATATTCACCAAGATGATCAGAGACCTTTCTGGCTCCTGATGGGTTTAAATGAGATCCCAGATCATACAGATCGGTCTCATAATTTATCAGATCCATATCCAAAAAATTAATATAGTTGACTCCGTATTCCTCAGCTATATCATAGACATAATTTGCTTCCTTCTGCTCTTCCTCGCTTGCCGGAAACGGAAGATATATCAACAGAACCTCTATCTCTCTATCCTGGCAATCTTCAATCATTTTTCTCAGATATTGTTCGCCAGTTGTCCCCAGTTCCATTTTTTGCTCCGAAGAAATCTTATTTGGATTTCCTCTTGCAACACTGATCCTTGATTCAGCCCCCTTCTCATAACTCTGGCTGGGTTTAAAATCACCCTGCCCAATTTCCGTCCAGCGAGAATGATAAACCGAATAATCCCATAATAATCCAATTCTTGTTCTTGGTTCGTCATATTCAATCCTCGTACCATTTTCAAGTGCCTCTTTCGTTACCGGGTCGTCAAGCAGATCCCATGTTGCTTTAATTTTAGTCATGTTCAAAGGAAATGCATCAAACGACAAGTGCATATTTGAAAAAGCTTCACTACATTTTTCATTGCGCGATAAATAGAGACAATCAATAACAACAACCTTCGGGGTTGTGTGTTCCAATGCATTTTGCATCACCCAATAAGTTGTTGGCAACCGATTAGCATGACCACCAAAATTATAAGATATGATTCCATAGTCATCCCATAGTTCCATTGGAAATACTCCGTTCATAACATGACTGGTGCCCACAAACAGTACATCAAAATCTTCCTCTTGGTCAAAAAAGTCAGAGTATTGTATTCTACTGGCTTTTCTTTCCATCAAGTCAGTTAAATTGGACAAAAAACAAACAGTAAGGCATACTGTAATTATGCAGCTGATCGCTATTTTTATTTTTCTTTGCATTGATCATCGCCTCCTGCTAGAATTGGAAATATATGAAGTTCGCTTCATTGTAATTTGGCCCCCAAATTCCAAAAGTTAAAATCGCAGAGATTGCAAATGCAATAAACAGCCATCTAAACCAGTAGTCTTGTTTGACGATCACTTCCCTGATCTTAATGCCTTTTCTCTTACAGAGATCAACCAAAAGCAATATTACTATTCCTAACAACATCAAGCGGAAATTCTTTTCATCCAAACCACATTCATACAAAGAACCATCAAATAGTACCCATGGGTTTTTGACAGTGATTATGGACTTGATTATTTCAAGAGCCTCCTTAAACTTGTCAGCCCTGAAAAAGATCCAGGAAAAATCCACTAAAACAAATGTACCAACTATATGTATGAGTTTATGCCCTAATGATCCTCTGTTGAGATGCAATACGGAAACCATTTTATCTCTTATCGGCTGCAATATCTCTCCAATTACCTGGTATAATCCATTAAGTCCGCCCCACACAACAAAGGAAAATGCGGCCCCGTGCCACAATCCACTGACCAGAAATACGATCATCTTATTAATGTATTTCCGAATATTGCCTTTCCGACTACCACCCAATGGAATATATAAATAATCCTTAAACCATGATGTCAGAGATATATGCCATTTTCTCCAAAATTCTGACACTGATGTCGATAGGTAAGGCGCATCAAAATTATCCATAAGTTTGATGCCTAACACTTTAGCTGCCCCCATCGCGATCGTTGAATATCCCGAAAAATCACAATATATTTGAATTGCAAAAAGCATTGTGGCAACAACAAGATACACTCCCGAATATGTTAAAAGATCACCATAAGCAGTATCAACAAAAACTGCTATGCGGTCAGCCAATACAATTTTCAGAAAAAAGCCCCATAGCATCAACAATAATCCCTCTCTGACATCCTCGAAGCAATTTTTTTGGGGGACTGTAAGTTGTTTCAGCAGATTTTTCGAGCGTTCAATAGGTCCTGCTACCAACTGCGGAAAAAATGACACAAACAGTGCATATCTAAAGAAATTTTTCTCTGCATATATCTCATCTCTGTAAATATCCATGGTATAACTTAATGCCTGAAATGTGTAAAACGAAATTCCGACTGGCAAAATGATATCAAAAACAGGGGTATTTAACTGAATATGAATTTTTGCAAATACACTCGTCAAAGTTTTCAAGGCAAAATTAATATATTTAAAATAGAACAATATTCCTATATTAATTATAAAACTGCCTGCTACTACCCACTTTTTCAATACCGTTTGCTTTGCCGCCTCATAGGATGAATCTTTCACCTTTTCTATTAATAAACCACTCACATAAGTAATGACTGTAGATGAAAGTATAAGCAATGCGTACTTGGCATTCCAACACATATAAAAATAATAGCTAGCAGCCAAAAGCCATAGATGTTTAACTTTCCGCGGCATTACAAAGTAAACCAACACCACTATCGGAAAAAATATTAAAAAATCAATAGAATTAAAGAGCATTCAAGCATCCTCCTAATCCTGTCATCACACAAATATTACTAAAAGTGTACTTTTCCGAATCATATTTCCACTTATAAACGCTTATTCAGAATAACATTTTATAAAAGTTTTGTCCATAAAAAATAATTTCGCTGTAAAAATTTCAGCCCTCAAATTTAGCCATTTTAGTTTCCATGAACATTTTTTCTGATACCTTTTCTCTTCCGATCATCTTTCAGCTGATCTCAAAGCTCCTCTATTTCCTTTCCGGCATTTCTGTATAAAAAAAGGACTGCTTTCGCAATCCTTTTCCTCACGGGTTTACACCCTGTACAAACCCGGCTCTGACCTGCGCAGCTTCCGGTTCTGTGTATTCTCCTTAAACCAGCTTCTCCACAATTTATGCTGTGGTGTCAAAGAAAGTTCCTTCACCTGCTTTCATCTGCCGCTCCAGCAATTCATCAACCACTTCCCTTGCCTTATCCTGTCTCTCCACTCTCAAATCATCCAGCTTATGTGCCAGTTCTTTTTTCTCCGCTTTCTTGGCGGCAGCTTTTTTCGCCGCTGCTTTCTCACTGGCTTTTTCTTCCGCCGATTTCCTGGCTGCCTGTTTCTGCTCGGATCGTTTCTTCGCTGCCTTTTCTGCCGCTTTCACCGCTGCTGCCTTTCTGTCCTTCGCTGCTGATCTCGCCGGGTCAATGTGGTCATAGAGAAAGCTCATGCTGCGGACCTGTGCGTGGGAGTTGGACGAAGAAAACGGATGATCCGAGGTACAGCTGCCACGGTAAGGAATTCCGTCCGCACCGGCATATTTTCGGTTTGCCTCACACAGAGAAAAGATACTTCCCGTAAGGTGGGAGGTGACATTTCTACCGTCGCTGTACTGCAATGTATAGCCCTTCTTCCCTTGAAGTTCACTATCCATCAAGCCGTACACTTTCGCACGGTACTCCGGGTCAGACGCCATTTTCTTCAGCTGGGATTGGTCTATGTAAAGATAGAATTTCCCTGTAACGACGTTGGATGGCTCAGAATCTGTCAGGGTGTACTCCGGGAACCACTCCTGAATTTCTTTTTTCAAGTCTTCCACGCTCATGGTTCCGTCGCCTTCCTGCTGCGAGATCATAGAGCGATAATAAGAAACCGCCTGCTTTTTGTAATTCTGAAAGCCCTGATTCATATCCTCCAGATACTTGTATACTTTATACGGATTCCACGTCGGTTTTGCCGATGAAGTCTGCTTTCCGCCCTGTACCGCGGGCGAGCCCGATGCTGCTGATATTGTGATCGCCATAGTTTGTCTCCTTTCAAAATACTGTTTTTTTGTTCGCTTTGGCAGTTATATCGGCAGGAAACAGCGAAGCACTTATGCCGGAAAATAGTCGATTGGTGCCTTCTTTTTCTCAATGATTTTCCATGTATTCCTCTAAACATATTTGATCATTATAAATTTCCTCTGCCGCCTCCTTTCCAACATATCTATAATGCCACGGTTCATATGCACCGCCGGTAATATCCTCTTT
>JAFLRM010000080.1 GCA_022511465.1 Acetatifactor sp. | reverse complement strand
AGCGCGCCAGATTGTGGCTCTGGAGGCCGAGGGTTCGAGTCCCTCTATCCACCCTTGTGTGCTACAGATGTGCCTTAATGGCACGCTTGGGGTCATACTTATAGGGCTATCGCCAAGCGGTAAGGCACAGCACTTTGACTGCTGCATACGCTGGTTCGAATCCAGCTAGCCCTGTTTTTTGTTTTTGTGGGATATTAGCTCAGGCGGTAGAGCACTTGACTTTTAATCAAGTTGTCCGGGGTTCGAATCCCCGATGTCTCATTTTCGAAAACAGAATTTAGGAAGTGTTGATTTTTCAGCACTTCCTTTTTTTAAACTGGATATGATCCGCGGTTTTATAAAGAAAGGAGACAAAATGGTCTATCAGTTTCAAAAGTATGAGCCATCGCAGCTGAAGAGAGGGCATTTGCGTTTGGGCGGCTCCAACCCTCAGGGCGGCAGGATTGATGTGACGAATCTGTATCTGGAGAGGGACGGAAAACCATGGATCAATGTCATGGGAGAATTTCACTTTTCGCGCTACCCCAGAGAAAAATGGTATGATGAACTTTGCAAGATGAAAGCGGGCGGTATCACCACAGTGGCAAGTTACCTGTTTTGGATCCATCATGAGGAGATTGAGGGTGAGTTTGACTTCTCAGGGAACAGAGATATCAGAGCTTTTGTGGAGCTGGTGGACAAAGCCGGCATGGACATGGTGCTGCGGGTGGGCCCTTGGGCGCATGGAGAGTGCAGAAATGGGGGATTCCCCGACTGGCTGATACAAAAAGATTTCGCGCTGCGGGAAAATGATCCGGAGTACCTCGTACTGGTGCACATCTGGCTGGAAAAGATCTACGAGCAGGTGAAGGGATTATTCTATAGGGACGGCGGTAATATTATTGCAGTGCAGCTAGAGAATGAACTGACGGACAACGCAGAACATCTGTTGCAGTTGAAGAAAATGGCGCAGGAGATTGGCTACGATGTGCCGCTTTACACGGTGACCGGCTGGAATAGCAGCTACGGTGCCAAAATCCCTGTGGATGAGGTGATGCCTGTGTTCAGTGCCTATGCGGACGCGCCATGGGTGGAGCACACCGAGAAACTTCCACTCTCCGAGCACTATGTGTTTGAGAAGAAGCGCAACGACGCGGCGGTGGGCGCAGACTTGATCAAGGTGGTGGACGAGGACGGCTGGCGACTTCCCTATGAGGAGTATCCTTTTGCTACCTGTGAGCTGGGGCCCGGTCTGGAGCCGACCCATCACCGCAGGCCTATCGTGTCCGGCATGGATGCTTACGCGCTTTCTCTGGTGAAGTTGGGCGTGGGAAACAATCTGATCGGCTATTATATGTATCACGGAGGAACCAATCCCATCGGAAAGCTTTCCACCTTCAACGAGTCGAAAGCTACGGGATATCCAAACGATTATCCGATCCTGTCTTACGATTTTCAGGCGCCTCTGTCTGAGTATGGTGAGGTCAGGGAGCAATATCGTCTTCTGAACTTGCTGCATCTCTTTGCCCAGGACTTTGGCGAAAAACTTGCGCCTATGGAGGCTGTGAACGGTACTGAGAAGGTGACTCCTGACGATGAGTTTTCTCTGCGTTATTGCATGCGTACCGACGGAGTGAGTGGATTTGTGTTTATCAATCATTATCAGAGATTGGGATACATCGCGGATATCGATGACGTGGTGATCGATACGGGAAGTGTGAAGTTCCCTTCCATTTCAGTCAAGGGGGATGTGGGTTTCTACCTGCCCTTTGGGATCACATTAGGCAAGGAGAAGTTGGAGTATGCCACAGCACAGCCTCTCTGTATCTGTGGGGACACAGTATTTTTTGCGTCGGTTCCCCATGTGGAGCCTGTCTACAAGTTTGTTGGACAGGAGGAGAGGGCGGCTTCTTCGGGGCTGGACTCTACATTTACTGTCGGTGACCTGCGTGTGGTGACATTGTCCTGGGATCAAGCGCGGTTTGCCCGTAAATTGAGTGGTACACTCTATGTGGGAGAGCAATGTGACCTATATGAGAAGGACGGGCAGATTCTGTCTGTTGCGGATGGCAAATACCGTTATCACAGATGGACAAAAGAGCGATTTGAAGCTCATGAGGCGGGGAAACCGGCTAAGGTGGACAAACTCACGGTGACACCTCTTGCAGAGCAGCCCATCCATTCCAAGTATGAGGTGGAGCTCCATATAGGGGGCGAGCGAAAGGTTACCTGGAGCAAGTTGTACGTGAGCGGTCCGGAAGGGTTTGTTCAGGTGGAATATGTGGGAGATGTGGCACAGATTTATGCGGATGGGCAATTGATCGCGGACGATTATTACTTCGGGCGGCCTTGGCGGATCCCGGCGGCGCTTCTCTACGAAAAGGAATGCTTCCTTGCGGTGGCAGAGCAGAGGGACGATTTTTATCGAGAGTACCCCGAGCGGGCTAAGGATGCCTTTTAGAGTAAAACGTTGATAACAGGGTAGGCTCTTGACAAAATTTTCAAAAAAGCGTATGATAGGCCTGCATGCGGACATGGCGGAATTGGCAGACGCGCAGGATTTAGGTTCCTGTATCGAAAGATGTATGGGTTCAAGTCCCACTGTCCGCACTAACAGTAAGCTTTCTGGAGGACAAAATGAAGAAACTTGTGAGGGTGCTCTTAGGTGTCGTACTGTGTCTGCAGCTGACCGGTTGTACCATGCCTTTTGTGGGGGCACCTAATCGGTGGGAATGTTATGAAGCATTTGATGCTACCATGAGAGCGAGCTACCGGGGTGATGTTGGCGACTATGATGACTATGCCGGGCCATCCGAAGGTCAGAAGCTGTATGATGGAGAGGTTAGGCTCTACGCATACACTTTGATGTACTGGGCATCGGTAGAGCCCGATTATGTGGATGAGGAAACTTTCGAGGGTTTTCTGGAGGTCGCAAGAACCGTTCTGGCCAAGGTGGACTGGGAGATCGTAGGTTTCTATGCGGTGGACAATGAGAGGGGTTACGATGGCATCGTCGAGGTATATCTGTATCCTACCGATCTGCTGGATCTGATGAAAGATGATATTCAGGACGCAATAGAGGCTTACAACGAGGTTTATACAGGGGACGAAGAAACAAATTATGAGGAGATAGAGCGTCTCTATGGCTGGATGATTCTGGAGATCATGCAGTCTTATGCAGATCTGGCACAGCCTGTTTCCCAACCGGAGAAACAGTTGTACTGGTATGCGAAAGACGTGGATGTTTTTGGTGAAGATGGAGGCATTGTCATCAGTAATACCGATTGGGATGAGGTGGATGAAGTGCTGATGGAGATTGACAGACTATAAGATTGAAAAAGCTCTTGACAGAAGAATCCTGCAAAGCAGGATTCTTTCTTGTCGTCGGAAGCGCTTACCGACTTGCGAAGGAGGATACGTTATGGAGATTTTGTTACAGATGGTGTTATTGGTGGCAGGTTTTGTCATGCTGATCAAAGGCGCTGACTGGTTTGTGGAGGGTGCATCCAAGCTGGCAGACCGCTTCGGTATTCCGCAGCTGGTGATCGGCCTGACTATCGTGGCTATGGGAACATCACTTCCGGAGGCGGCGGTCAGTATCTCCGCTGCGTTCAAGGGGAGCGCGGACATCACCATAGGAAATGTGGTGGGCAGCAATATTATGAATGTGCTGGTCATTCTGGGCCTGACTTCCGTGATCCGTGCGATTCCGGTGCAGAAGTCCACCGTGCGCTATGAGATCCCTTTTGTGATCCTGATGACATTGATCCTTGCGGGGCTGGGGCTTTACGATAACCGGATCAGCCGGCCAGAGGGTGTGATTCTCTGGGCGTTCATGATCTTGTATCTTCTGTATCTTCTGTGGTGTGCCAAGCACGGCACCAATACCTCGGAGGAATCGGAGGAAGGGAAAGATAAGGGAAACACTGCCATATGGAAGCTGCTTCTTATGATTGTGGTGGGTGCATTGCTGATCGTGTGGGGAAGCGATATCACGGTGGATGCGGCTACGGTGATAGCGCAGCTCTTTGGTATGAGTGAGCGCCTTATCGGACTGACCATTGTGGCATTTGGGACATCCCTGCCGGAGCTTGTAACCAGTGCGACAGCGGCAGTGAAGGGCAAGGCTGATATTGCGGTGGGCAACATTGTGGGCAGCAATATCTTCAACATTCTCTTTGTGGTGGGCACCACGGCGCTGATCACGCCGGTGGCCTACAGCGCGAACTTCCTGATAGACAGTGCGGTGGCAGTCGGAGCGGTGGCTTTGCTTTTGGTCTGTGTGCTGCCGAAGCGGAAGCTGGGGCGGCTGGGAGGCGTATTAATGCTGCTTGGTTATGCAGGATATTTTGTATATCTGATTCAGTAGTGGACCGGAGCTTTTTCCATGGAAACAAGTTGCAAGGAAGGATAAAAAAATGCTATAATAAGCGCAAGTCAGATGCTGTTGTCCGGCTTGTGTTTTACCAATGTTTTATACAGATGAGGTGGTGGACCCATGTTGAAGAAGATAGTGTACTATGCTTACTATGCGTTCCTGTTGTTGTTTGCGATTCTCATGGGATATGTGGCGATGACGTTTTCTAATTCCGTAATACAGCAGGAGACTAGGGACGGCTATGAAGTGATAGAAGATTACTCATTGGAGATGGCGGAGGATCAGAGCGCTCCGATCGGCGTGAGGCAAGTCTATACTTGGACGGTGAGGAATGTGCAGGATGCATACCAGACGCTGCTCTTCTACACCAAACATCAAAATGTACGGGTGTATCTGAATGAGGAATGTATCTACAGCATAGAGCCGGATGCAAGGAATCTTTTTGGCAAGACCCCTGGCGGAGTTTGGAATCAGGTGTCGCTCACAGAGGCGGACAATGGGAGCCGGCTTCGTATAGAGTTGCTTCCGGTCTATGAGAGTTCTTCGGATGCGGTGCCGGATTTTTATCTTGGAACAAAGTATGATATTGCGGTCAACATTTTCTGCCGCAGCATCCCGGCGATCCTGTTTGGGATAGTGGCCTTTATCACAGGTATCGCTTTTATCGGTTTTGTGGTATACAACTACAAAAATACAGAGATCGACAAAAGCCTTGTCATGCTGGGTATTTTCGCCATCTTGTTGGGAGTGTGGAAGCTTGTGGACGCGGAGGCAGTGCGCTTCTTTTTGCCGGGGCAGATTGCCAAATCCATGATATCTTCCGTGTCACTCCTCATGGTCAGTGTTCCCTTTTTGCTCTTTATGAAGGAGCAACAGAACGACCGTGAGAGTCTGCTGTGGTATATCCCTTGCTTTACCAGTCTTTTTGAGATGCTTGTGGTTCTAGTATTGCAGTTTACCAACAGGATGGATGTCAGACAGACCCTGATCCTGACACATGTGCAGTTGATCTTTTTGCTGGTGGTCTGTGTTTATATGGTGTTCAGAGAGATCCGCGCTACCGGTTGGAATGCCAAGCTGAAAAGAACTGCCAGCGGCATGCTACTCTGTTTTGTGGGCATGTTGGCGGATCTGGCGTTCTATTATGCGACTAAGGGCAGAAGTATGGTGATACTGGCGTTGTGCGGCTTCCTGATCTATATCATTGTGCTCGGTATGGCCTCCATGAAGGAGGCGAAGCAGCTGATGGCGATCGGCATGCGTGCTAAGAACTATGAGCGCATGGCTTACCATGATCAGCTGACCGGTCTCTATAATCGAACTGCTTATGCGGCCTTAACCGGAGACACAGAGTTTGAACCGGAGCATTGTATTGTGGTCATGTTTGATCTGAATGACCTGAAAAAGTGTAATGACACTCTGGGACATGAGAAAGGAGATCTTTACATAAAGGAGAGCGCGCACATCATTCAAAATATTTTTGGCGAAGCCGGAGAATGTTATCGCATGGGCGGAGATGAATTTTGTGTCCTCATTAAGAATGGCAGTCTGGCGAAATGTAAGCAGATGGTGGACAAATTGAAAGCGCAGGTGGACCGCTTCAATCAGTCGAGCAAGGATGTCTTTATGCAGATCGCCTGTGGATATGAATTGTACGATAAGAGAATAGACTATGATATAGGCGACACTGCCAGACGTGCAGACAAGATGATGTACCATGAGAAGTTTTCCATGAAACAGAAGAATGGCGGAGGAGAGATCCGTTGAGAAGATTTCAGTCTGAAAGGTAACAGGTTATAAGAAAATGAGAAGAGCGGGTATTTTGATGCCGATATCCAGTATTCCATCGCGCTATGGAATTGGAACCTTTGGAAAGGCCAGCTATGAATTTGTAGATTTTTTGGAGAAGGCGGGGCAGAAGCTTTGGCAGATTCTTCCTCTGGGGCCTACTGGCTATGGGGATTCACCCTACCAGTCTTTTTCTACGTTTGCCGGCAACCCCTACTACATTGATTTAGAACTGCTGATTGATAAAGGATATCTTACCAGAGAAGAGTGCGACGCCTATGATTTCGGCGATGACGCTCACTACATCGACTATGAGAAAATCTATCTCTCTCGCTTTAAAGTCCTGCGGCAGGCGTGGAAGCGGGCTGTGGAGAAAGGGATAGAGGGGAAGCCTGACTATCAGAAGTTTGTAAGCGACAATGACTATTGGCTGGAGGACTATGCACTCTACATGGCGGTGAAGAATTTCTTCGGCGGAGTGTGCTTTCTGGAGTGGGATGAGGATATCCGTCTCCGAAAGAAGAAAGCGATTGCCCGATATCGTGAGAAGTTGGCGGAGGAGATTGCCTTCTATCGCTTCCAGCAGTATCTTTTCCTGACACAGTGGAAAGCGCTGAAGCGGTATGCCAATAGGAAAGGTATTGAGATTGTGGGGGACATCCCCATCTACGTGGCTTTTGACAGTGCGGACACATGGGCCAACCCGAAGCTGTTCCAGCTGGATGAGGACGGGAATCCTATCGGTGTGGCCGGATGCCCGCCGGATGTGTTTGCCACCACAGGGCAGTTGTGGGGTAACCCTCTGTACAACTGGAAATATCACAAGAAGACGGAATATGAGTGGTGGGTCAAGCGGATTGCCTACTGCTATGAGTTGTATGACGTTGTCAGGATCGATCATTTTCGCGGATTTGAGTCCTACTGGTTTGTGCCCTATGGGGATTCCACCGCGGAGAATGGGCATTGGGAGAAAGGCCCCGGCTATGGATTCTTTTCGGTTCTCAAGAAAAAGCTTGGAAAGAAACCTGTGATTGCGGAGGATTTGGGCTTTCTCACGGATAGCGTGGTCAAACTGGTCAAGAAGTCAGGATACCCGAGTATGAAGATCGTACAGTTTGCCTTTGACGCGTGGCAGGACAGTGAATATCTCCCGCACAATTACGGCAAAAACTGTGTGGTTTACACGGGCACACACGACAATGATACGACGCTTGGCTGGATAAAGCAAATGCCTGCCAAGGATCTGCGTTTTGCCAAGCAGTATTTGCAGGTGGACAGCAGGAAAGAGCTCCTTTGGGGCTGCATCCGGGCGGCAGTGGCAAGCTGCGCGGACACGGCCATCATTCCCATACAGGATTATCTGGAGCTGGGAAGTGAGGCCAGGATCAATGTGCCCTCCACGCTGGGGCTCAACTGGAAGTGGCGTATGGATGAGAATGCATTGTCCAAGGAGCTGGCGAAGAAGATAAGGAAAATGATGAAGGTGTATGGGAGGCTGTAATGTGCTTCGGAATGACAGGGGTGGCAGTTCTCTCAAAGTAACGATTCGGCAGGCGACGGCATGTTCTCACAGTCGCCTGCCGAATCTGTTCTGTGGTACTCTACCGTTTTTGTGTCAGTTGACTTCACTAAAATTGCGCGATACAATGAAGAAGAATCTATTTACACAAATTAAAATGAGAGAACATTGATATGGGAAAGATAATATTGGATATTTTATATTTATTAATAGTCACAATAGCCTTTTTTATGATCCGGAAGTATGTGTTCTTTGAGCCGGATCTGGCTGCAAAGAAGCAGCATTTTTTTTATGTGATATCTTTTCTTGCCGCTCTTATCGTGCAATTTGCCTTTGGGGATGATTATGTACCAACGGTAGTGTCATTGATGGTCGGGCTAAATAGTTGTCTTGCCAGAAAAAAACACAGATTTTTGGGCCTTCTTGTGGCATTGATCCCATTGCCGGGTATAGCCAATGGACTTTTAACCCCAATGACATTGCTGCCATATGCTATTGATATGTCAGAACAGGCAGCAATGATATATCAGCATGTGTTTTGCGGAGTGTTGCTGTGCCTGGTGGCGATATTCTATGTAAAAGGAAAATCATGGAGAAGCTGGTTTGACGAAAATATGCAGGACAGGAGTCTGGATAAATCAGAGCAATGGCTGCTTTGGGCAGTCGGTATCATGATGCTGATATTAACAAATGTAATAAGCCTGGTGCTTTCAAGCAGTTACAGTATCGAAAGTAAGGAACTCTCAGAACAAATTTTCCTACATATACTCGGCGGTTGTTTTGAAATATTTTTCATGACGACAGTGATCATAGGTCTGATCCTGCAGGGGAATAAGCAATCCTTTTATTATGAGAAGGTTGTGGGAATGCAGTCAGGTATGATCACTCTGATGGCAGACATTGTGGAAAACAG
>JAFLRM010000008.1:41390-81099 GCA_022511465.1 Acetatifactor sp. | reverse complement strand
GTGCAGTATTTTCAATGGATCTTGAGCAATTTTTATTATTTCAAGCAGACATTAAATTAGTATCAAGTTTGTGAAATTGATGGTAAGTTAATGTCAAGTGTTGGAGTCAATCTCGGAATTGTATTTCCTGCACCCTTTTAACAAAAATATACGAAAGGCGTCTATTGTGAATATGCATATTATAGCATTTTAAATATTACGCTGAGTCATAATATTTTCGTTTGTGCTATTTAATCTATCTCAAAATCTAATCACAACATCTTACATTCCAGGCCCGCATTTCGCTATAACTGAAACCTAATGCAAAAGTAACCATATCACCTTGATTCCATCCACCAATTGATTCTGCTGGTGGAAGCTTTGCAATAAAAGAGTGAACATTATCTAGTGAGAATTTAATTGAAATTAACGAGCTTTCAATAGACTCTACTTGCCCTATCATAAACAGGCAATGTTCATCTCTATATTTTTCACGTTCTTCATTGCTCAATTTTCCCCAGTCCATATTCACAGAATCATGAAGCAAATATATTTTTTCTCCTTCCTTACCAAGAAGTTCTCTTGTGCTTGTAGTAGAAACCCCATATGATTTCTGACTTAATTTATTGCTTTGTTTCATATGACTCTCCACTGTCATGAAATCAAGCCTCTCCTGATAATATAAAATAAACGCAAAAACATAACGGTAAAAACAAACAAATTGATCATAATCCCCATCCGGCCAATCAATTAGAAAGTTATACGCTTTCAATACATCAAATGTACTTAAACACATATAAGTTTTCAACCACATAACTCGATCATAATAATCACTATTACCATTTTCACTTATATTTTGTTCCATAAAATTGTGTATGCGAAGAACGGAGTCTTCTGGCAGCAAATATACACTATTTGAAATATTATTATTTTTCCATAATTCTAATGCTGTTAAAGCTCTACGTGCCTGAATTCTAGATTGTAAAGTCATTGTCTTTAATTTCAATTGATTCTCGATATCCCTAATATTACCAAGCGATTGTTTGTATTCCAGTATTGCGTGAGCATATGCTTCATTACTAGTATCAAATTTGGTTGTATACTCAACGGATAGCTGTTGCAATTTCTGCGTCAATTTTACAAACTCTACTTGCAGGCCAGTCTCTCTCTTTAAAATAGCATTTATTGATGATTTTTTTCGGGTACTTATTTTACACAATATACCACTAATTAATTCCATTTTCCCAACTAAACCAAATTCAACATTTTTACCAACCATACATTGTGAAAATTCAAATTCTGCCTTTTCATAAACAGGCTTAATTTTTTTCCAAAGTTTAGTGACCGATTCATTGAATGTTGAGTTATGAATCATCACCTTAATTTGCTTTGCATAAATTTTTCCCATTAAATGATGATGAATAGCACTTCCCTCATTCTGCTCAAGCTCAGATTTTTCAATTGCCATTTGAGCCAAAGAGAATGCTTCATCAAAATCAAATGCATGAGAATAATCACTTGGATAAATATAAACTCGTGCTTTATGATTATAATAATGAGGATTATTGGGTAATTTATCTATCAAATATTGAAACAACTCTTTTTTTTGTAAATCATTAGTAAATTCCATCACTAAATTAGAAAATTTTTTGCGTTCTTCATCGATATAATACTCTCTATGAGTAAAAATTTCTTCTAAAATATCACTAAGACGTTTGCTTTCGGAATCATAAATACTCGTTAACATATCTATAAATTTTATTGAGTAAATAAAAAGTTCTGCACAATAATCTTCACTACTAAAACATTGTTTAAGAATAGTCTCCGCTATAATTGGATGACAAATTCTATATCCCATATTTTTATAGACAATTAGAGGATTCGCCAAGGCTTCAGTCAGTTGTTCCTCTTCAAATTGGAATATACTATTAACATCCATTTTATTCAAACCGATTTGAGAATAAACTGTTAAAAATGCTAGCAATTTTATCAATTCGTGCACTTTTTCATCCAAGCTTGCAAGTCCTTTATTCACAAATCCATCTATATTTATATATTCTTTTTCAAATGCAAACAAGCCATAGAAAAAAGGTTGCCGTAAGTATTCCCATTCCTTATCTGGAGGAAATGTAAGTTTCTGTATGTTAGTTAAGCAATGATCATCTTTAGTTAATTTACCATATTTCTCATACATAGATTGGCATTCCTCATCCGACATAATCATGTTCGGTGTATCAGCCAAATAAAAACGATGTGGATATCGTTTAGAGTCTAAATTATGTATTCGTGACACATACAAAAATAATGCTCTTACTCCTTTATTAATCAATTCTATGCGAAAATTGCTCATTTCATTTGCAGTAATGGTTCCTGCACTAATTTCCACCACAACCAAAATTGGCAACCCACATTTTTTATATACGAGCTTTAAGCGTTCCGCCGTATTTTCTGTTAGTTTTCTCATCAGTAAACAAGGATATAGTGTGTGAAAATCCCAAAGTATTCTTTTTGATAATGTAGTTCCTCCCGCACCAGCCTTATGATACAATTGATAAGCTATAACCGTATTTAACCCTATTGATCGCAATGTTTCTGTAAGAACTGGTTTCCATTTTGTCAAATAGTCTATACGGTCAATATCCCGGTGCACAGCAATATCTTTCCATGTAGCCTCCACCCCTCTATAAAACGCATCACCAAAATCATCATTCTCATTGTTCCATCCTAATTTTTGATGCACAATTTCAAAATCCATTGAAATATAGTTTACTTCCTCTTCCTCCAGCTCAACTGGCTTAACCTCAACTTGTCCATATTCGTTTTTTCTGTCAGTCTTTCGTGGAAGCATAATATTTTGACAATCTTTCTTTGAAGAATTCATTAACGATAAACAACTTGCAATATCATCCAACGAAAAGTTGACTTTCCTGATTTTTGTGTATTCATCTTCTTCCATATCTATATTTTGCCCATCCAATATCACCATATATATCAATGATTTTCCGCTATTTCCCTGAATATCTGTAATAATACTAGTCAAGACTCTGGAATTAATATTCTTTGTATCAACAACTAAATAAATAGGGTAATTTTCTTTAATAGATAAAACTTTTTTTAAAAGAGCTTCTAACTTACGACGAATATTTTTATTGTACCAAACACCTTTATTTCCGTCCATCGGAACCTGAATACTACACCAACATGGTGCGACCTCATAGCTTTCCTTAGTTTCATTAGGCAGTGATTGGAATTGTAATCCATATGTTCTTTTAAATTTAGAAAATGCGTATTCTCTGATTGGATTATTTACTGTTGCGTTAACTTCAAAAATACCATCCCATATTATAGCTGATAAAGAAACAAAGTTCTCTTTATTGGTTATATCAGAATCACATGCCGATATCAAAAAATATTTATTTTCATCCTGATCGAAATTTCCGAATAACTCCCAAATTTCCTTTTCTACATTGCTTCCTAACAATACTAACTGACCTTGAGACATTGGAAGTTCAAATTGCTCTGACAAATTAACCAATAACACTCTCAAATAAATAGATGCATATAGTAAACATAATGCTTGTCGTTTTTCATCCATATCTCTCTTATTCAACATATTCATTCCTGCGATAATGTGTGAACAAAGATATTGCAAAAAACAATTGTCCTCATTTTTAGTTTGCTGTTTCTTAATAAAACTAATTATACCATTATAAATATAATGCGTAAAAAGAATATCGCTTTCTTTTTTCCCTTTTGTATTTGACAATATTTTTTCTACTATGCTACACCATTCATAAATATTAGTTACAAATCGCTCGTTTAGCAGTAGATTAAGTTGTAAATATGCATGGTCAGTAAACAAAAACCCATCATTTTTATAATGAGAATAATCTATCATATAAACATCATAACTTTTATCCCAAATATTTCGTTTAATAATAATATTATTTTCATTTAAATCTCCATGAACATTACCAACTAAAGCATTAATATTCTTTGTCAAAGGACTACTCGCACTTTTTAGGTAGTAATAGGGATTAGGATAAGTAGTATCTGAATAGGTAAACGTCGGAATCAAGTTATCACCAATCAAATTCTGAATTCGCTGTGCTATTCTTCCTTCTAATACAAGACGTTTGGGCCCAACTCCTTCCTCAATCAATTGCACCAAATTTATAACCCTATGTGAAAAATTAGTATTCCAGTTAAATAACATCTCCATTGATATTTTTTCTAATACCGACTGCCCTTTTTCATACGCTTGAACAATGCTAACAGCATCCATCAAATTACTTCCCGCAACTCCATATATATAAAAGAGATGTTCTTCGGTGTAATCAAAAAACTCAAACTCAGGAAATTTAATAGTTGAATTACTTAAATACTTTCCTAACTCAATTGTGTTCTGAATTTCGTCCAAAAACTCATCAGATTGTTTACTGTCAATTTTCAAAATATAATTTCCTACTTTTATGGAATTTTGAGCCTTTAAAACCTCTATCAAAAAAACTCCACTTCCAGATTTTCCATTTGTAAACTCTCTATGTGTTACGATGTCCTCAGCTTCACATCCAAAATGGTTCGAAACACACTTTAAAATTAAATTCATCTTCTCATTTTCCATAGCAAAGTCCTCCAAGTTTATTATTGTATCTAATTTTAATAATTAATGTTTATAATATTATTTTTAATTATACATTATATTTTTTGTAAAAGAAAGCCTAATCTCACTTATATTAAAATTTGACTGCATAAAATGAATCTAAATCACATTATCTAATTATCACAAATCCCCCCTAAATTATAGTTCCATTTTATCTCCACCCATTTGTACCAGTAGACAGTAACTTTTTTAATAAAGGCATCCAATGCCTCCTGCATCAGTTCTCCCATTCTAGTCAAGCGGATAATCTGTATCATATCCTGTTTCGGACAATAGCACCTCTATCCGGCTGTACTATTTTTCTATTTCTTCCATTTTACAGGACAGTTCCTGCATCCTTGGCCTGACCATGCAGGTGCCGAAAGAACTATTACCTTACACAGGGCATAAAGTTTCATACCTGCGTATACATTTGATAATTCGCAAAACATCCCCGCTTTTTACCTATGCTGTTACTCTCGGCTTTGGAAATGCAGATATCAGCCCCCCAAACTTGGAACCCTGACCAACCTGTGATCTTAAATTCGGCTTTCACTTAGTCTTCGTAAATACTCCGACATCTTATCGTTTATACTAGCCCCATTTTCCTGAAACTTGACCTTAACAACATAATCACCAATCCGATTAACATAGACATTATTCGTCTGCCTCGCAAAAACCTCCAGCTTTTCCTTTACTGGCAGTGAAGTATTAATTTCAATATCTCTCAAATCAGTCAAAGTGGAAATGTCAACTGTACGCACATCCACAGCAGCCATCTCATCAAGTATTTTCTTTGTCAATTCCATAAATTTTTCTCCTCTCTTTTTTCACACCTAGAATTGGTAGCATTCTTTTTTTAAAACTCAACATAGCTAATAAGAAAGAGCCATCCGCCATACTTTTTGGCAAATGACCCTTTTGTTGCTTATTTGTTCCTACGACTTTTTTACTTTCCAATTTCATGTAAGATTCTTTTTGTTGCTTCGATGGATCCACCCGTAAGAATTTCACCATCTTTTCTGGGGTTGTCTCCGAAAATCCTTTTTCACACCCCAATCAAAGCATCAAACGTCCCCACCATATTCAACCTCCCATACCCCCACTCCCGGTTAGGGTAAGTCAGATCAGCTTCACGGGAGGCACCCCGGATAAAATAGTTCTTCACTTCGCGGCTCTCCGCATTCTCATTGTTCCGTTCCACCACCGCCCATTGCATAAACTGGGCGGTAGCTCCCGCAGCGATGGCCGCGGCAAGGCTGCTTCCAGTGTCCTTCCCATAGATGGTGGACACATTCACTCCTGGCGCTGCAAAGTCCGGACGAACAGCTCCGTCTCTGGCAAAGCCTCTCCCCGACTCTGTGTAAAAGCTGTTGTTGTCCGCATTGTAGGTGGACACACTGATGATATTCTGCGCCATCGATGGCTCCGTCAGTGTGATATAGGGACTGGAGGTCAAAAAATACACCTGTGTGTCGAGAAATGCCGTGATGGGAAGCCACAGATTGAAATTGCCGTTGTGTACTTCCCCCACAGAGGTCACGCGGAACGTCCAGATTCCCGGAGTCGGCATTACAATGCGGAAACGGATCAGCTGCTCCCCCGATGCCGGTTCTACCAGTGTGCTGTCCACGGTAACACGGGTCCGCTCATAGATAAAGCTGTAGGTGATACTCTGGTTAAGGCCCAGCGGCATCGGCGGAATGCTTTCTCCCCCCGGCGATCGAACGCTGATATTGAATACATCCGGCACATTTCCCCACATTTCCAGATAGAATCCTCGCGATCCTTCCCCCACGCGAATCTCCACGTCTGCACTGCTTTCACCGGCACCTCCACGTCTGCGCAGCATCCCCTGAAAGTGATGCGCTGCATTGCCCTCATTTCCTCCGCCTACTACTACCGCCCGGCTACGCCTCACTGCAATAGTGCTGAGATAGCGGGACAAGAAAGAGCTTCCGGTGTGATCTCCCATGTTGGTGCCCAACCCCAGACAGATGATCACAGGGCGACGGAATACCTGCGCAAAGGAATTGGCATAGGCAAGTGCAAACATGATATCATTCTCCTGGTAGGCGGGCACACCCTGAGGCACCAGATAGAAGTCACGCAGATACTGTTTACACTCCTTCAGCTTCACCACAACCAGATCTGCATCCGGTGCTGCTCCCAGATAGGCGAGTCCTCCATTGATCCGGCTTCCCGCCGCCACCCCCGCCATCACGCTGCCATGCCCGTTCTCATCCTGAGTAGGCACAATGGTGAAAGGATCCTCCGCCCGCAGAGCGCGATTGATGTCCTCTCTGGTGTACTCCGTCCCATACAAAAACCCCTCAGGAGGCTCCCCGTCCTGAATGGTCTGATCCCAGATAGCCAGGATACGGCTGTCCCCGTTTTCGTCCAAAAAGGCCTCGTTCAGATAGTTGATCCCCGTGTCGATCAGGCAGATCACACATCCTCTTCCGGTGAGCGCCAGCGGCTCTCTCTGCACCTGTGTGATCCCGCTGGCGATCAGGCTTGTGGGATCAAAGGTTCCCGTCACACTGGTCCTCTGCATCAGCCCATACAGTTTGGGTATATACTGATAGTCATAAAAATCTTCCAGCGGATTAGGCACATCGGCGCGGTTAATATAAAGTACACTGTAGAGGTTCTCAATGTCCGTGTAGCACAGATCATAGTCCTCCACACTCATTCTGCGCACCGAATAATCCGTGATGGCATCATAATAGTCATTGGAAAGGATCATTTCTTTGCAATCCATTCTTTCACCAGCCGGAGAATCGTCCCAAACAGACTTTTCTCACGTTAAAAGAAGTCTCTATCATTCTATGACAGAGACTTCTCTTCCGTTCCTGCCTCTTTTCAGAGCAGGTAATAATCCTCATCTGGATCAATTTTTCACCTTCAGGCAGCGGACCGCATTGAGCACAGCCAGCACCATTACACCCACGTCTGCGAAGATTGCCATCCACATGTTGGCAATGCCAAACGCCCCCAGGATCAGGCAGATCAGCTTCACACCGATGGCAAAGACGATATTTTCATAGACAATGCGCAAACACTTTCGGGAAATACGCATGGCAAGGGCAAGCTTCATGGGGTTGTCATCCATGAGCACAACGTCCGCCGCCTCGATAGCTGCATCGGAACCGAGAGCCCCCATGGCCACACCGATATCCGCCCGGGAGAGCACCGGTGCATCGTTGATCCCGTCCCCCACAAAGGCCAGTTTCTCCTTACTGCCCTTGCGCTGTAAGAGTTCCTCCACCTGTGCCACCTTGTCTGCAGGCAGAAGCTCACTGTGCACTTCGTCCAGCCCAAGCCGTGTGGCCACATGGTCTGCCGCTGCCCTATTGTCTCCCGTAAGCATGACAGTGCGTTTGACTCCCGAGGCTTTCAGGGCAGCAATCGCATCTTTCGACTGCTCCTTCTCCACATCGGAGATCAGGATATAGCCGGCGTAAGTCCCATCAATTGCCACATGAACCACCGTCCCCACGCCGGTATTTTCTTCACAGATAATCCCCATGGAACGCATCAGCTTCCCGTTGCCAGCCGCCACCGTCACTCCGTCTATCACAGCCTTAACGCCGTGCCCGCTGATCTCCTCCACATCACTCACCCGATTGTGGTCAATGGGTTTTCCACAGGCCTCCCGCAGACTCTTGCTGATGGGATGGGAGGAGTAGCTCTCCGCGTAGGCCGCGTAGGTGAGCAGATCCTCTTTCTGCAACGCTTCCGTCCGGTTGCCCGCTGCAGAAATCGGATATCCTTCCGACGGATGCACCTCCGTCACCTGAAACACACCCTTAGTCAGCGTACCTGTCTTATCAAACACCACATATTTCGTCTCCGACAACGCCTCCAGATAGTTGGAGCCCTTCACCAGAATACCACTGGCACTGGCCGCCCCGATACCTCCAAAGAAGCTCAGGGGAATGGAGATCACCAGTGCGCAGGGGCAGCTGATCACCAAAAAGGTGAGGGCCCTTATGATCCATGTTCCCCATACAGCCGGTTCTCCCAGAAGCAGGCTGACAAGGGGCGGCAGAACCGCCACAGCCAGCGCGCTGCCACACACCGCGGGGGTATAGTACTTTGCAAACCGGGTGATAAAATTCTCTGTGCGTGACTTTTTCATACTGGAGTTTTCCACCAGATCCAATATTTTAGACACCGTGGACTCCCCGAACTCTTTCGTGGTGCGAATTTTCAACAAACCCGTCAGATTCACACAGCCGCTGATGATATCCGCACCGACTGAGACCTCTCTGGGCATACTCTCGCCGGTCAAGGCGCTGGTATTTAGGGTGGAACTTCCCTCCACCACCACGCCGTCAATGGGAACCTTCTCGCCGGGCTGCACCACGATGATCGTCCCAATCTCCACATCGTCGGGATCCACCTGCTCCAGATTACCCTCCGCATCCATGGTATTTGCGTAGTCAGGACGGATATCCATCAGGGCGCTGATGTTACGGCGGCTCCTGCCCACCGCAACGCTCTGAAACAGCTCGCCGATCTGGTAGAACAGCATAACCGCCACACCCTCGGTGTATTCTCCCAAAAGGATAGCCCCGACGGTGGCCACCGCCATCAGGAAATTTTCATCAAACACTTCCCCGTGAACAATGCCCAGCACAGCCTTCCGTAAGATGTCGTAACCAATCATTGCATAGGGTATCAGGTTCAGGAGGAGCTTGATCCAACCCTCCACCGGAATAAACTGCACCGCAACCAAAAGCACCGTGGACAAGATAATGCGATACAACACTTTTTTCTGTTTTTTTGTCATGATCTCCGCCCCCTCAAATATGTAGGATCATTCCCCGTCCACCTACAGATAAATCTCGCAGTCGGACTCTACTTTCTTGCAGGCTTTCACCACCTGCTCCATGACCGTCTTCTCATCGCTGCCCTCAACAAACTCCACTTTCATCTTCTGGGTCATAAAGCTCACAACTGCGTCCAAAACACCCTCCACCTTCTTGGTAGCTTCCTCCATCTTCAATGCACAATTGGCACAATCCACTTCAATCTTATAGGTTTTCTTCATTATTTCTTCCTCCATATTCTTCATATGAACTATTGTTCATATGTTTATATTACCATATTTTTTTTTGTTGTCAATAGAATCTGCGCATTTTCTATAAAAAAACAAAGGCTTGGACAAAAAAAGATACAAGTTGCCAACTCCACACAAACACATTATAATGATATATAAGAAAAAGTATTACTTACATACTTTTGAAAGGGAATCATAACTATGGGTAAATATTTTGGAACTGACGGCTTCCGCGGCGAGGCCAACAAGACTCTGACGGCGGATCACGCTTACCGGATCGGCCGCTTTTTAGGATGGTATTACCGACACGAGGCAGAAAGCAACAATCCGGAGGACAAATGCCGTGTTGTCATCGGCAAAGACACACGCCGTTCCTCCTATATGTTTGAGTATGCGTTGGGAGCCGGACTCACTGCATCCGGTGCAGACGCTTATCTGCTCCATGTCACCACCACCCCCAGTGTGTCCTATGTGACCAGAACAGAAGGTTTTGACTGCGGCATCATGATCTCCGCCAGCCATAATCCCTATTATGACAATGGGATCAAGTTGATCAACACAAACGGAGAGAAGATGGATGAGGAGACCATCCTGAAGATTGAGAGCTATCTGGATGGCGAGCCCGCCGAAATCCCTTACGCAGAGCGAGAAAATATCGGCCGTACCGTAGATTACGCTGTCGGCAGGAATCGATACATCGGCTACCTGATCTCGCTGGCAACCCGCTCTTACAAGGATAAGAAGGTAGGGCTTGACTGTGCCAACGGCAGCTCATGGATGATCGCCAAGAGTGTGTTCGATGCCTTGGGAGCCAAGACCTATGTGATCCACAACCAGCCGGACGGCCTGAACATCAACACCGACTGCGGCTCCACCCACATTCAGGGACTTCAAAAGTTTGTGGTGGAGAACGGTCTCGATGTGGGCTTTGCCTTCGACGGCGATGCAGACCGCTGCCTGTGTGTGGACGAGAAGGGCAATCTGGTGGATGGGGACGGCATCCTCTACATCTACGGCCGCTACATGAAAGACCGCGGCAAGCTGCAGGGAAATCGCGTGGTCACCACCGTAATGTCCAACTTCGGCCTGTACAAAGCTTTTGATGCCATCGGAATAGAATATGAGAAAACCGCCGTGGGCGACAAATACGTCTACGAGAACATGGTGCAGAACGGCTACCGTCTAGGCGGTGAACAGTCCGGCCATATCATCTTCCGAAAATACGCCACCACCGGCGACGGCATCCTGACCGCCATCAAGATGATGGAGGTCATGCTGGAGAAAAAGGCAACTTTAAGCGAACTAGCCTCTCCTCTCACGATCTATCCGCAAGTGCTGAAAAACGTCCGCGTCAAGGATAAAGCAATGGTTCGCGATGACGCCGAAGTTCAGAAAAAGGTGGAGAATACTGCTTCCCGCCTTGGCGACAACGGCAGGATCTTGGTGCGTGAGAGCGGCACGGAGCCTCTGATCCGCGTTATGGTGGAAGCCGACAAGCTGGAGACCTGCCAGGATCTGGTTGACGAGGTGGTTGACTTTATCCTGTCCAAGGGTTATGGCGAATAAACGGCATGAACACATGAACATATGAAACAAAGGAAACACTATAACAAGAATCCCCTCTGTATCAGTTTACTATCTGACACAGAGGGGATTCTTATATCCCAATCTCTTTTTGCGCTTTTCTACTCAGCCTCTTCCATCTCCTGAAGCGGCAGCTCTTTCAAGTTCTCCATAGGCTCCGAAATTTGATTGCTGCGGATATCGATGACCGGGCCGCCGGTGCCCTCAATGTACTCTCTGGTAATTGTCACTCTGCCAATATTGTCATCCTTAGGAATCTCATACATGATATCCAGCATAAACTCCTCGATAATGGAGCGCAGCGCTCTGGCACCGGTGTCCCGCTTCAGAGCTTTCTCCGCAATGGCATCCAGCGCGTCGTCCGCAAACTCCAGCTTCACCTCATCCAGCTCGAGAAGCTTCTGGTACTGCTTCAAGATAGCGTTTTTGGGCTCCTTCAGGACTTTCACCAGCATCTCTTTGTTGAGCCCTTCCAATGTGTAAATGATCGGAAGACGACCGATAAACTCGGGAATCATGCCAAACTTGCGAATATCCTCCACCGTCACTTTGGACAAAATATTTTTGTCCTTGTCGTATTTATCCTTTAACTCAGAATTGAAACCAATAGAAGTCGTCTTGGTCAAACGTTCCTTAATGATATCCTCCAGATCTGGAAAAGCGCCGCCGCAGATAAAGAGAATATTCCGCGTGTTCACAGTGGCCAAAGGCACCATGGCATTTTTGCTGTTAGCGCCCACAGGCACCTCCACCTCCGCGCCCTCCAACAGCTTCAACATTCCCTGCTGTACGCTCTCACCGCTGACATCACGGGTGTTCGTATTCTTCTTCTTGGCAATCTTGTCGATCTCGTCGATAAAGACGATGCCCCGCTCCGCCTTCTCCACGTCGTTTTCCGCCGCGGCCAGCAGCTTGGACACCACGCTCTCTATATCATCGCCAATGTATCCGGCCTCCGTCAGAGAAGTGGCATCGGCGATAGCAAGCGGCACATCCAAGAGTCGTGCAAGCGTCTTCACCAGATAAGTCTTACCACTTCCGGTAGGTCCGATCATCAACATGTTGGACTTCTCGATCTCAATCTCATCCATAGTGTTGGTTGCCACGCGCTTGTAGTGATTGTACACCGCCACAGAGATCACTTTCTTGGCGTGTTCCTGCCCCACCACATATTCGTCCAAACTCGCCTTGATCTTGTGGGGTGCCGGAATGTTATGGATATCCAGCACCGGCTGTGTCCCTGCTTTCTTCTTTTTCCGCTTGAGCTTTTGTTTGTTGGGGATCCCTCCATCCCCCTGAAGATCCGCCAGATTCACAAAGCTGATATTGGGGAAACCGTTCTGTTTGGAAAACTGATCCAAATCATTCTGAAAATTGGGATTGTTCAACATTCCCTGATAGTCAAACTGGCTTACGGTCTCCATGGTTTTGTGCATACAGTCATTACAGACGCAGATATTGTTGGGGAGCTTAAACATCTTGCCCGCCTTGCTCTCCGGTCTGCGGCAGATAAAACAGACGTCCTCATAGTCGCCTCGCTCTTCCGAACCTTGACCCGACGTGTTCTGTTTTTTTAACTCTTTATCGTCTACTTCCTTAAAATCATCCATCTTATTCTCCGTTCCGGAACGTTTACGTGACCGCTTTTATTCTAAGACTGCCTTTATTATACCGAACTCTCCCTATTATCACAAGTGAAGATTTTATAAACAGCGCAAAAAGAAGCAGGGCGATCAGTGCCTGCGCACCTGACCGCCTTACTATTATCACTTTATTGCCCTATGGCCTTCTTCCTAAAGTCATTTTAAATTCATAACTCACATATGTGCCGTTCTCCGGCCGCATCACCGTCACAGTGACTTCGTCACCTGCTGCGTAATACTGCAAGGTCTCCTGAAGATCGTTGTAGGAGCGAATCTTCTCTCCGCCAAAGCGGGTGATGATGTCGCCCACCTGTAGACCCGCTTTATCCGCTGCTCCTTCCTTCAACATCTCGGCAATATAGATTCCCTCCGGCATATTGAACATTTGTGCCAGCTGGCTGGTGACCTCCTGCGGCGTGATCCCCATATAGCCCACATCCGCTTCTGCCACCTTACTCCTGGTCTGGCGCTCCATCAGGTCGGCAATGATAGGACTTGCGGAAGTGATCGGAATGGCGTAACCCATACCCTCAATAGTACTTCCTCCAATCTTGTTGGAGTTGATACCGATGACCTCTCCGTTGATATTTAAGAGCGCTCCGCCGGAATTACCGGGATTGATGGCCGCATTCGTCTGAATAAAGATGCCGGTGGAACCGTCCTCGAGCATGATCTCACGATCCAGCGCACTGACAATACCGTTTGTCACGGACTGCCCGTAACCCAACGCGTTGCCGATGGCGATCACCGGCTCACCCAGTTTCAGACTGTCGCTGTCCCCCAGTGTCGCGATGCTGATCGCTTGTCTGGTCTCCTCATCCAAATCTGAGAGAGACACCGCGATCACCGCCAGATCCATGTCTGCATCCGTACCCTTGATCACCGCCTCAGCCGTAGAGCCGTCAATAAAGGTTGCCTCCAAATAGTTCGCATCCTCCACTACGTGATTGTTGGTGACGATCAAAAGCTCCGAGTCGTTCTGTGACACGATGATACCGGAGCCACTGCCCGGAACTTCCCTCGTGTAGGTCTGTCCCCAGAAGCTGGGATATTCCTCCGTGTAGTTACCGACGATGGATACCATGGCAGGCATTACTTCCTCCACCACGGCGGAGACATTAGAGTCCACCACCGTGATATTACCGATGCTGGAAAGACTCATACCCCGCAGTTCCTCCTGGAGCGCTTCCCGAACAGCTTCCGTCATATCCACGTCATTCTCCACCGCGCTGGCAGTGGACGCCCCTCCGTTCGCTTCCAGCATGCCGGTTCCCTGTTGTACTGCATAGAAGCCTAATCCTGCAAAGATGCCAAAGAACAATCCCAAACTGACACTGAGAAGAACTTTGTGGAAAAAGCCCCCCTTGTTCTCTTTTTCTTCTTTCTTGTTGCGTCCGGCCGTCTGACCCAAATCTGTTTGATAGGTGTCATAGTGATCTCCTCCGCTAAACTGCCCGGTGGTATTGGCACCAGTACCTGAATAAATTTCATTTTCGTACATAATGATTACCTCTCCTTTCGGGAAGTGTATAATGCTTCCGATCTGCTCGTTCCTTATGTACCCCAGTATATCCCCGATTTGTGTATGAATTGTGAAGAAAATATATTTTAAATGTGAAATTTACTACTACTCCACTGTCACTGACTTCGCCAAATTTCTCGGCTTATCCACATCACAGCCTCTGCCCACTGCCACATAGTAGGCAAACAGCTGCAGTGGTACGATAGCCAGCGAATTGGTAAAGTAAGGATTGGTCTCCGGTATGTACACCACATAGTCGGAGGCCTTCTCGATGGCTCTGTTGCCCTCGTTTGTCACCGCCATGACAAACGCGCCTCTTGCCTTGACTTCCACCATGTTGCTGATCGTTTTCTGGAACAACTCCGGCTGCGTGGACAGAGCCACGACGAGCGTACCATCCTCGATCAGCGAGATGGTTCCGTGCTTCAGTTCTCCCGCCGCGTAGGCCTCGGAGTGAATATATGAGATCTCTTTCAGCTTTAGAGATCCCTCCAGAGAGATCGCATAGTCTACCCCTCTTCCAATAAAGAAGATGTCCCTCGCACCCACATAGCGGTTGGCAAAGTGCTGAACTTTCTCCTTCTGTCCCAGCAAAAGCTCAATCTGATCCGGCAGGCACTCGAGATCGTCCAATAGGCTCCTAAACCGCGCCTCATCTATGGTGCCCCGCACCCTGGCAAATTTCATGGCAAGCATATATAATGCCACCAACTGCGCACTGTAAGCCTTGGTGGTCGCCACGGCGATCTCCGGCCCCGCCCACGTGTACATACAGGCATCCGCCTCTCTGGCAATGGAACTTCCCACCACATTGACGATTCCCAGCACCTTAAAGCCACGAGCCTTAGATTCCCTCAGGGCTGACAGAGTGTCAGCGGTCTCGCCCGACTGGCTGATGACAATGACCATACTGCCCTTCTCCAAAATGGGATCGCGGTATCGAAATTCACTGGCCACATCCACTTCCACTGGGATCCTTGCCAGTCCCTCGATCACATATTTGGCAGTCACACCAGTGTGATAGGCAGATCCGCAGGCCACAATATGAATCTTTCGAATCTGGCGGATCTCCTCGTCGGTCATGTTCAGCTCCTCAATCACGATTTCGCCGTCCCGAACGCGAGGAGAGATGGTATCTGCCACGGTCTTGGGCTGCTCATACATCTCTTTCAACATGAAGTGCTCATATCCGGCTTTCTCCGCAGCGTCCGCATCCCAGTCAATGGTGACGGCCTCCTTGGCGATCTCCTCCTCGTCCACGGTGTAAAACTGCAGCCTGTCCGGATGCAGCTTCACCACCTCCTGATTGTCCATGTAGTACACGGTTCTGGTATACTTTAAGACAGCAGGAACATCAGAGGCAATAAAACAACCGTCCTTACTCTGTCCTACGATCAGCGGACTGTCCTTTCTGGCAGCATATAGCTCGCCGGGAAAATCAGCAAACATGATCCCCAACGCGTAGGAGCCTTCTACACGGTGCAGCACTTTAGTGATGGCCTCCAGCGGGTTGCCTCTATAATAGTAATCCAGCAGGTGAGCCAGAACCTCTGTGTCGGTCTCTGACACAAACTGATAGCCTCGCTCCTGCATCTTCTTCTTCAAAGAGATATAGTTCTCAATAATGCCGTTATGAACCACCGCGATAGTCCCCGAATTGTTGGTATGGGGATGGGCATTCCGGTCACTTGGCGCACCGTGAGTGGCCCACCTGGTATGTCCGATTCCGGAAACCCCCTTCATCGTCTCACCACCATGGGTCAGATTCTCCAAAACCTTCAGCCTTCCGGTGGCTTTCTTAGTGTGAATCCTCTCCCCGTCAAAGACAGCAATGCCCGCAGAATCATACCCACGGTACTCTAGTTTGGACAGCCCATCCAAGATCACGGGCGCCGCCGGCTTCTGCCCAATATATCCAACAATGCCACACATACGCGATACCTTCCTTTCTCTTTATCCATCTACAAAACCTACTGCCAATATTCCCGATTGTTTGTAAAGCGCAGAACCAAACTCTTCGGAAGCCTGCGGTAATGCTTCCCCAGCAGATATCCGGCGTACTTGCTGACACACTGCATATAAAAGTGCGGAATCTCTCTCTGCAGGCGCTGCTCTTTCAGATACGCCGTAGCCTCCCGAACCAGCTTCTTGCCCTCACTCTCGGAAGATATGCCGGCAAAAACCTCCGGATGCTCCGCCTGAGACACTCCCAGATCAAAGTTGCGGTGAAATTGCTGGCTGTTGGTATAATTATGGGAATGATAAACACACGCTTCCGCCTCATAGGCGATCCGGTAACCTGCCTTAATTGCACCGGCCGCGTAGATCATATCCTCATTAAATATGGTATGTCGCACAAAGCCTCCCAATTCCTCATAGACATCCCTTCGATAAGCAGCACACACATTGGAACACATGTACGTCTTGATCCCCAGCTCTTCCAGATCTTCCTCAGATTTGATGCGCGATTCATCCGGATAGTTGAATCGTCTGGTGAATCGCTCCAAAACGCCGCAATCCTTTCCGGGAAGTTGCCTGGCGTAGGCCACAGCCACCTTTTCATCCCGCATCAGATGTACAGTCAGGCGCTCCAACAGGTGCTGGTCTGCGGGAACAGCATCCTGTGTCATCATCACAAAAATGTCCGACTGAGATTTCTGGACGCCACGTCGTCTCGTTCTTCCATGGTCAAATTCCCTCTTGGAAAGATGGTATACCCTCACATTTTTATGGTTCTCCAGCTCCCTGCTCCCATAAGTGAGCTGTGTAAAATATTTCTCCTCCGTATTCATCAGGATGATCTGATGGATCGGCACCGTCTGCTTGTCCAAAAGCTTCAGAAGGGCAAACAGTTCTTTACCCGGCTTATACAGCGGAATGATCACGTCAACGTCCATTGAACTCTGCCTCTCTTTGATGTCAGTTTGAATTCTGCGCCAGCAGAATCATTATATCGTATAATATAACTTTACACAAGGAAAACCAACAGCAGATAACAGGAAAAGGGGGCTTTTCACAAAAGCCCCCTCGTTTAATTTCATGCTTAATTTGATTTGTTGCGGATGTACGGTGCAGTGTCAGACCTTACCTTCTCAGAGATCTCGTGAACACCGGCGGTCACATGATAATCCTCATCGTCAAAGAGGAACTGATGCAGCCACACTACATTGCTCTCCAGATCCAGAGGGACAACACAGCTGCCCTTTGAACTGATATCTCCGGTGGTTCGCATACTCTCCTCGGGGAAGCCGCCTTCCTCCACAATCTTATACTTGGAGATATTGTCTAAAAACGTCATAAGATCCTTCTCGTCAATACTGGTATAAATATCATCGATAACACTGTTGAACACTTTCAACAAAGTCGCATAATCGGCCTTCTTCGCCTGATCCTCAATGGCCTTCAACACCTCTCTCTGGCGGGCAGTACGCATGAAATCGTCGCCTGCAGTGTAACGGATACGGCAGTATGCGGCAGCCTGCAGACCGTTCAGTTTCTGATAGCCGGTCTGAGTTACAGGAACGTAAGGGTAATCTTTTAACGCCGGCACGTAAGCATCTTTAAGGTTGGGATCAGTCATCGACTTCTGATAGTTGTTAAGATGCTTTAACTCCGCGTTATCCACATCGATATACACGCCACCCAGGCCATCGACCACATCGATCACACCCAGATAGCCCACTGCAACAAAGTCTTTAATATCCATGTCCAGATTCATATTCAGCATCTTGATCGCCTGCTCTGCGCCTCCGTTTGCGTAGGCAGCGTTGCATTTTTGGTAAGTGTCATTTCCTAGATTCAGGTAGGTGTCACGATATACGCTGACCAGACGGATCTCACCGGTGTCCATGTTAACACTGGCGATCATGGTACTGTCGCTTCGGCTGCTCTTATAGAGCGTATTCTCCGTCCTGGCATCCACGCCGAACAATGCAATGTTCACGTAGCCCTTCATGCTCCCCTCTTCGCTCTCCTTCTTCACTTCCTCCGGGATCGCCAGATTCTCCGGCGCCAGATAGGTCAGCTTGGGACCCTCATCATTGACCTTTGTCATCACCACATAGAGGACGGCCAGCATGGCGAGGATCACTGCGATCTCAACGCCAAATATGACAAGCTTTGTCTTTCTTCTCGCCTCACGTTCCCTCGCGGATCTCTTCCTCTTGGAGGATGAATTCTGATTGTTTTTCTGGTTGGACCTTGTTGCCATAGCACTTTCTCCTTACCTGCATCTTTTAGTATGCATTTTTGTTGACAAAACCTGTAAAAAAGGTCATTAAGATAATTTTTATATCAAATCCCATAGTCCAGTTCTCAATATAGTAGACATCGTACTCAATGCGCTTTTTGATGGAGGTGTCTCCTCTCAGTCCATTGACTTGCGCCCATCCGGTCAAACCCGGCCTGACTTGATGTTTTACCATATAGCGGGGAATTTCCTCTCTAAACTTTTCCACAAAGAGAGGTCGTTCCGGCCTTGGCCCTACGAGACTCATATCGCCCTTTAAAATATTGAACAACTGCGGAAGCTCGTCCAAGCTCGTCCGACGCAGGATCTTTCCCACATTTGTGACCCTTGGGTCATCCCTGACCGTCCAAGCCTTCTTTTCTTTTCCAGGAGCCTGTGTCTCCATGCTACGGAATTTATACATATAGAAAGGTTTATTGTGTAAACCTACTCTTTCCTGTTTAAAGATCACTGGCCCGGGGCTGCTCAACTTGACACAGAGCGCCGCGACCAGCATGACAGGAGAGGTGATGATGATGCCAAACAGCGATCCCGCCACATCCATGATCCGCTTTAACATCATGTTGCCAGTGTTGGTCAGTGGTACATAACGAATGTTGATCACCGGTAATCCCATCAAATCCTCTGTATAAGGTCTGGTAGGGATCAGACTGTTGTAGTCCGGTATAAACTTCGTATGAACACCCGATTTCTCACAGGTGTGCACCAGTTCCTCCAACATATCATAGTCCCGCAGGGACAATGTAATGGCAATCTCATCCAGACGGTTCTCCGGAAGAATATACTCCAGATTGCCAATACTTCCCAGCACCTTGACACCTTTGTAGGTGGTGCCGCTGGGGATATGATCATCCAGGATACCACACACCACATATCCCCACTGAGGATTGTCCAAAATGCGTCTGATATATTCCTCAGCCGCCCGGGAATACCCCACCAGAAGGATGTGCTTCAGGTTGTAGCCTTTGCTGCGGATCGTACGCAGGAACTTTCGCAGCACTACCCGGAAGAAAGCGGTCAGGAAGATATTCATAACATAAAATATGACGATGACAGAACGGGAGACGTTGATCTCCTTAACAACCATATACAGAATGATGATCAGTGCAGCAAGACCGATGGTGTTAGCCTGCCAGATACGATAAATCTCGTGCCTGCGCTTAACCGTACGCTTCGGCGTGTATACATTACAGCCGTAATATAAAAACAGATAACCCGGAACGATCAAGATCAGAAGCATGTAATAATACTCTACGGGCAACACGCCAATCCCCGGTTCATCCTCCAAAATATAAAATTTAACATAGTAAGACAGGATGAAGGCACTTCCGATAATAAACGCATCCAATACCACCAACAGCCTGTTGAATACCTTCTGATTGTCCTTTATCATAACTGTCACCCGATAGTCTGCCGTCAGGCAATGTCTAAAGGTCTCTCACCATTTAGGAATATTTTACAATATCACATAAAAAAGCACAACTTAAGAATGTATGAAGCACTTTCTTAAGAAATCTTAATATTTTGTTTGGTTTCATCCCTTAGTCAAAAATTTTATGGTATTTACATAAAGTGCCCACTGAATGGCAAGATAATTCTTGAAGTGTTTGATGGAAAAAGGCACTTTGTGCCTCCGCCCTTCTTCGGACAGGACAAGGCCAAGACCCTTTTTCAGACCTCGAAGATATAAAACACCCATCCCCTTCTTCCAAAAAAACAGTGCTTTGACAAAAAAACCAAAAAACAGAAAAGGAAAATTGATGAGAAACTGTAAGAATGGCATATTTTTCCCGATCACATACACGTTGTTGGCGGAGGCCAGTGTAGTCTTAAACTCATTGTAACGCGAACCCGTGGAAGCCGACCCGAAGTGAAGCACCTGCGCCTCTGGCTCGTAGGCATTGCGGTAGCCGTATATCCTTGCCCGATAGCCGATATCCAGATCTTCCAGATAGGCAAAATGCTTCTCGTCAAACAGACCAATCTCCTCAAAAACGCTGCGCCTATAGATAGCAGCGCCGCCACAGGCAGAGAACACCCTGGCAGGTCGATCATAAGTTTTCGCAGGCCGCCCCTTCCCTCTGGCAAAAGCCCACCCCAACACACAATACAGATCTCCGGCATCATCTATCAGCTCCGGCTTGTCCCACATCAACATCTGTGCACTGACAGAGAAAAGTTTCGTATCTTTCTCAATAGCATTGTACAGCGATTTAACAAACCCTGTTTTAACTTTAGTGTCATTGTTCAGCAGGATTACATAAGGAGTGTCCGCTCTCCGGATCCCCACATTTACGGCATGGCAGAAGCCGGTGTTCTCCGTGAGCAGGACTTTTTCCACCTGAGGCCAACGCTCTGCAAGTAGCTGCACACTGCCATCGATCGACCCATTGTCCACCACAAGCACGCGGAAGCAGGGTGTGTCCAACCTCTGTCTTTCCGCATCCAGAGACATCAGGCAATCTGACAAATACGTTTTGCCATTATAATTTGGAATAACAATTGTTATTAATTCCATGATGATCCCCCAATCGGCTTGATCCGTCGCATTTTGGGCCTCCACTTTGCCTTCCTTCTCGGCGTGTAGAGCAGACGGTAGCCTCTCTCTCGAAGCGCCTTGGACAGTGCCAGACTCACTGCTTGATAATCGGTGCCCGCCGGCAGCGTAGAAACGTCAAACCATCTATCCCTTTTTATCTCCCGATATGGTACACCGGTTACCTGTTCAAAAACTTCCCAGCACTCCTTCCTCACTGAGATCATGCGGATATCCAACGCTTCCGCACTTTGTTGGAGTATGGCACGGTGCATGTAGCCGGAATACTGACGGCGCAATCCCCTGTAAAATACCTCTCCGTCCATGGACATACGACCACCCACAAGCTTGTTTTTCACATAGAGGCCGCCTCCAATTGCCGCCAGATCCCCCCTGCATCCCAAAGGGCCATTCTGGCTCATCCAATGATAATACCCGTCATGGATATAGGGAAGCACTATGGCGCGGATATTTTTAACATTCATGAAATCCTGTACTGCTTCTCTACCCGCCTCATAAGCATACTCTTTGCTCTTTGGATTCTCGGCGGTGGAGTTCGCGTGACATCGCCAGTGATACAGCACCTTAGGGATATGAACAATTTTCTCCGCACTATCCATAAGCTCTTCCGTTGCCCGCAATACCAGATCAAAGTCCTGCGCACCGTCATACTTCGGTCGCAGCTTCAACCGTTTTATCATTTCACTCTCCATGACCATAAAATGACAGATGTAATTATTTGTTAAGATCAGATCCAAATTAAAGTCTTCCTTAAAATGAGGCTCGAAATACTCTGTGCGCTCACTGTTACACTTATCCTCGTCGGAATAGAGAAGCCGGGCACAGTTTCCCTTCTCCCGCCCTGCCTCGACAGCTGCCGCCATCTCATAGAGAGCGTCAACCGTCAGGACATCATCGTGATCCAAAAGTCCGATATAGTCCCCCATAGCATAGGCAAGTCCTCTGTTAGTGTTTTCCGAGATCCCGCTGTTTCGGATCAGATGCACATAGCGGACACGGCCGTCCTTCCAGCTGCGCTCACTTTCCGCTGCGCCATATCCTACCTCCTCCAACATCTCCCCCAAGGCAGAGCGCAGATGCAGCCTAACGCTGTCGTTCTCGGTGGCATCCACCAAGATCAACTCCCAGTGGGGATAGCTCTGATCCTGAACCGATCGGAGCATATCCAGCAGAAACTCTTCATTGGTACGGTAGGTAGGAACTACAATGCTAAACCGGATCGTCCTCTCCGCGGACCACTCCCGCTGCTTGTCCCACTCCTCCTCGCTGACCGGCTCAAAATGATAAGCTGTTTTGCGAGCCTCCAATTTCTCTTTCACCGCATAGAAGGTTCGTATGAAACCGTTCCCCTCCAAATAATACCACGCTTTTCTAATATCTGCCAAGCTCACCTTTCCCATACACAATTCCTCTCTTAACACAATTCGTATTTACACAAAAGCAACAGACCGCCCCAAAAGGGGCGATTTGTTGCTTCGTTGACCTCATTCTATATAAGCTTGTGCCTTCTGTTACAGTACTGATTTGACATCCTCTGTCAATTTCTCGACTCTCGCGTTTGCATCCTCCAGGCTGCTTCCCTTAACACCCATATAGAATTTGATCTTGGGCTCTGTTCCGGAGGGACGCGCACAGCACCAGCAATTATCCGGAAGTTCGAAATAGAGCACGTTGGACTTTGGCAAGCCTGTGGTAGTCTTCTCACCGCTAGCCATGTCAAGCACAACATCATTCTGATAATCCCTAAACTTCAAAACCTTCAGATCGCCGAACGCCTTGGGAGGATTCTGGCGAAGCTTCTCCATGATCTCCGCAATCTGCTTGGAGCCGTCAATGCCTTTCAGGGTGATGGTATACTGGGTCTCCTTAAAGTAGCCGTACTTCTCATACATATCAAGCATCATATCCCACAAAGTCTTGCCCTGCTTCTTGCAGAAAGCGGCAACCTCGCACAGACACATTACCGCCACGATGGCATCCTTGTCTCTCGCGTGAGTACCCACCAGACAACCGTAGGACTCCTCAAGACCAAACACGTAGTTGTTGCTTCCGCTCTGCTCGAACAGCTTGATCTGCTCGCCGATAAACTTAAATCCGGTCAGCACTTCGATCAGCTTCACGCCGTAAGACTGCGTAATGGGAACCGTCATGTTGGTAGTCACGATGGTGGTTACAAGTGCAGGATCAGGAGGCATAGTGCCTGTAGCCGCATGCTCTCTCAAAGTGTACTCTGCCAACAGCATGCCGGACATGTTGCCGGTAAATGCCACATACTCACCGGTCTTTTGATCCTTGGCATATACTCCCAGGCGGTCTGCATCGGGGTCGGTGGCCAGCACAATGTCGGCATCCTTCTCCTTCGCCAGTCGAAGCGCATAGGTAAACGCCTTGGGATCCTCAGGGTTCGGATACTCCAGCGTAGTAAATTTAGGATCCGGGTTCTCCTGCTCGGGAACTACATACACATTCTTAAATCCAAGTTCCTCCAGAACACGTCTCACGGGCTTGTTGCCGGTGCCGCAGAGGGGAGTGTATACAATCTTAATATCGTTGGCCATCTCCTGAATGATATCGGGATGGATGATCTGCTTCTTTAACTCCACCATGTAAGCGTCGTCAATCTCTTTGCCAATGACTTGATACAGGCCGGCCGCAATGGCAGCGTCCTTATCCATGGTCTTTACGGTGTGGTAATCCTTGATCGCCTTCACCTCGTCGATGATCTGCTTATCCTTGGGGGCGGTAACCTGTGCACCATCTTCCCAGTATACCTTGTAACCATTGTACTCGGGGGGATTGTGGCTTGCTGTCACCATAATGCCGGCAGTACAGCCCAGTTTGCGCAGTGCAAAGGAAAGCTCAGGAGTAGGTCTCAAAGACTCAAATATGTAAGCCTTAATGCCGTTTGCTGCCAGACAGAGCGCAGCCTCCTCGGAAAATTCAGGGGACATATTGCGATTGTCATAGGAGATTGCCACTCCCTTAGCCTGCGTACCCTGCTTCAAAATGAAGTTGGCCAATCCCTGAGTAGCCTTGCGGACAGTGTAAACATTCATACGATTGGTTCCCGCGCCCACAATGCCTCGAAGTCCGCCGGTTCCGAACTCAAGCTCCTGATAGAAGCGCTCCTCGATCTCGCCCTCATTGTCCTTGATCGCGAGAAGCTCGTCCTTGGTACTCTGGTCGAAATAGTCATCGTTCAGCCAGAAATTGAATTCCTCCATAAAACTCATGTTGCATATCCTCCTCTATCTTATTTTTTTGCTTATCATAAGAAAATAATATACCTCTCTTAGTTTACCACAGAAGTGAAAAAAATTCCAGACAATTCTGCTCTTTGACTGAATATATTATCGGGCTTTACAATGCCTTTACTCCGTTTGCACTTTCAAAGAAAAATCGCTCCGATCCAGAGAGAAATTGGGATTATAGTAGGGGTCTCCTTTCTCCAAAGCTTCTTTCCATTTCTCCCGAAAACGCTCCGACTCCCGGTTATAGCGCTCCGCCTTCTCCCCGCTGTCATCAAGCCCGCGAGAGACTGACTCATAGTGGAACAACTCCGCAAAGGGCGTAAACACGTTGAGATAGCCTTTCTCACGCAGTTTCAGACACAGATCCACATCGTTTAAGGAGATGGCAAAGCCCTCGTCCAGGCCGCCCACTTCCTCATAAAGGCTCCGTTTTACCAAAAGGCAGGCTCCCGTCACGGCGGAGACATTCTGTGCATAGCACAAACGTCCCATGTAGCCCAGATTCTGCCGGGACTGTTTGTAATGGGTATGGCCGGCGGTGCGGTGTGCCCCAAGCCCGATCACCACACCTGCGTGCTGAATCGTCTTATCGCCATAGTAGAGCTTTGCACCCACCGCACCCACATCCGCACGCTGTGCGTACATGAGGAGCTCTTCCATCCAGTTGACCGTGATCACCTCCGTGTCGTTATTCAGAAGAAGCAGATACTCTCCACTCGCGCAGGCCGCACCCAGATTATTGACTGCGGAGTAATTAAAGATTCCCCGGTATGTCACAATAGAGACTCTGCCGTCTGCTGCTCTTTTGTCACAGATCTCGCTCTCCCCACTGCGGAGAATACCGTCGTCACTCAGTGCCTCCTCATAGGAATAGCCCAAAAGTTTCGTATAGAGATCCTTGATCTCTTTTGTTGTGCTGTTGTTCTCCACAATGATGATCTCATAATTGTCGTAGGTTGACTTTTCCAAAATGGAACGGACGCACCTCTCCAGATCCTCCACATGATCCTTGTTGGCTATGATAATAGATATCTTCGGCGTACCGATGATCTCATAACGGATGCGGAAAATCGTCTCGAAAGCTCTGGTGCTGATGATCTGGAAGTGATCATAGCCATGTTTCCGCAGATGTTCTGACACCGCCCCCTTGGCAGCCTGAATAGCGTATGGCTTCGCGTCGATCCCCGATGCAACGCTGCCTACATGACTGCGCCAATAGTACATCAGTTTGGGGACATGCACGATCTTCTTGGCGTTGTCCGTCAGCCGCAGGATCATATCGTGATCCTGACTGCCATCAAACTTCGTGCGGAACAACTCGTTTCCCTCCAAAAGTTCTCTGGAAAACACGCTAAAATGACAGATGTAATTATTTGCCCGCAGATTGTCCGGCGCATAGTCCGGCTTAAAGTGCATCGTCAACATTTTATTGATGTCTCCACCCTTGAACGTGGTCTCATCACAGTACAGATAATCCGCTCCCTGCTCATTGATCGCTTTCACATACTCATACAGCACTGAAGGGTGAAGAATATCATCTTGATCAAACAGTCCGATATACTCTCCGGTAGCCAGCTTCAGGCACTCATTGGTGTTGCCCGAGATTCCCTCGTTCTTTGCCAGCTTCTTGTATACGATCCGACCATCCGCACGGGCTGCGTACTCCCGACAGATATCTCCGATGTAGCTGTGCTCCTCATCCGAGCCGTCCGCCAGACATAACTCCCAGTTTTCATATGTTTGATTCATGACCGAATCTAACATCTCAATCTGGAACTCTCTGCGATTATTCCAGAGCGGCACCAAAATACTGATCTTCACCATCCGTGGGAACACCGTCTCCCGCTCTAATACAGCCTGCTTCTCATCCGGAAAGCTCTCCGTCCCAAACTGTGACATCGCTTGACGTTCCCTCTTCTTGTATCCCAGCTTATGAATAACACCTTTTATTCCACCGCAATTAGAGATTCTGTCTTTCTGCCGGATCCCCCAATGCAACACATTCCTCATGGGTTTACTCGCCTTCCAGAGCGGATTGTTCTTGATGCGTCCCAGCTTCCAGTTGAGTTCCTCATTCTCCGCCTCCAGGTCGGCGATCCTCGCTGCCAGATCCGCACACTTCAAATGCTCTTTCTCATACGCCTCGCGATAATCCATCTCCGCCATGTCAAATACCATGCCTTTCCGTGATTTATTAAATCATAATTTAACCATTTTCAGGCCCCAGATCGCAAAAGTTGCTTTTTCTTTCTAAACCATATTCCGAACAATATTTTACGTGTCAGAAAAAACATCCACCCAACGGTTTCCAAAATTCACCAGCCGCAGCCCTGTTACACGGTTTTTCGCGGTCATTCCAATCCAATACCTTCCGGGCTCTGTGTTCTCCGCCGAGACCTTCACCCAAAAACCACACAATCCCACATTCACCTGATCCGACATATTTTCCACCAGATCCGGCCGATACTGCCCCATAAGGGATATGGCCAAAGCCTTCTCGCAACTGTCTGGATAAGCATCCGGATCCGACAGTTCCTCCCCATGCCTCACAAGCAATAATGCGAAGTCATAACATGCGTTATTATCTCCCAATACAACGCCATAACCCAGCACAACTCCTTCTCTGCTCTGTTCCACCCGAAGCAACAGACAGTCATCCCTTCTGTAGCCAATTAAATCCTGAGTTGACAACTTCCCCGCCACGCTCTGCAGGCGGTTGCCTGCCGTCTCATAGGCAGGGCGGATACGGGTGTCCAGACCTTCCCGACCAAGCCCCTTCGGATAATAGGGATCCACATCCCGCAGTACCGGATGTCTGCCATACAGCACATCCCTCTCCTTAAGAAGCCTCTTAAGCTTCTCCGCGGACTCGTCATTCCCGCGGCTCAAGGACTCGTGATGATACGCATAGCCGTCTTCTATGCACACATTATAATACCCCTGTTCATATAGGGTAAAGCATAGATCCACATCATTGAAAGCAACCGGCAGTTCCTCCGCAAATCCTCCTGCCTTGTCAAACTTCTCTTTTTCCACCATCAGACATGCCGCCGTCACCGCCAACACATTGCGAAGTCCGCGGTTAGCCCCATAATAATAACACTCGCTATCTTCTAAGAACTGCAATTTATGCACAGGCCCCATAGGAAGATTGGTGATGCCTGCATGTTGTATCCGATCGGAGTTCGGATAGTACAGCTTCAAGCCCACAGCACCGGTATCCCACACATCTGCAATAGCAGCCATTTTTAGAATGGTGTCCGACAGGCACAATTCTACATCATCATTCAAAAAGAGCAGAAACTTCCCTTTTGCCTGCGCCGCTCCCAGATTGCACATGCGGGAAAAGTGAAACTCCATATTTTGATACAGATAGTGTATCCGAAACTTCGGTTCCGCCAGCCGCCCCGCCAGCTCCTCCACCTTATGTCGGTTGTCCTTGCCACTTCCATTATCCACGATCAGCACCTCGCAGGCCAATCGATCCGTTCTTGCGTTCTTACATCCTTTCAGACATTTTTCCAGGATATCCGGATGATCCTTTGAGGGTATGATAACGGATACTACGGGACAGCTCTCCTCAAGTTCTCCCATGTACGCATCTTGGAAATCCCGAATGTAATATCCCCACCTCTCCTCCATGGAAATTGTGGGCTTTTGGAATTTCTTCTGCTCAACTCTGTGTACAGCGTGAAACAGGATCTCCGGAATGTGTCCGATCCGATCCCTGTGGTAACCGGCTATGCGCTTCTGATAGCCTTCTGAAGCGGCCAGAACCACGCTGCCGTAAAGCAGCCACTTCTGATAGGCTTCCCAGCTATCTATTTCCGACGAAACGCTATATCCCGTTGTATTGTCATTTTCCCACAGAGTGACCAGACGCTGACCCGGCACCTTTTGCTCCACCTTATTGTCCCGGAAGAATTGCAGCATACGCTCCCAGAGCTCTTTTCGGAACACCAATACACTCCCAAGATATAGCCAGCTCTCTAAAAGATCCGGTGACCAGTCCGGCTTAAACCAGGGATCGGTGCGCTCCCCGCCCGGATGCCGCACATCCTCATCCCCGTAGGCAAGCCGACACTCCGGGTGCTCCGCAAAATAGCGGCCACATACTTTAAATGCCCGATCGGAGAGTTTTCCCTCGGAGGCGATCACATACACAAGCCGCGGAATATCGCTGTTTGCAACATCCTCCTCGCGCTCCTTGTCTTGGCGACTCTCCTGCTCTCTGACCCAAGCATCATAGGAGACCTGCCGATCCCGAAGCCGCCGCTCATAACGCCTATTCTGTTGTTCCGTCAGCACCTGCTTCGCCAGACTGCGCGCCCGCTTTCCAATCAACATGCCGCCTTATTCTCCTCTAAATCAGCTTCTTCACCGCACCAGCCATATCCTGTGCCATGGGCAGCGGGATCCGCACGATCTCCATGCGAGTGTACAGAATATTCTCTCCCTTTCGCTCCAGCATTGTCAGATCGATGTTGATGTTGGGATCCATAGTGGGGAACACGATACTCGGCTGATACGCCTCGCTCTTCCCTTCCGGCTTTGCCACTCTGCCATTGACGAGCAAAAGCTTCCTGCGTTCCAGCGGAACCCGCTCCCCATTAAAGGTCATCTCCTGAATCTTCACCATACAGGAGTCCAGGGCCGGATCAATGCGCAGCATTCTCACATCGCCGCTCACAGTAATCTCTATCTCGATCAGCTGCTCCCCCTGATAGGCATCCTCCACAAAGTAGGACTCCTCCTCCTGATAGCCGTTTCCCTTGTCCTCGTATATCTGCACTCGATTCACCTGCTCAGAGTCCTGATACCGGTCGACCCACTTCTGAGGCACCATCAGGCGGTGTCCGATCAGATCCCTCATCTCAGCCATGGACATACGTTTTCCTGTGACAAACCGCTGAAACTCCCGCTCCTGCTCCCTGTAGTACTCTGCGTCCTTCTCCGTGATCCCAAGTTCCTCTAAGATGCGGTCTACATCCAGCCGTTCTCTCTTCTCATTCTCCAAAAGATAACAGTAGATGGCTCGAAAAGCTAATTCCTTAGTGTCTACCTGCTTCCCAAACGTCCACTCATAGTCGATCAGAGTCCACTCGTCTCCCTTCACCAACAGGTTGGCGAAGATCAGGTCAAAATCTGCCACCGGACTCTCTCCGTGATAACCAATTCTCTCCACATACTCCCGAAAGTACTTATGAAATCCTTCCAGATCCCCCTTTTCCAAGCAGCCGTCCATCAACTCCGACAAGGGAGTCCCCTCCACAAATTCGAACTCCGTGTAAAGCTCATCCTTCTCCTCATGCTCCACCAGCTTACAGCGATTGATGGAAAGCTTACCTCCCTGATAACGCTCCATCAGATTGTCATAAGCCACCGCCATCTGGCGCACATGTTCATTGGCAGCCTCCGAAAGCGGATATTTGCGCACAACTCTCGCGCCCTCCTCCCCGTCCTGTATCTGGGTACGGATCGCATACTCCGGTGCCCTGTCATTGGAATATTTCACATAGTCCACATCACAGTCCGCTCCGATCACCACCAAAAAGGAGTTGGAAAAGATAGGAAACAGCCCATCTTCCGCAATTCCGTCAAAGGCATTTTTCTCGTCAAAAAGAAGCATCCGATCCCGATCAAAATTGCGCAGGTTGTTGGAAAGCTCCCCTTTTCCCGGCTGATAACCGTCACTGTAAAGCGTCGTCATAAACTTATAGTCCGGGTAAGGGTAGTAGAAATGGTACTCTGGCACGCTTACTTTCCGGAATACGCGCTCCAGACCGGCCCTCGTGAAAGTTCTCACCCCGTTTCCGTCCACATAATTCTCAATTCCGCTAAAGTAGGAGCCAAGATGATCCTCCTTGCATCCGGCAAAATACTTGAGCCCGAGCTTATTTTCAATGGCAATGATCAGTTTGCCATCTTTTTTTAAATGTTTTATTAGAATTTTCAAAAATTCCTCATAAGGCCTGTCACCACCTATATAAGCTTGCCCATATTCAAACACGCCGATCAGGCAGATCACATCATAATCTGACGAAAGCCCCGGCTCAATATCCTTAAAATTGCCTACATGGATGGTCACATTGTCGCACTCGCTGTGTCTGTGGGCGTTGATCAGACTGCGTTTTCTGGAGAGATCCACGCAGGTGACGCTGCCAGCCTTTCTCGAAAGCGCTCCGGTGATCGCGCCACAGCCACTGCCCACCTCCAGAACCTTTGCATCCCGCTCCATAGGTATCCAGTCCACGATATTTTCCCTAAGGGGTGACAGATGATAAAGCACGGGCCAACTCCTTTTCTCCTCAATGGCCTTTCCATATTCCACAGGGGAAAGATTTCGCACTATGTCAAGCAGCTCATCCTCCACCGCACCGTCACAGTACAGATCCTCACCCGGATATTTGCTGTAGTCCAATGTCACTTTTCCAATCTGCTCTGCCTTGTCCATCCGCCTCTTCCTCACATACTTTTATACGATGTCCCGGACAATAACCTCGGAATCCATGTCATAGTAGCCTACGGTATTCTTGTCAGACACCACGGTGACATTCAACACATCGTACAGACGATGATACACCTCAAAGGTATCCCCATTGTAGCCCGTAACTCCAAGGGAGAGCAGATACTCTCCGCCCTGAAGATTCATTTTCTGAGTGAAAGTCACATACTTGGTCTGTCCGACCTCCACCGGCTCCAAGAAGGCCTTCTCCACCATGGAGTTTGTGCCGGTGATCTCCGTCCCCTGCACATTCTTGAAGGAAAAAGCAAAGATTGGCGCCGGAATATACTCATTGATACGCACTTTCATGTGTATGGTAAATATGCTTCCCTTGATGACGGCGCTGGTGCGCACTCCTCTGTCATCCGTCAGGAAAAACTCCTGAATCCTGGCCTGTTTCGTTCCATACTCTAGAAGTTCCGGATTCTGAGCATCCACATCGGCACTTTTCGCCGCTGCCTTCTGCAGCTCGCCGTCGTTTAGCAGGTCGTGACTGGCCTGCTCCGGGGGCAGCTCATACTGTCCCACCAGCACACGCTTGTAGGCATCGATCATTTCCCTGGGATGACCTTCACCCAAAAGCGTTCCCTGATTTAATAGAAATACCCTGTCACAATACTTGCTGATACTGCTCAGATCATGACTGACAAAGACGATGGTCTTACCCATCTTCTTGAACTCCTCAAATTTGTGGTAACACTTTGCCTGAAAGAATACGTCGCCCACGGACAGTGCCTCATCCACGATCAATATCTCCGGATCTATATTGATCGCCACCGCAAAGGCCAAACGCACAAACATCCCACTGGAGTAAGTCTTCACCGGCTGCTTCACATAGTCGCCGATATCCGCAAACTCCAGGATCCCCGGCAGCTTCTCATCAATCTCTTTCTCGGAAAATCCCATCATCGTACCATTTAAATAAACATTCTCAATCCCGTTATACTCCATGTTGAAGCCTGCTCCCAGCTCCAAAAGGGCGGAGATACGTCCGTTGACATTGATCTCCCCCTCTGTGGGGTTCAATACGCCGGTAATGATCTTGAGGATCGTGGATTTACCGGAGCCGTTAGTGCCGATAATGCCTACCGTCTCTCCCTTTCGGATCTTTAAGCTGACACCATTTAGGGCATAGTGCTTCTTGTGAACCTTCCGCTTCCCAAGGCCAAAGGCTTCCTTCATCCGATCCTTGGGATTGTCGTACAGCTTGTACACCTTGGTTACATTCTTCACTTCAATGGCGATATTGTCCGGTTCCGCCACCTTAAGCTTTCTCTCGTCAACTTTGTGTTTTCCCGATTCCACCACTTGGAATTTCTTGTCTCTCATAACGTTTTTTTTACTACTTTGAATCATTTTGCAGTGCCTCTTCTTCGATACAGATAATGCTACCCTTGTCATACCATGACGCCATGGCCCTGTTTTCCTCGGCATCTTTATTTTCCGACAGATCTCCCGCACATATCAGCCATGGGCGGAAATGGTACGGTCTCACTACGACCTCTGCTCCACTGTTTGCAATTGTTTCCAACCGGCCAAGATATTCCTTATGAAATTCATTGGCCTCCCCCGTATGTACATAATAATAAGCGCCATAGGAGGAATAGGTTCCCGCCTGATTGGGTTCTATTGCAAAAATACCCAGCATTAACAGGCCCATCGCAGGGTAAAATAAAGCCGGTGCACCCTGCTTTAACCCAAGCATGTGCTTTTTCTGCTCAAGCTTCTGGCGCATCCATCCCAGCCAGTATACTTCGTTGAGAAACAACAGGATCTGATAGGTAATCTTAACTGCGTTCAAGGTTCGCCCCAACCCCGCGTGTCCTAGGGAATATAAGCTGGGGGTAAAGCCTGTCGCATACAGGCAGAAAGTCCCCAAAAGGATCAGACCCGGTCGTCGAAATTGAAACGTAAGCTTCCCTACCATCTGCCAGATGACAGGGATCAGCACGATCATGACCGCCAGTGTGATCAGCCCGGTAAACTCGCCGATATAGCGAAACGCCTCCACAAAGGAATTTCCTATTGCAGGGAAAGCATCCATTCCCAGTCCGCTGCCGCTGAGGATATCACCTCTCACATGGTTGCCCGGCGCAGACACATTTTTGTAAAATGCAAAACAGTAGACCGCAAGCGATGGCACTAACAGTAAAGTTCGCTTGTTTCTCAATAGGATCCCAAGAACTGCAAAGAAAAGCACCACCAACAGCCCCTGAAGTGTCGTCACAAAATTCGCACCGCCGCTCAGCACGGCACCGACCATGGTCCAGAGCACCAGAAAAACGGACAAAGTCTTATCTCTTCCTGTAAACAGCCTGATCCACGCTGCCGTCGTGAGCATCAAAAAGGAATGCATCCCCACATAATGTATCCCACTGTTATACCAGAACAACCCCGTCTGAGAGGAATGCAGCAGCACGATGACCACGGCAGCGACCACAGATTGCAATATGAGGCAGCTGGCACGATCTGCCCCCAAAACATCCCTGGCAAGACCTCTCACAAGCACCATCACAGAGATCAACAAAAGAAGGATCAAAAACAGAGGGCCTAAAAAGTAATATTCCTCCCCCCATACAAGAGGTACCAGCGCCATAAAAAAAATAGACGAGAAAGTTCCCTGCCACGCATACCACTGTATCCTCGCACAGGAGTAGGCGCCTTGCAAAGCACTTGCAAAACTATGCTCCTGTGACAGGGCAACCTGAACAAAACTTCCATAATTATAATCGTCATTCCAGGGAACGGCATAAGGGACGATCCGAAACAGTGGGATCAGCAACAATACCAAAATTGCCGCAGAAAATATGGCAACAATTCTGATATCAGGAACCCATGTCAGTATTTTTGTAATTTTATTTTTATCTCTCGTCATTGTGTTATCTCCTACAGTACATCCGCGAAGTGCACCTTCAGCCGCTTAAACACTAACGCTCCTAATCCAAACAACAACACCGTCACGATCCAAAAATACATGGTGGAGAAAAAGTCCTGAAAAAACCACTCCTGCTCATAGATAGCACTTCGGTAGCCGTTCACAATGTACACCAGAGGATTCAGCTTGAGTACCGTCACCGCCCAGCTGCTCTCCAAAGAATTGATATCCCACAGGATAGGGGTTGCCCACATACCGATCTGCAGTGCAATGTTGATGATCTGAGACAGATCCTTAAAAAATACCACAATAGCACAAGTAGTGTAGCTAAGTGCCAGCACAAAGATAAAGAGACACACACTGTAGTAGATCAACTGTAACATATAAATACTCGGATAGTAGCCGTAGACCGCTGCCACGATCAGCAGAATACACACAAAAAATACATGGATAAAGGTGGCTGCTATGATCTTGATGATCGGCAGAATGCTAATCTTAAACACTACCTTCTTCACCAGATAATTATACTCTAATAGTGCATTAGTTCCGTTGTTCAAGGCCTCGTTAAAATAAAACCACGGTACAAGTCCGGCCGTCAGGAAAAGCACAAAGGGCGCCTCCACGCCACCCCGAAGCATCGGGCCGGAACTTTTGTAGATTCGGTCAAACACAATGTAATACATAACCACCGTCACCACCGGCTGTGTCATCGCCCACACTGCACCCAGGTAGGAGCCCGCATAGCGCTTTTTGAAATCGTTTTTAGCCAGCTTCCAGATCAAATGCCTGCTCTGAGACAACTCCATTGGCAGGATAGTAAACTTATCGTACCATTTCACAAAAATCACACAGGCCACCGCGATCACCGCACAGGATATGATCTTCTTTAACAGCTCTTCGTCCTGATCCGCGCCGGGATTGCTATGTGCGATAATAATTACCGCCATGGTAAACGCCAGCACCATAAAAATCGTGATTCCGATCGGTTTGCTCTTCTTCATGTTATTTGTTACCTTTCTGTACGCATGCTATCCCACTTTAACAAAACTTATTCATAGCGGATATTCATGTCCACATTCCCCTCAATTCCGTCAATCTTTCCTTTGGACGTGTACTGCCACATCCGGTAATATCCCTGATACAGAGGCACTTCACGGTACTCCGCCAGCCAGATAAAATACCGATCCAGCCTGCTCACATCCAAATTGTTGTTATACCAGTTGCGGCTGGCATAAATTCCGGCGGTATAACCGGCATTCTCTATCGTGCGACAGAACGCCTCACACACTAATGTCCTGGTCTCCTTGTCCAGCCCGTCCGCACGTCCGGAGCCGCCGGCTCCCTCCGTATCGATAAAAATGGGATAATTGATATTATACTCTCTCACCAAGGCCAGCACAACGGAAGCCTCTTCCACCGCTTCCACTTCGTTAGTGGCCTGCGTGAAGAAGTAGACACCTGTATCAACACCGGCGCCCGCCGCCGCCTTTATATTCGCTGCAAAATAGGGATCCTCCACAAGACTTCCCGTGACGGAACCACGATACCCTGCACGGATGATGGCAAAGTCCACGCCGGCTCTGCGCACCTTGTCCCAATCAATGTCACCGTTCCATTTGGACACGTCGATTCCCACAGCTGCCTTTCCGCCGACGCTCTGGAGACGCTGAATCTCCGTTCTGTCAGCGTCCGAACGAGCCTCCCGCACACCGGAGTCCTCGGCCTCGGCGTCAATATCCTCCTCCGTCTTGATCAACAGAGAAATATCCTCGATCGCCAAATATTCCACCTTGTCCTTCACCCGCACGCGAGTGGGCGTGACAGGAACCTTGTAGCCCGCAATGGGTCTGAGCTCCACAAAATACTCTCCGGCATCCAGATCACCTATATATATAACACCATCCTGATCCAGATCCTTATACTCTCCCAGATCTTCCAACTCCACAAAAAAGCTCTCGCCCTCTACCGGCTCACCCTGAATGTTGACAACCTGTATACGCAGATCCTTCTCCACGGAGGTAACGATCAGGGAAAGGCTGTTGCTCTGATCCCTGGCCGCTTCCAGGACAGGATTGACTTCCTGATCAAAAAAACTGTCATCCCTCAAAAAAGCCGAGAGATTGTTGCCAATCTGGCCGCTCTGTGCCGGCTGTTTCTCTTCAACCCCATCTGTGACATCGGTCTGTGTCACGGACGGTGTCGTATGGTTTCGGTTGTTGGTTTTATTATCTGCATTAGTGAAAAATACCAGCAGCGATACCATTAGGATCGCCGCCAGAGAGCCCAGGATAGTCAGACGTCGCAGTTTCGCATCCATTCTCTCTTGTCTCCTCAATAAAACTACTGAAATTTGGCGAATGGGAACGACATACATCGTTCCCATTTCCTATGTTCTTAATGTACTTTACTATTTCTGATCCCTATCTGTTCTCATACATTTCTGCATAATACTTTTGATAATCACCGCTCGTGACATTCCGCATCCAATCCTCATGCTCAAAGAACCATGCGATCGTCTTCCGGATGCCATCCTTGAACATCGTCTCAGGATACCAGCCAATCTCCGACTTGATCTTGTCCGGCGCGATAGCATATCTGCGGTCGTGTCCCTTGCGGTCTTCCACATAAGTGATCAGATCCTGGGTCACCAACGCTTTTCGGGGATCGTCCTCTGGCAGCATCTCCTGCAGAGTCTCTATAATGATGTTTACGATCTCAATGTTCTGCTTCTCATTGTGTCCGCCTATATTGTAGGTCTCAAACAGTCTGCCCTGTTCCTGAACCATGTCAATAGCTTTGGCATGATCCTCCACAAACAGCCAGTCGCGGACATTCCTGCCGTCACCGTAGACCGGAAGCTTCTTACCCTGAAGCGCGTTGTTGATGATCAGGGGAATTAACTTTTCCGGAAACTGGTAGGGGCCGTAATTGTTGGAACAATTGGTAATATTGGCCGGAAAACGGTATGTGTCCATGTACGCCTTCACCAGCATGTCCGAGCTGGCCTTGCTGGCCGAGTAGGGACTGTGGGGATCATAGGGTGTCGTCTCATAAAAGAAGGCATTGTCGTCATCTGGCAGGGAACCGTACACCTCATCTGTGGAGACATGCAAAAACTTCTTGCCCTCCTTAAAGCCGCCGTCGGGAAGCTCCCACGCCGCCTTGGCGCAATTGAGCATCACTGCCGTCCCCAGCACGTTGGTCTGCACAAACACCTCAGGATTACGAATACTTCTGTCCACATGACTCTCCGCTGCAAAGTGAACCACCCTGTCAATGTCATTCTCCGCAAAGATCTTTGCGATCGCCTCCTTGTCACAGATATCCGCCTTCACAAAGGTATAGTTGTCACGGTTCTCCACATCCTTCAAATTCTCCAGATTGCCCGCGTAGGTCAGGGCATCCACATTGATGATGCGTATCTCATCACCGTACTTTTGAAACATATAATGAATATAGTTGGAGCCGATAAAACCGGCTCCTCCCGTCACCAGATAAGTTCTCATCACTGTAACATACTCCTATCAGCGGCATACCGCACATCTCACAGACGCCGCAGTCTCTGTTCTCAGTATAGCATAAAACTTCCTATTCTGGCTATAAAAATCTTTCAATTTAGTAGCCCAGATAGCTGATATTCATATCTACATCGGTGCTGATCCCACTGATCCTGCCAGTGGACTTATACTGCCACAGATCATATCTGCCCGTATAGGAGGGAGTTGCCGCATACTGTGCCAGCCAGATCTTGTATGCGCTGAGTGCGCTGGGATCCAGCTTGGTGTTCAGCCAAGTCTTGTTGGCATAGATGCCCGACGTGTAGCCTGCATTTTTGATAGTTGCACAGAAAGCTTTGCAGACGGCGGTCCTGGTGGCACTGTCAATCTTGTCAGCGCGGCCGCCGCTGGACTCCACATCCAAGAAAACAGGGTAGGAGATCCGGTAGCCGCTTATCTGGTTCAACACCATGGACGCCTCCTCCACGGCTTCCACCTCGTTGACAGCCTGGGTAAAGAAATATACACCCACTTTCAGGCCCGCCGCCGTAGCTCCTTTGATGTTGGTGACATACTTAGGATCCTCGATCAGTGCCCCCTCAGTGGAACCTCTGTAGCCACAGCGGATGATCACATAGGAAACTCCGGAATTCTTCACCGCATTCCAATCAATGGAGCCGTTGTGCTTGGAAACGTCAATTCCCATTGTTCCGGAACCGGTCACAAGCGAACCATCGCTGGCAAAATTATACTTGGCACCTTGGATCACCTGCTCACCGGTCACCTTGTTGCCGTTGGAATCAAAGAAATAAACCTTGTTGTCGATAGTCTGCCAACCGGTATACTTCACACCGGTGCTGATAAAGAAATGCTGCGCCGTATAATAATCCGCATAGGTTGCCTCCCGATAGCTATTGCCGTCCGGAACATAGAGCTGTCTGCCGTTTTTATCCTTCAGTCCGGTGTTCGTGTCATTCTTGGGGTTGTTTTTGACCGTCACAGCGCAGGTAGCCTTCTTATCCGTGGCATTGCCATTCATGGTATAACCGACCGTTATGGTTGCACTGCCCGCTTTTACTCCGCTCACCGTAATTGTGGTTCCGCTGACGGACACGGTTGCAATATTCGTATCGGAAGAAACTGCATTTACAACAACATTACCGGTATCTTTGTTGAGAGAAACCTTGAGAGTGACCGGCTCCATTGTATAGACCGTTGCGGATGTCTTATCCAGCGTGATATCCGGTGGCTCCACAGGAGGCGTTGTAGGCTGTACCGTGCCAGGGGGCGTAGTTCCACTGCCGCCTTCATTGCCGGAGACATCTTCTACTTCCACTGTTCTCCCCGCTACGCGCAGGAAAGTTCCGCTCTTTACCAGCGTCATGGGATCCGATATAGATTCCTTAGACACTTCCTCATAGGTGGCATTGCTCTTTGTGCTCTCCACCCAGGTCACCGTGTCATTCAGGGAAGACTCCACTTGTGTCTCATTCTTCTTGGTGTCCTCCTTGGCTGCATTGACCTCGGACTCTTTCTTCACCTCGTTCGCCACATCTACTTTCTGGTAAGCGATCGTCTTCTTTACCTCCACCTTTTGAACTGCCGTGGGAAGAATATATTTCGCATACTTCGGATCCGTCAGTGCAACCAAACTCACCGTGAAGTTGCCAGGCTTTAGATCCTTATAGTAGATGATACCGTCCATATCATCATCCGTCCAAGTAAGGCTGTTGCCGTCGGCGTCCGTCACAGCAACGCTGAATGGCACATTAGCTATCAGCTTACCGTTTTGTTTATTGACAAATTTAATTTTTAAGTCTTTCAGCACAGACACCATTTCCAAGGCCACTGTGACCTCACTGCCATACTCCGCCTCATTATAGCCTGTCTGCTCTTCCGTCACCATATTCGCCGCAATGATCCGTGCCCTCTGCTCATCTGCCATAGCTACAAGTCCCTGATCTCCGATGAGATCAATTCCTTCGAGCTGACTGCCCACACTGACAAACTCATCCATCTGACGGTCAATCATGGATGCAGACGCGTACACACCGCCGGTGACAATGGCAAGCACTAAAACTGCCACTCCGGTGGCAGTGATAACGCGATCCATGGTACTCATATCAAGAAAAGTATGCCAGATTGACACAAACCAATTTTTCTTTTCATCTTTATAGGCTGAGTCCTCCGCATATACTTCCTCATCACCCCATCCGGAATCCTCGTACACTTCTGCCTCTTCAATGTACTCGGCTTCCTCCTCGTAAAATTCCGCCTCCTCAATGTACTCGGCTTCCTCCTCGTAAAATTCCGCCTCCTCGATGTACTCGGCTTCCT
>JAFLRM010000008.1:0-41290 GCA_022511465.1 Acetatifactor sp. | reverse complement strand
CGGCTTCCTCCTCGTAAAATTCCGCCTCCTCGATGTACTCGGCTTCCTCCTCGTAGGCCTCTATCTCCTCGGCTTCTGATTCACTTTCGTCCCAGGAATAATCCTCCGAGAAATTCTCCTCTTCGTAATTCTCCCAGTCCTCCTGTGCTCCCCTGCCACGTCCAAATAATTTCTTCATTTGAAACTTCCTTTCCATACTACCCGACCAACAATCTGCAAAACCAGTCTTTCTAACCTTGCGTTTAACAATTCTGTAACATTATAGCATTGTCATCACCTACCATCAAGCCTTTCCTATATTTCTTCATAATTTCTTAATTTTTTTTCATAAATAATAAAGTGGACTTTCCAGCTACATAATAGTAAAATGAAAGTGATCATATAAGACTTGTAAGTATTATTTGGACCTTTTACGGCAGAATGAGAGGATTTATGAAGAAACACGACAGAAACGCTGAAAATATAAGCAATAACTCCGAACTTAACCATATACCAACGATAGAAATTTTAGATCTGGAACATGACGACATCTCAACTGACCCAACCTCTGAAGAAGCCTTTGAAGATGGCACTTCCGCACAAAGTGGAAAGACTCCCCAAAAACTCCCTCGCTTTTTAAATCTGCACACACTGGTGCTTTTGGTAGTAGTGGTTTTTGTCGTCTGTATTTTTATGAAATTTCGAAACTGGGGAGTTTTTATTGATCAGAATGACATCATTTCGGATGAAGACGTAGAATATTATGACGTTTTGGATCAGATCATGCCGCTGATGACAGATTTGGGCGAGCCTGTCCAGACCGGCCCTGCGGAGACGATCCTGCTCTTTGGCAACAGTCCCTTCGCCGACGACCGGGACTCCAAGGACAATCTGGCCAACATCATCGCTGAAAAGACCGGTGCCACCGTCTATAACTGCGCTATCGGCGACAGCTATCTGGCAGCACAGCACTACGCTTTTGATGCCAACACGGATCCCATGGACGCCTACACCTTCTACTGGCTGGTGACATATGCATTGTCCGGTGTAAATGAGGGATATTACACCAGTGCCGCGTTGGCGCTTGGGGAAGACACCCCCTATGATGCCCAGGAAGTGCTCGCTACATTGAAGAGTATTGATATGGCTGACATAGATGTGGTCGCCATCATGTACGATGCCACAGATTATCTGATGGGCCATCAGATGTACAGCGACGAGAACTTCACAGACATTGAGCAGTTCACCGGCAATCTGGAGGCGGGTATCGAGGCGATTCAGTATTATTGTCCCAACACTCGCATCATCATCCTGTCCCCCACCTACGCTTATGCAGTGACGGAAGATGGGGAGTATGTCAGCAGCAGCATATACACCTATGGTCAGGCCGGACTGCCCACCTATTCGGTCATGCAGCTCCGCACCGCATCTGTGCGCTGCGTCAGTTACATCGACAACCTATATGGCACCATCACAGAGGACAATGCAGATCAATATCTGATCGACAATCTACACCTGAACGTGGCGGGAAGAAATTTGGTGGCAGACCGCTTTGTTGAGGCACTTAACATGTACAACCGCGTTTGGGAGGAATAGAGGACACATCATCAGGGTACGGACAGATCTGCATTGATGTCCCGGTAGATCACATAGCCATCCACACGATCAAACAGTTCATAAGAGTAGGCGGCCATGTCGCCTACTATCTTTTTGTCCTCGGACAGTATGATATAGTGGCAGCCCTTCTCTCTGGCCAGTGTCGTTAAAGTCGCAGCTTCCGCCTCCTCCGCCACCATGGCGGCGCACAGCTCACCCCAGACATTCCATCTGTCCACGGTCATCTCCCTGCCGTACGGCATACAGACGGTACCATCATACTGTCTGACATACTGCACCAGTTCCATCGGAAATGCTGCCATCACCTCTCTGCCATCTACCACAATGGCATCGCAGATATCCACTACACTCTGCGGCATGTGGTACCAGTTCTCCGCCTTGTGAAAAAAGGGATTTTGGTAAATAAAGCCTCCGGACACCATCAGGATCACCGCCGCAAGACCCGCAAAGAGAACTCTCACCTTTCCCTGAAGCTTTCCAAAGATCTCCGTCACCGCGTAGGCAATAGTCATGGTCACAGGCAACAGCCACAGAATACGATAATAAATCTCGACATCCGCCACTCGATATACGACACGGGCAACGATCGGGTTAAAAAAAAACAACAGCAGGACAACCGGCATATAGACAAACAAAATTCGCGGGTTCGTCCTCTTTTCCTGCAGCCACAGATAGATCAGGGATAATAGAAACCATATCAGGATCAGTCCTGTGCCCATATATTCCCGAAACAAATTGATCGCATCCTGCATTTATCATCCTCCTCTTTCACAGATTCCTCTATTCCCTCAGGTCAACAACAGGTACAATGCCGCATAGAGCACACAGGGCGCACAGCAGATTGCTGTAGGGAACAGGAATTTCCATTTTCGATAGCACACTGCCCCACAGAGAGCCACGATCCCCACCAGCATACAGCACAACAGTGCCCCCATGGTGCTGCACAGACAGCAGACTGTCATGGCAGCTGCGAGCAGCACCCAGTAGCAAAACGAAAACTTCTGACCGTTTTGCAGCTGCTCCAGCAAAAGAAGCAGCAGGAAAAACAGCGCGGGAATGATGATGCTCCCCAAAGCGGCCTTTCCCTGACGGCTTCTGGCAATCATAAAATTCTCCACCGTGTAGTAGGAGGTATCGCCAAACAGCACCAAGATCTCTGTAAAGATCAAAAACAGCGGCAGTCTTTCTTTATATTTTCCGCAGAGTTTCTGCCCCATCAGGTAAAACACATCGTATGTCATGGTGATCAACGCCAAGGGAACGGCTACATGCGCCACGCCCACCGGACGAAAGCCAGACATCTTGGCCAAAAAGGTGATCCAGATAGGAAAGGGTGCTATGCCATGTCTAATGTCCAGTTCAGAGGTTCCCCCCGTGTAGGGTTGTTTGGTGTACATGGTATCGGCATTTTCTGTTATTGTGGTTACCGCCACATAGAAAGCGTCATCTCCGTCCGCATAGGTCATCCGCACCGCCTGAAACAGCTGGAAAAAAAGAAGTGCCCAAAATACCGCCCAAAGGATCCGTGTAAGGTTCTTGTTCTCTCCTCCAAACTCCTTGATCAGCCGAAGCGATACCGCTCCTTTTTTAAAACGTATTCCCTGACGTACCATTGAGAACAGAAAGAGAGCCGCCACAGCCACCAGATAAATCTGCTGTACCATAGAGTAATCTGCCTGGATCAGGATCAGGGGCACGCAGATCAGTTGGAACACCGCCCACAAAAGAAGCTGACCGCTTATCCACGCAAGAGGGAGTTTTCCTGCCTTTTTATCCACAGAGAGAAAGAGACTGCCCACACACAGCGGAATGATAAACAACCATAGGACCAACTGCAGAATTTGAGCTGCTATCATAAGCCGTTACCCTCCTTTGTCATAAAGTAAAGCTGATCTCCATGTACCCCCGGTACACGCGCCCCTATCAGTTCCACGGTAAGCCCATACCTTTCCGACAAAAAGTCCAGCACCCGTGCGGAAGCATAGAGATCATTCTTGACCAGCACCACCACTTGGTCCAACTCCCGGATACTCTCCGTCTCCTGTCTGTTTACAAGCTCTTCATAGGTCAAAAGTAAGGTTTTCTCATAGTGGGTAAATTCCGGGAGATTCTCGTAATATCCCACGCCGTCATAGACACAGATACAGGGATAGTCCGCATAGGATCCCGCAAAGTGCTCCTGCCGTCCATAGCCCTGATAGAGATAACTGCCGTCATACTTGTAAAGGCCAACCAGCTGCAGCACCAGCGCGATCATGCAAACTGCCTCCACAAGATATCGTCCCCCAGTTTCGTTACGCCTCTTTGCTACTATAGCGAGCAGGGCAAACAATATGAGCGTACCTGCCAGGATCGCAAAAGGGAACACCGGCATCACATACCGATCCACCAGATAGGGCGACATCCTTGCTGCCAGAAGAAAATATCCCACAACGGGTAGTAGCAGAAGCCATACAAGAGCAGTCTTTTCGCGGTTCTTCTCCAAATTCAACGCCTGCTTCTTTCTGGAGAACCACAGCGCCTCCACCGCCAAGATAACAAACATCACCCAGAATAACGGAAAAAAGGTTCTGCTTGCCAAGATCTTCATAAATTCCCATATTCGAGCGCCATACCCTGCAAAGCCCGCGGATAGATTTTCCAGCGCTTCCACTCCCCTGCCGCTGGAAAACACGTCGGAGACGGCAAAGGGGAATGCTGCGATCCCCACCACAGCTGAAGTGATCATGGAGCGGACAAAACAGAAAAGCTCCCGCAGCCGTCTGCGGCGCAGAAGGAGCACTGCGGTCACGGCCGCAAGGGATATGCAATAAAACAAAAAGAAATATTGTGTCCAGAATCCCAGGAGGGTCACAAGGATCAGTCGAAAGTTCTTTTTGTCAAACTCCCAATCCTGCCATTTCCTGATAATGAGATAAAAATACGCCACACACCACAATGTCAGCAAGGCGTACATACGAATCAGCAGCACAGTGGCCAACGCCCCCGAAGACAACCCATAGCACGCCGCGCAGAGAATTCCCGCAACCCTTTGATACTTCCCGAGTCCAAGTTCACCGGCCAGTCCGTTCCCCAGTTTCATCAACAGGACCATGACCGCCATTACCGCCGCCAGATTGATGATGCATCCCATCCAAGCCTCCGTCTGCCCCTGAAAGACGGAGGAGACTGTATGCAAGAGCATAAAGTGAAGAGGCGGGTGATTGTCATCTTTCACATTAAAGTACACGGACAGATAATTAAAGGCATCGTCCTTTCCCACCGTGATATAGTCCACAAAGGTCTGCCTGTCGATCCAGACGGGCTCCTCATAGACATCCGCCGTATAAGCGAGAAGTTTGCTCTCACCTCTGTTTTTGAGCACATCCTTCACCGTGTCCGCCAAGTTGCCAAATGTCTCTCCAAAGCTCCCCCCATCAATCTCATTGTGCACAAACTTTGCAAGGCGTCCCTCCGGCTGGGTGGGTACGATCCACGGGTTGAACTCCGCGTTGGCCAGTTCAAAGCTCAGAAGCTCGTCCATGTGATACCCTTCCTTCCTACTTATCCCCACACATAGAACGATGGTACAGAATAAAAGAACCGGAAGCTCTATTTGAATAAATTTTTTCCATCCCATGTGACTCCTCCCTATCGCGCACAGCAACCAAAAAGCACGCGCTCCTCCAAAACAGCATCACGGAGTGATACCATATACATAGATCTGATAATAACTGTCCTCCGTGGAAAAAGGCTCCTCCTTAAGAAGCGTGAGCCCTTGCTCCTTGGCGTTCAGGATGTAAGCGGCGGAAAAGAGATATTTGCCCCCCATCCCCCGCAGCGCCTCCACGTCCAGCCGGTAATCCAGAAAGGCAAAACCGCCCTTCTCTATGGTATAATATCCGGGAGACTCCGAGCTGAACAGATATAAGCGGTTGCCCCAGTTGTCAAAATTCTCTGTCAGATATGCGTTTCGATCAAGCTCCGGCGCTATGATCCTGCGGAAGGCATGTTTGTACTCCAGAGGGTAATTGTTGGAGTAACCGTCCAGACAATAGAAGCCGTGATAGAGAGCCGCCGCCGGGTCAATCCCCAGACTGACCACCCGGTAATCCTCTTTTTTCTCCCCGGTCTGCTCCCGCAGAAATTCCTCCACCTGCGAGTAAACGCCCACCGCATAATAATCATTAAAGCTGATGGCACTGTAATCCGAATTGCGAAGCTTTTGTACATTGAACTTGAGATTACTCTCCATAAAGACCGTGAAAGCCGTGTATCCCAGCGTCGCTGCCATCACAACACACAGTATCGGGGAAAGAAAACGAATTTTCCCTCTCTGTTGCCACAGCTCCGCTGCCAGTGCAAGAGCACATGCCAAGATCAGATACCAGAGACATGGCGCCAGCCACAAAAGCCTGTCCACCTGAAAAGCGCCCATCACTTGAAGCTGCTCCCGCAGCCGAATACCCGCCAGCGAGTTCCAAAAAGCGGCCACCGCGGCGAAGAACAGATTCCATCCAAAGGCGATCACCATTATCTTTAGGATCCCTCCCATCGGTGCAAGCTGATCTTCCCTGTTTTCCCTGCTTTTCCACACAAGAAATGTCCCACCGCAGACAAGGGCCGCCACCACAGAGGCGGCAAGAAACACCGCATGGAAATCTCCGCTGTGCTGTCCACCTTGCAATAGTCCCCGCAAAAAGCTGCTTAGAAATTCTTCCGGAAATAACACATATTCCGCCTTGTGGGAAATCATTTCCCCCGCAGATCCCACTCCAAGAGTTTGAGCTAACAGCCTGAGATTCTCCAAAAGATAGATGAAGAGAATTACCAGAAAATTCCACAACAACCAGCGCCATGCGCCGATAGCCTTTTTCCTTCGCTTCCCCTGCCAAAGTTCCCACAGTATCCACACTAAGAGCACTCCCAACACGCCAAAACCTACCAAAACCAGCGAGGAATTTAGGGCATACAGAGCCGCATATAGGACGCACACCTTTTGATGACGCCCCTCTTTTGCCTCCATAAGCAGATATAAGAGCAGAGGCAGACCATACTGCGCCAGTCCATATACCGGCAAAAAAGGCAAGTAAGCGTAGAAAACGCCCACCACAACCGGAATAAAAGCCCGTCCGGTAACCCTGCGTGCCAGAAGGTACATTCCCACATAACCGCACAGACTCCCCAACACCTGCATCAGCGCCAGCGCTACAAACGCGTTGCCCGGCAAAAAAAGCAGCACAGCCGCCGGAGCCGGAGGAACCAAGGCAGTCTTCGATACACCGCCTAAAAACTCCGGCAGAGTACTCCCCTGAAAAAGATGCCTCGCCTGAAGCAGATAGGCGATCACCTCACCGTCCAACTGGTCATGGTAGGTCACAATGGCGTCCTGCCCGAGGATCAGATAGGGAAGTCCCATAAAGAGCACCGCCAGGAGGCCGGCCGCAAAAAATATGGTATGCAGTTTTCGCCCCGTCCAAGGACTGCGCATATCTCTCACTCCTCCCAGGCGATAGCCTCTTCTCCGGTTACCGTCACCCATGCGATCCACAGACAGCTGATCACAATGGTTTTCTTATAGTCAAACATGCCGCCGCCCCGTATGGTGTACCATCCCGCCATGCAGATGCCAGACACGATCAAAGTCCCCCAAAAAAACACTTTTCTCCACAGAAAGATATCCTCTCCCCGCTTCTCATGCCGCCGCACAAGATCCCGGATCCAGAGAATAAGTTGAAGCAGACCGGCAAGAACCACTCCCACCGCAAACCACCAGTTGCTGTAGTGAAAATAATAGGTTGTGAGAACCGGCGTGTGACGCAGCATCAGTTCGTAATTCCGCAGAGTATAGGAATCATAGCCCCTTTTCTCCAGCATGAGCTCCGAGATAACAGGAGCAAAGCCATACCCCGCCACATCCCATGCCATCTCATGCAAGATCTGCCCCCTGTATCGAGCGTAGGAAAGCCAGGCGACCTCTCCAAACAGCTTCTCGGCGCGCTCCACACCACTGTACTTCTCCATGGCCTCACCGGCGATCCGGAACATATTGTCAGCATAAAAGGAGGTTTCCCGCACCATTTCCTCATCGACACTGCGCTTCACTTCCTCCGGCCAGTCCTCATAGGTTTTATCCGCCGTTGACCAGGAAAAACGACTAAAAAGAGCCGCGTTCAAACTTTGGTGCACTCTCCCATAAACGCCTTCCACCTGCGTCAGGTCGTTCATTCCCACAATGATGCCCGCAAAAGAGGCTACAATGATCAGATTGTGCACAATCTGCCTTGGCTCTTTCTTCCCAAAACAAACCACCCCGTACAAAAAGACAATTACCACCGGTATCGCGCCAAGATACAGGTATTCCGGCTCCAAGAGGGCACTCACCAGCCAAAAAGGCACTATTTTGATCAAATGATGGCTCCTGAGCTCTTCTCCCTCCCGCACCGCGCGCCACAACCACGTGAACTCCAGAAGCAACACGGAGCTCGTCAGCGACTCCGGTAAGATTGCCAGATGACACTGCATCGCCAGGGGAAAGGTGAGCATGACAAGACTCCCCCACAGATTCTTTAGCCTGTCTGTGGGATGCATTGCCTGCAGAAAGACGTGAGCAGCATAGAGAGCAATGAAAAGCTGCAACAAGTACATTACACAATAATAAGGAATGTGCAAGGAGTCCTCTATCCCTCTTGCAAACAGCAAAAGAACCGGATAGAGAATGCTGACATACTCATCGCACAGGAAATTCTTGCTGATCTCCACGTACTGGAAGCTTTCGCCAAACCTCTGAAATCCGGTGAAATTGCACAGCATCCAGAGTAGTCCCGCGACTATCTGGATGCTGAAACCGATGAAACAAACTCTGCCCGTCACAGCGGCAATCACTTTTACTGCTTTCCGCATATATCTCTCCCTGTCAGTTGCTGTAGAATTCCTTTACGGCACCACAGATATAATCCACCTGCTCCAGTGTAAGACCATAGTACATGGGAAGACGTGCCAAGCGCTCACTCTCTCTGGTGGTGTAACGATCCTCACCGTGGAAACGGCCAAACTTTAATCCCGCCGGAGCCGTGTGTAGAGGAATATAGTGGAATACGGAGTGAATATCCCTTCCATTCAGAAAATCGATCAGCGCCGACCTCTCCTCAATGTCTTTCGCCTTAATATAAAACATGTGAGCATTGTGCACACACTCTTTGGGCACCACCGGCAGTTCTACTCTGCCTCTCTCTGCCAGGGGCTTTAAATTCTCATAATATCTGTTCCAGCACGCCATGCGGGCATCGTTGATGACATCCGCAACCTCCAGCTGTGCGTAGAGGTAAGCCGCATTCATATCGCTGGGCAGATAGGAGGAACCGTGGTTCACCCAGGTGTACTTGTCAATCTGCCCGCGGTAGAATTTGCTCCGGTTGGTTCCTTTCTCGCGAATGATCTCCGCCTCCTCGATATTCTTCTCATCCCGGATCAACAGTGCTCCACCCTCGCCCATACTATAGTTTTTGGTCTCATGGAAGCTGAAGCACCCAAAATCGCCGATAGTTCCCAACGCTCTCCCCTTGTAGGTTGATAGGACCCCCTGTGCAGCGTCCTCGATCACCACAAGCTTATGCCTCCTTGCAATATCCATGATGGTGTCCATCTCGCAGGACACACCCGCATAATGTACGGGCGCGATAGCTTTCGTCCGCTCCGTGATGGCGTCCTCGATCAGCTTCTCGTCCATATTCATGGTATCCGGCCGGATATCCACAAAGACCGGCACCGCTCCCCGCAGCACAAAGGCGTTCGCCGTGGACACAAAGGTGTAGGCAGGCATGATGACTTCGTCCCCCTCCTGGATCTGGGCCAGAAGTGCGGCGAGCTCCGTAGCATGTGTGCAGGAGGTGGTCAGAAGGCACTTGACGGTGCCGGTTCGCTGCTCGATCCATTCATTGCATTTCTTGGTGTAAGCGCCGTCACCGCATATCTTCTGACTCTTCACACATTCCTGAATATACCCCAAGGCCGTCTCCACATAGGGCGGCACATTAAAATTGATCCTGCTCATACTTCTTTCCTCCAGATTCCTTTCACCGTCTCCGGCACATTTTCCGTTACCTTGCTGATAATATATTTAGGACGTCCCTTGACCTCCTCGTAAATTCTGGCAATATAATGACCGATGATCCCCAGACTCACCATCAGAAACCCTCCAATGATCAGAACCAGAAGGATCACGGTAGTGAAACCTTCCACCGCCGTGCCGGTCACATAGCGCACCAGAGTCTGCACCGCCAGGATCATGCTGAAAAGCAGAGACACCACGCCCATCACCGTCACCAGCTGCAATGGCAGCGTGCTGAAAGAGGTGGCATTGGTAATGGCGTATCGCATCAGGCTAAAAAATGACCATTTACTCTCGCCAAACAGTCTCTCCTGAACCTCATATTCTACCCGTTCCGTGCGAAAGCCCGCCCAGAAAGTCAGCGCTCGAAAAAAAGTGTTGCGTTCCGGCAGCTCCAACAAGACTTTTACTACCTTGCGATCCAGCAGCTTGAAATCCGAGGTTGAATTCATATCCATCCGGATCAGCTTGCTCATGATCTTATAAAATAATCCCGCGGACAACTTGTGGAAGAGGTTCTCCCTGCCGCGTTTTTTCTTGATACCCTCCACAATCTCGGCACCCTCCTGCCAGAGCTTCCACATTTCCGGAATCGTCTCCGGCGGGTGCTGCAGATCACAGTCCATGACGATCACTGCGTCACCAGTAGTCAGCTCAAGCCCTGCAAAGATGCCGGCTTCTTTGCCAAAGTTGCGGGAGAACTCCGCTCCCTTGATACGCGAGTTCTGCTCTGCCGCCCTTCGGATCTCCGCAAAAGTGTCGTCGCCCGATCCATCGCTGATAAACACCAGCTCATAGTCGATCCCATGGCGCTCCAATAGCTCTGACAGCACTTTCACCGTGTGGGCAATATTCTGTTCTTCATTGTATGCCGGCAGAACTACCGATAAAAGTGCCATAAAAAATCACTCCTTGATCCATACTCTCACTCACCCGAAAAGACGCTCCGTCATCTGCCCGTATTCTCCGTCTTAACACACAGTATCCCGTCTATGATCTGCACGGAAGTCGCTCCGGGAAAGCTCTCCATGGCAATGTATTCCTCCGAATAATAGATGTCACTGGTCTCTTCGGGACTCAGGAAATTTAAAGTTGCCCCCAGATAATTCTTCATAAATTCTTGATAGTTGGCGCCGGTGTACAAAAGCACGTCCTGCTCGCCGCTGATGCCGATCATGCCGGAAGTCACATCCTGCGTGATATCCGTTAACGGAAACTGATCGTACCCTACCACACCCACAATGGCGATGGGAATGTCCTGATAGTACCCTTCCGTCTGCTCAATCCGATCCAGCAGCCGTATACAGTAGGCGTAGGTCTTCTCGTACCGCTTCTCCAGATTGGAATAGGCGATGTTGTCCGTCACCAGATAGCAGAACACCATCACAATTCCCGCCAGACTAAGCGCCCATGAAATGAGCACACCCGTCCTCTGACAGCTGCCGTAATGGCTTACAAAAGCGATCATAAGAATAGGATACAGGATCCACTGATAGCGCATAAGCAAATGGTAGGTCACATTCGGAGAGATCAAAAGGATCACATTGGTGGCCAGCGGGCAACCTGCTATCAATAAGCCTATTATAACGAAAAAGAGCGGTTTCTTCCACCATTTTCTCGAAAAAAACATTTGGGCAGCCGTCACCATGGTCAGAACCACCAAGATCACTAACGCCGCCAGCGAGAAAGGATTGTGGAACAGCACATTTCCCTTGACTGTAAAGGAAAAGAAATCCCTATACATATGGATGAGAGAAGCAAGCAGTCCTTCGGAAGCAACATTCTCCATACCACTGATACCCTGATAGGATGCCAGTTCCTTCCCCTGGAGCAACAGCAAGACCCGCAATATCACATAGTAGAGCACCGAACCGATGCCCCCCATGTAAAGATAGTACAGTGCTCCCTGTATCTTCTCTTTCACCGTCCCCTCCTCCGTCGCAAGCATCACGATGGAATAGAGACTCAACAGGATCGCAAAGGGCAAATATGCCTGATAGATCCCCATACTGAATGCCAGACACACCGCTCCGGCTGCAAAGCCATACCGAAAGCGCCCCACAAAGTACACCGCGAGCACTGCCAAAAACAGCGCCAACATGTAGCCGTCCAGGGTAAACACATAAGCAAAGGTAGATGCCAGCGCTGGAAATGTCACCAAAAGCCCGCCTACCAATGTGATCACCAGGGTATCTTTCAACTTAAAGATTTCCGTCAGCACCACACTGGTGCAGGCCAGCCAAAAGAGCCCGATCAGCCCGATCAGCCAGGGAAGCGTGTAAAAAGAGGAGAAACCGCAGGCAACCATGAGAAACCACCTGCCGGAGGTGATCATGTTCTGGTCAAAATACATGCTTCCCAATCCATCGTGGTTGGGAATGTCCGACAACATAATAGGCATATGGGTCAAGAGCCCCAAAAGAAGAGTCGAAAAAAAAGCCACCTTCCACTCTGGCTTAATATGCCTTTTTAATCCTGCGACCATCTCAGCGGGCGTCCGCATCTCTCTTTGCGTCACCATTTCTCTGCTCCTCCTGTCAGGGTTTTTCTCTCAAATAGTCCGCAAGGGTCTGCGCCAAAAGCGCGCGCCCTGCTTCGTTTGGGTGAAGACCGTCTCTGCTGTAGAGGTTCCAGTCCTCCCACGTCTCGTGCGGATAGAAGTCGTGATACACATCGATGATCTCCACTCCCAGTTCCTCGGCCACCTGCAGCTCCGTGTCCACATACAGATCCATTGTACCGCCTCCGGGATTGTACTCCTCACAGGTAAGTTCCTGGTAGGTGTACCAAGTGTAGGTGGGTGTCACCAGGATGATCCTAAGATGCGGATAGGTTTCCCGCAAAGTCCGGACCGAACTGCGGATCGCGCCTGCAAAAGTATATTCATCATAGGGGTCTTCCTCATTAAACAGTCGAGCGCCTGCATGATAATCATTTAACCCAAACCCGACAAAGACCACCTCCACTGCGTCAAAATCAATCTCTGCCAATCCCTCTATGGTATCCGGAAAATATTCCGTAGCATTCTCGCGGATCCGTGTTGATGTCTGCACACCGAAATCGCCCGTCTGGATCGCCGTAGCCAATGCCACCATATTCAAACAATCCTTGGTATACCCCAGCCTCATTTCATTGTCTATGCGCCCAAAACAAGTTCCACCTAATGCGCTATTGTACACCGGCACTCCCAAAAGCTCCTGCAGCCTGACAGCAACGGAGGTCTCATCCCTACACTCCCCCATAATGCTGTCACCAAAGATCACAACTCTCACATCCTGCCGCCAGGGAGCGGGTGCCTGCTTCAGCCAGGTAGACCACACAAGCAGCCCGAAACAGACAAGTGCCACAGCTCCATATGCAATTCGCTCTAACCGTTTCCTTTCATTCATTTACTGCCTTTTCCTGTCTCCACTATTGACATTTATTGCGGTGATCTTTTTCGCGATCCGCCGGGCCCCTCCGCCGTCAACCATCGCTCTCTCCATTAAATAACACTCGATTCTTTTATCTTTATCCGTGCAATACTCCTTCAAAAGCTTCTGCATTTTCAAGAGCGTCCCCTGGGGATCTCGGTGATATGCACCGGCGTAGCCTGCAATTCCCTGCTCTCCCACATAATGAGTCAGACGCTCCTGGTTCTCCGCATAGGAGAAGCACACAAAAGGTACACCCAAAGCTGCCAGTTCATAGACAGTGGTTCCCCCTGCCGTGATGGCCAGATCACATCGCTGCATCAGACCTGCCATATCCTCCACATCACAATGTAGAAAAATTCTTGGGTCGCCGGCCACCCTCTGCTTTAACTCCTCAAGATGGGGATTATACTTGCCAATTATTAAATGATAATTTAACCTTTCGCCATTCTTAAGTGTGCTCTCTGCCTCCACAACCTTTTCTAAAATAGCTCCCGCGATATTGTCCACATCACCGCCACCGGTGGTGATCAGGATATTTTGCACTTCATCCTGCACCTGATAGGCACAGCCCACAAACTGCGGCCGCAGCGGTACGTAAGCAGCTCCAATATAACACTTGGTATTCATATGTCTGTACAGTTCCCGGTAACTCTCTTCCTCTGCAAATGCATTGTAGTTGATCACCGCATCCACAGGAAAATCATCCTCCTGCATATCATCCAGGAGAATTGTAACACCAAATTGTCTAAGCGCCCTTAGATAATAATCCGTAACAAAGTAGCTGTCCACCAAAATAACACTTGTTTTTATATCTAATTGTTTCCACAGAGGAAGCTCCAGCTCCATGCAGCGATAATCCGTCCCCAGTACGTGCACGGCAAAATCCTTCTTCCGCACCAGCTCCGCCGACAGCTCGTCCGCACAAAAAAACAAGATTTCATTGCGGTCCGTCTCCTGTGCAAGGGCCTCCGCTATGGTCAGGCAGCGCATCAGGTGCCCCGCTCCTATTTTCGCATTGCCATCCGCCCGGATCACATACATACCGCTTCTCCTCCGCCACTACTTTTCTCCAAAGTCCACCAGATCCCAACTTAAGGGAGTGCCCAGCTTGGCATCCCGCGCGATCCGCTTCCCCAAAAGCTCCTCATAATACATGGTATGCAGACCGTTCGCCGGCCTTATGGATCGGAGATTCTCCGGCGTGAAGATCTCTCCCTCTTTCATATCCCTCGCCACAAACAGGGATCGGGAGTGTTCTCTCTCTCTCTCCTGTTTGGAGGTCAGATCGTAAGTTACTTTTCCAAGAGCTTTCTCAATAATACGGATGTGCTCCACCATCTCCTTAAATTCTTCCGGTTCCATGGAGAAAGCGGCGTCCGCACCGCCGTCCGCCCTCCTCAGGGTCAAATGCTTCTCCACCACCTTAGCTCCCAGCGCTACCGCCGCTCCTGCAACCGCAGTTCCCATGGAGTGGTCGGACAGCCCTGTGAGACATCCGAACGTCTCTCCCATGGAGGGGATCGTCCTCAGATTGATATCCTCGTAGGGCGTAGGGTAGGCGGAACAGCACTTTAACAGAACCACATCCTCATTCCCCTCTTCCCTACAGGTCGCAAGCGCCAGTTCAATATCCGAAAGACGCGCCACGCCGGTGGCAAAGATCATGGGTTTGCCCAGTTTTGCGATCTTCCGGATCATGGGGATGTCCGTGATCTCAAAGGACGCGATCTTGTAGGCGGGCACATCCATCTCCTCCAGGAAGTCTACGGAACTTAGATCAAAGGGGGAAGAAAAGAAGATCAGACCCATTTCTTCCGCTATCTTCTGTAACTTTGGCTGCCACTCCCAGGGCGTGTACGCCTGCTCATACAGCTTGTGAAGAGTCATCCCATCCCACAGGGTTCCCTGTGTGATCTGAAAGCAGGGATCGTCACAGTCAAGAGTGATGGTATCCGCCGTGTAAGTCTGAATCTTGATGGCATCCGCGCCCGCATCCTTGGCCGCCTGCATGATCTTCACCGCAACCTCAAGATCCATCCGGTGATTGGCAGACATCTCCGCTACGATAAAAGTAGGGGAGTTTTCGCTGATAATACGGTTTCCTATCCTGATCGTCTTGTTCATAAAGCTCCTCCCTACACAAAAATAATCTTCTCATATTTTTTATCCCGGCGGATGCTCTTCCAACGCTCCGCCGTCATGCACATAAAAGTCACATCGTAATAGACGCCATCCTTACACACATGGTTCTTTTTCTCCTCCACAATCTCGCAGCCACAGAGCTTGTGGAGTGCAATAACCCCTTGATTTAGGGTGAACACGTCCCCATACACCGACTGTTTCCCAAGGGTGTCAAACACATAGTCGTACATGCTCATCTCCAGCGACAGGGCCGTCTTCATGCTGCGGAGACGCTTTTCTCCCACATAATAGGCCCAGCCCAAATCTCCCGAAGCTTTTAAAAGTCCGGTGAGATTGATCACTCCTGCCGGTTCCCCGTTCACCTCGATCAGCCAGTAACGCACATCCTCATTCCCGCGAATGGACGCAAACCATTTCCTCTGGCCCTCCATGGTCAGCTTGGGGTTGGTGTTCATATATCTGGTAATCTCCTCATCCATGCGCCAGCGCATGATGTTCTCCAGATCCGATTCCTGTATTTCACGCAATTTCACGCTCATACGCAGCTGTCTCCTTACACGCCCGCTTTCTCAAGAAGCTCCCGCACGCCGGTCAGCTCGATGGCTTCCTCCAAAGGGATCGATACGCCCAACCGCCCCTCCAGCTCACCGATGATCATAACATGGGCCAGAGAATCCCACTGTTCCACGTCCTCAATTTGAGTGTCCTCCGTAATCGTACCGGCGGGCACTTTCAAGAGCTCTTCTATCAGAGCAATGATCTTCTCTTTCATCTCATACATCCTGCCTTCCTTTTATTTCCTATTCCTTCTCTACATAATACACCCTTTTGGGCGCCTGCGCTATCTCTATTTCATAAACCACGCCGCCCTCCGGCAGTTCTTCGATCCGGCGGTAACCAAGCTGCCTGTACAGTCCTTCCACCGGCTTATTCTTCGCCGTAGGGAGGTAGCTTCCCCGCAGTCTGTCAAAGCCTGCTGCCAACAGATCCTGCTCCACATCGTCCAATATAGCGTACTCGATATTCTTTCCCATTACCCGGCAGCTCATGGCAAACTCTTCCACCATGGGCACCGACTCACCCAGATTCACGATGATCACAGCCACCACGCCGTTATCCCCGAAGCGGTCTTCCACCTGATACAAGTATATCCGCCTGCTCTCATCCAAAAGCATCTGCTGCAGCTGGGTCTGTGTGTATCTTCTGGTGGTCAGATTAAATTGGTTTGTCTTGTTCACCAGCTGTGTCAGGCGCTCCACCTGTGAGGACGGCTCCACTCGCCGCATAGTGATCCGAAGCTGCTCCAGATAGGTCTCAAAACTGCCTGACGCATTTTGCAGCTTGGCCCGCTCGACGTTGGCGGCATACTGCTTTGTCTTTACCATATCCTCGTCGGTGAGAACAGCTTTTTCAAAAAAAAGACGGTAAATCTCTGCCATGGCAGTCGCCAGTTCCTCCGGCTTCTCTGGAAAAACCGGCACCTCCACCTGAGGCAGAAGTTCTTTCACCAACGCCCGCTCCGCGGGATTATCGTCAAAAAATACAAAGGAATCCAATCCAAGATTCAGCTCCTTTGCAATCTTTGCTATATTCTCATGCTTGGCATCCCAGTTGATCCTCTTCGCCGCAAAATGCTCCGGTCGAAGCACCATATGAGGATGATCGGACAAGATCTCCCACACATCCTCCTCGTTGTTTTTGGACACGATCCCCAGAAGAACCCCCTGTCTCTGCATCTGCAGGATCACCCTCTGGAGATTTTTGTAGGCCAGACCGCCGTGCTCCTCAGACAACTTGATGGGAGTGTGATCTGCCTCGCCGGCCAGACCGCCCCACAGGGTGTTGTCCAGATCCAAGAGAAGTACCTTCTTGGGCACCCGCATCTCCAGCTCCACTCGCTGCCTGATACAGTCGCAGAGACTTTTTTGGGCCTCGCCGCTTAAAAGGATTCTTCCCATATACCACATTTTCGAGGAGAACGCTTGATTTTCCCCAATCTCCTCGATCAAATGCCGATAGGGAAATATACGCATATTCGCATGGGAAGACACACAATGCTCCAGCCGCTCCTGCCAGATCCTTTCCAGTGCTTCCTTTCTTCCGGAATCGTGCACGACCTCCAGTTCCGTTCCCCACAGATAGGCATCGGAAACATAATAAATAACATCCGCTTTTATGCAGCCTTCCAGATTTGCAAACCACCCCTCCACCTTATCCTTGGCGCTCTCCGGCTCCAGCTCATGCTCCAAAAGCTCCATCAGATCCTCCACGAGGAAGGTGATCTCCGGTCCAAAGGCATGGTAGGAAGAGGCAGGATTCATTAAAATTCCCAGCTCATTGCCATAGCCCTCCGCCTCATACACGGACAGAGTCTCCTGAAGCTCACGGATCACAAAATTCATATTCACATTGGAAAGCAGCGCTATCTTCATCCTGTCTTCTCCGTTTCTATTGGATGTCCTTTCTGTTCCCTGTCATCAGGCGGTACTTCATCTCCGCAATCTCCCAGTCGGTCTCATTATCTATATCCTGTATCTCCATCTCAGAGACCACGAGCGGCAGAATATTCCCCACCATCAGCTTGTGGTTCCTCCTAAAAGCCTCCGTCCGAAACACATAGAACTGACCCACATCGTGATAGTGAGGCTCCAGATCCTGCGAACGACTATCCAGATACTGGGGATATTCAAACACCAGACGCCCCTCCTTTATAACCAATGCCCGCTGAGGCGGATAGGAGAAAGAGACCACCGGGATCAGGGTGTCGGCATCGCTCTCCGAAAGCTGTTTCACCGCATCCGTCAGTTTCTCTGCCGTCACAAAGGGCGCCGTGGGATAGATGCAACACCCCAGATCAAAACGCTCTCCCCGCCCCTCGTACTCTGAGAGCACTTCCAGGAGCACATCGTTGGTGGTGGCAAAGTCACCGGAAGTCTCTCCGCTTCGGAAAAAAGGCACTTCCGCACCGTATTGTCTGGCCACATTGGCAATCTCTTCATCGTCCGTGGACACCATCACCGCGTCAAAAATGCCAGCATTCACTGCCGCCTCTATGGAATAGGCCAAGATCGGCTTGCCGCAAAACTCCTTGATATTTTTCCGAGGAATACGCTTACTGCCTCCCCTTGCTGTGATGATCGCGATTTTTTTCATGAGCTCTCCTCCCAAATACATACCAGAGCAGAAATGCTGCTCCTACCGTCACACTCAGCGCTTCCGCCACATGCCAGTACCACATACCTCCATACCAGACATGGACACTTCCCTCAAAATTTTCCGGCAACAGTACTCTGACGTCATCGCGTCCCCTTTCAACGGTCAGCGGTTCACCTGTCCCGTACACCTCCGCGTGATATCCCTTATAGTACAACATGGGTAGCTCGACCCATGCCTCCCCCTTTGCCGCAACGTCCATAAACACTTCCAGGCCGTCCTTTTCATAGGATTCCATGATCACCCCATCTGAAAGGATCGGATCATGATCGATCAAGTGTGTTTCATCCAATCTCATAGGAAAGTACTCTCCGGCCGCAACGCTGGTATTTCCCATGTTCTGGACAGAATACAAATGAACAGCAGCCTCTCTGGTCAACAGCATATCGTTAAGATGATAAGCGCCAAACACCATCGATGTCAATACGATCAAGGAAAGCACCGTCTTGCCGGACAGAAACCACGGGTTCTCCCGGAGGATCCAGACTGCCATAGCACAGGCTGTAAACACAGCCAGGACAGTGGCAATGGCATTGATCCGCAGCGGAAACTGAAGTGTACCGATCAAGACTCCTACCGTTTTGTTAAGGGATGCCAAGAAATCCCACGGAAACAGATTAGTACTCATCCACATGGCAAGAACTGTCATCAGAAACCCTACGTCCCCAATTCTCCTCTCATTTTTCTGCTGTTCAGTCAAATCCTCCTTATCCCACTTGTTCCGTACGAGCACCCACAACGCCAGACATACTAACAAAGCCGTTCCCATTCCAAGAGATACCGCCTCTAGCATGCCGTTAGCCTCAAAAGGTATGGATTGCCCTGCCGACTGAAGCGTGTAAAATACATGCGCCAAATAAATGCCTTTATTTTGGATCAAATTCCCGGACAAGCCGTTAAAACGATACTGGTCTGACACCATCATATCCAAAAAGGGGACAAGATACCAGGCGTTTATCACGATCGTCATTCCTACCGTAGCCGAGAGGACAAGAAAAGTCTTTCTGCGAAAGGTCTTCTTCCACAGAAGCAGACACAAAAGTATCACAAAAAATCCCGTCATCTCGCAGGAGAGTACATGGGACTGGATGACACCGGAAAAGCCGATCACCGGCAGCACCCAATTCCAGAGATAACCCTTTTTATCCGGATCTTCCGTGTAGATCCGATAAAAGCCCCACACAAGCAACGGAAAGAAGATCATCGCGGTGTACTCGCCGGCGGCAGCCCTGACGTACACGTTATGCAGTCGATAAGGTGCTAAGGTATACAGCGCACAGCCAAAGAGGCCGATATTTCTGTTGCGAAAGCATCCCTTAAAGCTGAAATACGCAGTCAGCGCGGATGCCAGGTTTACCGCAAGCAGGAAAATGCGGTAAGCAGCGGTCAGATCAAGCCCCCAAAGCCTCAAAAGCGCCGGAATTACCAGAAAAGTGTCACAATAGAAGAAGGAACTTGCGTAACCGTGCCCCCTGTTCCAGAAGGAACTCATGCGGCTGGGCAGTTCGCCTCGTACGATTGCAGTGTACAGCGCCTCGATCCGCTCCACATGATATATCCAATCATCGCCGACAAAAGTGTAATCTACCATCATGGGCAAGGATGCCATCAGTGCAAGGGCCGGAATCCCCAAGAGTACTGCCAGCTTCTCTGTGGATATCGGCTCCCTCCTGTGACACATATAAAGCCAGATGAACAGATCTAAAGGGATGCAGACCAACAGCAGCCAGAAGAGATAGATTCGGCTGCCCTCTGTACCGGCGATTATCTCCGCTCCATAAAACTGAGTTGCTCCCGATATGTTTAAGTCCAATCTCAAATGTTCCACGTTTTCCATCAGGAAAAAACTACAGTCCCTCTCGTGTAGGCCCTGAAATAGAAACACTCGATTACTGAGGAGTGCTTTAAACTTTTCGCTCTCCGACTGAGGTTCAAAATATCCATCAGCGTCTTCTGCGGAGTCATAATAAACCCTGAGCGTGTACGCGCCGGCAGGCAGAGCCACACCCTCATCAAGAAGTTTCTGTGTATCCTCCTGCCCTACAACCACTCCGGTTTCGCCAAAAAGTCCTGCAACACCGATCAGGATAAGGATCAATTGCACACACAATAGAATGATGATCTTCTTATTTTTTAAAACATTCACTTTCTCTAACACTTCTTACGTCTCCTTAAAACAAACAGCACCACACAGGCACACAGGGTTACCGCAGAAACAACCTCACAAAGTCTCCAGGCCATAGATTCCCCGCTCAAAAGGGAAAACTCAGAGGCATACAGTGCCGTCACTTCAGCCTCCCTCAAAAAGCTGCGCGTCTGTAAAATATCCCCCAGCAAAAACTGCGTAGTGCAAAAGGCAATCGCAACCACGATCAAAGTAACCAGTTTGCCCTCCTTCTCGTCTGCCTTTTCTGACAATAGGGAGAAAAAGATGCACGCCGATAGGAGCAGGCAAGCATCGGCAACGATCCCCAGCTTGGCGGGCGTGTGCATCACCGCCAGCAAAATAGAGCAGATCATGTTCCTATTCTGCAACAGATCCCAAGGGAAAAGGTTCAGGCTGAAAAACATCAATATTGCTGCAGTCCCCATACACTTTCCCACAAAGCGCCTTTCCCACGCCACCACAAGTATGTCATCGCACCGTTTTTCCTTCACAAAAACCATCCACAGAAAAACCGTCAATAATAGCATCACCGCAATTCCCGGTCCCATGGCCCGGACTCCTACCAGTCCCTCTCTCATAAGGCGCTCGCCGTCACCGCCCCGATTAAAGACAGTCAGATACTGGCTGATGTACATTCCGCTGCCTCGCACATCACTCAAAAGAAGAGGAGCCACTGCCGGAACCTCCCGGAGCCGCAGCAAAGCAGGCACCAAAAACCACGCGTTTACAAAAAATGTGATAACTCCTGCCCAGACCACTGTAAACAACCTTTTTCCCCGAAAGGTCTCTCTGCCCATCACCAACAAGAATACCGCCGTCATCACCATCACCGCAAAGAGCACTACCGTGGAGGAGAGCGCCACCAGACTGTAGCCCAAGAAAAGAGCCCCTCCGGCGTCCCTGTGATCCTGCCCTGTCCTCTCCTCTTTATACAAAAGCCGAAAACCCAACAAGATCAGTGGAAGAAAGGTCCAGGCTGCCGTCTCCCCCAGATCGCCTACCAGATACATCTCACTGCATCGGCCGGGACACCAGGTGAACAGCATACTGCCGATCACCCCTGCCCACTTGCTTCCGCAGCATCTTCTAAAGCATAGATAAGCGATCCCGGCTGTCGCCAGATTTAACAAAAACAGTGTCCACTTATAGGCATTTTTCATCTCCATCCCAAACCGATACAGTAGGGCAGGGATCAGATAAAAGACATTCGCCTGTAAGGATGCCGCACCATAACCATGATCACTCACCGGCATAACCCTCAGCGGGAATACGCTGCCGAGTCCTTGTCCCAGAACATGGATCTGATTTAAAGTTCCCGCCAGACTTTCTCCCCAGAAAACATAGTCTGTCATGAGTGGCACGGAAGCTACTCCCGCGATCAGGAGCAGGCACCATAGGATTTTGTCATCAATTTTGCCCACACGCTTCATTTCAGCCTCCAATCCTCTTTCGATCTTTTAGAAATAGGAACAATAACGCCAGAACCGTAACACAAGTGATACCTTCTCCCACTCTCCAATACCACGGGCTTACAAACCTTACCCGGATCTCCCCTTCGTAGCCTGCCGGTATCTCCACAGTCACCTGAAAATTATCACCCGCAATACAGTTTAACCACTCCCCAGCCTTTCCATAGGCGCGGTAACCCTTGTAATATAGCAAGGGGAAGGTGATCCTGCCCGCACGATCCCCCAAATTGGCCACATAGGCATCTGCCCCCAGTGACAGCTTCTTATGATCCGCCACCTGCAAATCTCCCATGGTGTAGGGATCATGGTACATAAATTGGTCGGCAGCTGCTCCGTAGGGCAGATATTCCGCACCGGAAATGTAGCCGGTACCCATACCCTCGCTGTTGTAAACACGAACCGGCTCCGCTGTGTTCAGCACGCCCTCCTGCAAGTAGACAGAACTGAGTGTCAGGAGAAACAGCATCCCTGCCACATATATCTTTGCCGCTCCTGCCTTGCTGCATCCCATCATATATTTCATAACTACACCGGCTACAACAGTAAGCCCCACACTGGGGATGATCAGCCACCTGGCCGGGGTCTGGAGACTGGACACCAGAGAGGCTGCCACACCATTTAACGCCTGAATCTGATCCCAGGGGAAGAGGTTTAAGCTCATCACCATAGCCGCCGAGGACAATACCCCCGCAATAACACCGAGTTTTTGCTCTTCCTCCTTAAGTGCCTTAATTCTGCCGGTAAAAAGCAGAGCCGCCAGAATCACCAGCGCCGCCACCAGCGAGATTCCTACCCCTGTGGCTGCACTGTTCGCCATACCTGCTGTATCGTAAAATACATTGCCGCCGTCCTCAAAAAAGGTTAAAAACAGATGAGCCACAAGTAAGCCTCTGGATTGGATCGTTCGCCCGGACACATGATGAATGACAAAGTCACCTGTGAGCATATAGTCCAAAAAAGGAATCATAAACCACGCGCTGAGCAACACGCTGAATACTGCCGCCTTCACCAGAACAAGAAGAGTCTGCCTGCGAAACACCTTTCTCCACTGCCAAACACATAAAAGTATCGTAAACACACCCACCATCTCACAACTGAGCAAATGTGACTGAAACAGCAGCGCAGATCCAATGGTAAGGGGCATCCAGCTTCTCCGATAGCTCTTCTTGTGAACATCCTGTGTAAAGATCCGCCAGAAACTGTAGAGGATCAAAGGCAACAACATGATCCCAAAACATTCCCCCCAGGAACCGGTAATGTGCGTCCGATAAATGCGATAGACACAGAGAGAGTACAGGGCACTGCAGAACAGGCCCACATAAGCCTCCTCAAATATCCTCTTAAAACAATGGTAAGCGATCAACACGGTTGCTACCGTCACAACAAACATAAATATGCGGTAACTCGTCGTCACCGAAAAGCCGATCAACCGGAACATAGCCGCCAAATAGAGGAATGTTTCACCGTAAAAGATTGGGGAGGCATACCCATATCCCTGTTGCCATTCCGGCGAGATGCGTATAGGGAACTGCCCGTTTAAGATACCATCCTTGATCCCCTCCACACGCATCAAGTGATACACAAGGTCACCGCTCCCCACCATATAGTCCATGGTCAGCGGAAGAGAGGCCAGCAGAATGATAACCCCCAGTCCAAAAGTGATATTCTTATTTTTTGCAGAAATCTCATAGACCCTGTCATACTGGATATAGCAGTACACCACATTTATCACTGTGCAAATGCAGAACAGTAAAAACAGGATCATACGGTTCCACGCATTGGTCTGCCGGATCGTCAGATCCTGCACCGCAAGCATTCCCGTCCCACTGTAATCGGCATGCACCACCATCTCCCTGGAATCGCGGAGAAGCCACATGTCAAAATCGGTATGATCTAATCCCGAAAAAAGATGGGCGCCGTTTGACCGCACAAGGCCTTCTCCCAAACCCTTGTCCTCAACCGTACACTCGTTTAAACCGTCTGTATCCGTGACATAGGCAAGCTGTACACGGTAGGTTCCGCGAGGTAGTGATATGCCCACAAAATCCACCAAATTTCCCGCAGTGCCGTCTGTCTCATTTGCCACGATCCCTTCCTGATCTTCTGCGTAACTCCCAAAGTAGCCTGGCATCTCCGCCGCATGATACACAAACACTGCCTCTTTACCAAACAATCCGATCACGCCCAGAAGCAGCGCCAGCAGCTCTACAGCCACCAGAACACGAAAGCCTTTTCTTCGTTCCAAGCGCAGCGCCCTGATCTTTTCAAATTTGCTCATGATTTATGCCTCCTGACCCACAGCTTCAGCCGATATTCCCAAAAGAATCGGATATCGGACCTCCTCTGCAGGGCGACCAACCTCTGCTCCTCCGGTCCGGTTAGTTTCTTAAAATACTCGTTCTGCTGAAAATCCGGGAAACGCCATTCCACACCTTCCCGCAATTTTTTTACAAAGGATAACCTTGGGCGTTTCGCGCCCTGCATATAGGAAAACAGCGTGTTCACATAGTAAAGTTCCACAAAGCGATACTCTATCTCATCATGATATTGCTGCAAAAAACTTCTGCTACACTCTTCATAAAAAAGCTCCATGGCTCTCATGCGATCCCTGCACTTTTCCTCCGAGATATAGTGCACTGTGGAAGTACCATGCTGGTAATAGTAATACAAGGGCTCCTCCACCCGCTCAAAATGCCTGAAATAGAGAGACCACAAAGGCCCTGCACAGTTGTCCTCATAAAATATTCCCTCCGGAAAGCGCAGATGATTGTCCCGGATAACACTGCCTTTATAAATCTTTATCACCATGCTTCCCGGCCGCAGGATCAGCTTCCTATGCTTCTCCTCATTCAGTTCTCCGGTCTGGTCGACGGTGTTATTTTGCACAATCTTTCCCACCTCAAAGGTGTGCTCGTTCACCAGGCTGTAGTCACAGCCTACCAGGTCGGCTCCCGTCTCCGTGGCTCTGGCGAGCAGCTTCTCATAATAGTCCGGCGCCACCCAGTCATCGCTGTCGATAAAGCCGATCCACTCTCCCAAGGCGGCATTCAGCCCTTCGTTTTTGGCGCCGCCCTGCCGCCTGTTCACAGGATAGGTGATGACTCGCACCTTCTTGGGGTATCTTTTCTCATATTCCCGGAGAATCTCTAAAGAATGATCCGTGGAGGCATCATTCACCGCTATGATCTCATAGTCATCAATGGTCTGATCCACCAGGGAATCCATACAAAAATTAAGTTTTCCCTCTGCCGCCATGTTGTAGACCGGCACAATGACGCTCAAACGCATTATAATCTCTCCTTCGACAACTGCCCCCGCTCCAGTGTGACCTTACCGTCTTCCACTCGATACACCAGATCGCACTTTTCAATGGTCTGGAGTCTGTGGGCAATGATGATCAGCGTCTTCTTCCCGTGAAGCCGGTTGATGGCCTCCATGATCGCCGCCTCCGTATCATTGTCCAAAGCCGAGGTGGCCTCATCCAGCACCAACACCTCAGGATCGTGGTAGAGAGCCCTTGCAATACCAATCCTCTGCCTCTGTCCGCCGGAGAGACGGATTCCCCGCTCGCCGATACCGGTGTCAAGTCCCTCCGGAAGAGTGTGAATAAACTCATCCAGTTGAGCCTCCCGCAACACCTCCCAAAGCCTGTCCTCGTCAATCTCCTCTTCGGGCACACCAAAAGCCACATTGTTTCGTATCGTATCATCCAACATAAAGATCATCTGGGGAATATAGCCAATATTTTTCAGCCATCCCCTGTAATTCTCCTTGACGTTCACACCGTCCGCCAGAATTCGCCCTGTGCGGATTTCCAGCAGCCCCAGCAAGATATCCACCACGGTGCTCTTTCCCGCCCCGGAGGTGCCCACGATGCCCACGGATGTACCGATAGGAATGGTCAGGTCCGCGTGGTCAAAGATCAGCTTATCCGTGTTGGGATAGGCATAGCTGATATCCTTAAGCTCAATGCGCTCCGCCACCGAAAGCTTCCTGCTGTCCGTGGCAAAAGCAGACATGTCTACTTTGTCCCCCTGTATTTCATCCTGCAGATTATCGCTGACCCCCATAAAGAAAGGTTCAAAGTAGGCGATGGAGTTGATCTGGTTGTTGATGCGGTTTACACATGGCAAGAGTACGAAAGCCGCCGCTGCCAGCGTGGAAAGTACACCCAGCATATCCTCGGTGGAGACTCCCGTACACACCTGAAAGATCATATAGCCCACCATCGCGGCCACGCAGGCTGTCTCCATCAGCAGCTTGGGAATATTATTGTAAAGGCTATAGCGCTGGACCGCATTCACATAACCGCGGCCACACTTGACATACTCGCCCACAAAAAACTGCTCCTTACCGTTTACCTTGACCTCCTTGATGCCCTGCACCGTCTGGGAGATCCACTTGAAGAGGCCGCTGTAATAGTCCTGGTTATCCTTGCCCGCCTTGTACATAATGGGCTTTAAGATCTTTTTCACCAGCAGCATCAGTATGATCAGCACCACCGCCAATATCATAGTCATAGTGCCGTTTGTCAGAAAACAGTAGCTAACGATGAACAGGGATACCACCCCATCGGACAAAAGCTGCAAAAGTGCCAGGATCAGAGCGTACATATTATTTACATCCGAGGTGATATTTCGCTGTACCACCGCCGTGTCCGCATTCAGATAAAATTCATAGCCTCGGCGCAAATAGTTGCGCATCATGCGCTCTGAGGTGCGGAACTGATTAGTGTATACAAAAGAAAAAGTCAGTTTCTGCTGCACATATAAAAACAGGTTTTTTACCACAAAGATCAGGATCAAAAGCGCCATCACGGTGACGGAAAAACTGCTGTAGCTGTCGCTTCCCAAAAGATCATAGAGCATGGCAGCCGCCCGACTATTCTTCACGGCGTCCGGATCTATGACCACATTCACCACCTGTACCAGCATCCCCACACCAGCGGTCTGCAGAAATGCGCCGATCACCATCAGCACGATCAGACCTGCCATGATCCGCTTTTGTCTCCCGTCCAGGAGTATGCGAAGCTTCTTGATCATCCTTATCACAGAATATCCTCCATTTGGCTTTTTCCTATTATTCTATCATAAGCCACATTTCCAGTAAATACATGTCACAGGCGGTAGAGCCACACGCCCCAATAACTGCTTTCTGTCTCATAATACCCCATAAATTGAATCTCCAACTCCTCTGCATTTCCTATCTCCCCACAGGAAAACAGATACTCACAGCCCAGATCCCGCAATGCTTCCATATCAAAGTCCAGTCGCTCATAAACCATGTTGTCTTTTTTACCGATCATCCAAGCATTGCCGGATAAGCTATTAAATAGGTAACAACGGCTTCCCCACTCGTCAAAGTATAGACGCGTCTGCTCGTTCTTTTCCAGCTCCCGGGCGATAACCTGTCGAAAACGATGCTTGTATTCCAGGGAATAACTGTTGGAATAGCCATCCACCGTATAGAAACCATGCATCAGCGCCGGGGCCGGGCATATTCCTAAGTGCGCAACCCGGTAAGTGGTCATATCCCGCCCGATCACTCCCTCCAGCTCCTGCATCAGATCTTCCGCATAATAGCTTTCCCAGGAAATGTATCCGGTAACGTTCGAGCCGTTGTTTATCTGATTTATATTCATGTATAAGAAGGAGTTTACCTTTAATAGCTGCAAGGTTGGCAACAGCACCATTACAAGTACCAACACCTTAAGCAGTGCCGACTGCCGGATACCGGACAACTTCCTTCCCGGATCACCCCACCACAGGGAAAAGCACAGCGCAAACTCCAAATACCAGCCGGCAGGATACAGCCAATAGAATCGTTCCGCCTGGAAATAGCGCAAAAACCCATCACTGCTATTTTTTAAGTCTACTATCAGTTGACTCTTGCACAATCCATAAAACAAAGCGATGGCAACCAACAGAGCAAAGCCTCCAACCGCCATCCAGTATCGGACACGGGTTTTCTGAGAAAGTCTTTTCAGACAGAAGGCTCCGATCACTAACAGAAGAACGATCGGCAAAATTAAATATTGATGCTGGGATGCCGCATGCTGGGCGCTCTGCAGGAACACACTTTTCACTGTCTCCCAAAACGGCTGGGCGTAATTGACGATCTCCTCCCGATGGCTGGCGTAAGAACTCCGGCTAAAGAGCAGATCCACAAATAAGCTTCTATTTACGATCACATACACTCCCAACAGAAGGCAAAATGCCGCCACAAGCCACTTGCTGCCCTTACGTCTGCGAAGCCAGGTGATAACCAGCGCCATTCCCCAAAAGGCCAGCACCACATATCCGGTACAGACCAAGTGGCTGGTCAGACCAAAGAATACCACCAACACCAAGCTGATCCACGGTGCCTTTTTCTTCCACAGCCTCAAAAACGCATAGAGGACCATAGGAATTCCCATTTCTGACAGCCCGTAGATCGGGTACAACGGCAACATACAAAAACAACCTGCCGCTGTCACTGCCAGAATGCTGCTGCCTGTCAGCTCCTTTACGCAGAAATACATGCCCAAAAAAGCAGCGGCAAAACACACTGCATACTGCACAAGAAATGCCCAAAACGTTGGCAGGATGCAATACAATGGGACAAACAACACCGCGGAGGGCTGTAGACCGCTGGCATTGATCCCACCCATCATCTCAGGCAATACGTCAAGTCCTTCTCCCAGATGCCTGGCAGTCAGCACGATATTCATCATGGACTCGTCCAACTGATCGTGATATTCAAAAATGCTCCCCTCCCCCAAGATCAGAAAGGGGGTAAATACGAGCGCAAACAGCAAAAAGAACAACCACCACAATGGTATCCGGTCAAAAAAGATAATTATACTATTTGTCTTATCCAAAATTCTCTTGAACAAAGACCGCTCCATTCGCTTTACCCCTCTATATCTGCTCATTCTGGCGGTGGATCAGAGGATCCTCGTAGGTATCCATAAAATCCTCCCCCAGACGGACCACCTCATCCGCAAACCGGATCGCCTTGATCTCCGTGAGAACCGCCACTACCTTGCGAAAACGCAGCCCCGGAAAAAAATTCAACATTTCCATGGGCACCGTGGCATCAAACTGTGGATATTCAGGGAATAGTCTCCGATAATCCAGTTCATCCCTGGGATGAGGCTTTAGAAAAATAGTTCCCTCCTTCTCATACATTTTGATAATATCCCGAAAGATACGCTCCCTCACATCCAAAGTGCAGAGCGGATCTGTCAGGATCAGAATTTTATCTCCTACCCGGCCGCTCTCCTCGATCTGTCGCTGCAGACCCTCTTTATCGCGAATAAATGCCTGCAGGATCAGCTCCTTATCCTTCTCAGTGAGTCTGTCCACCAGAGCCTGTCTGGGCTCGTCTATATATTTAGGGCAGGGATATTTGATCAGGGAGCTGTCGTTCACTTCCATATCCAGACAATACTTTCCGTAACCGTTCTGCACAAAGATCAGGTTCATCCTCTGGGAGAGAAATACTTTTAACTTAAAGTGCCCTCTGTTATCATAGCGCGCCGCATCAAAATTCTTCAGGCAGTTCAGGCCATCCTCCAGCGCATGATAGGGAATCCGGTACTGATTCAGATAATAACCGATCGGATCGGAATCACAGTAGACGTACACATCCTTGTAGGTTCGAAAATCCACCGGCACATAGGATGCTTCCAACCTGGCATATTCTCTGGTAAAACGGATGCGGTACAAAAGGTTTCCGATAAAATTTCCGGTGTTCTTGCGCCATTTTGCAAGCTGCGGAAAGAAATCTTCCCTCTTCTCATCAAATTCCACCACTTCTTCGAACAGACCTGTGCTCTCCACACGCTCCTTCAGGTTCTCAAAGTTATTGGACATCTTAGAGAGGACCAGGGTGGCACCTCCGGGCTCCTGCCCCGCTTCCCCACGCTGTTCCCGCAATTTTAACTCTTTTAAAAAGGTCACGTATACCTGATAGTAGGTATGACATACATAGATTCTGTCTTTCATGTTGTACTCCCGACAATACTTGACACTAATATTCAAATAAGTATTATTTTACCATACTACAGGGAGATAGTAAAATACAAGTTGTATCTCCATCCTGCTACAAATATAGTTCACCGCTGACCACGATCCGAAAATAGTCCGCGCCACATATCATATGGGCGGCAAACATGATCCACTGCAATATCAGCTTCCAAGCGGCCTGTTTGCGCAATCTTGTCTCTTGAACCAACGCAATTAAACTGATCATATATAAAAAGAACAGACCATACATGTAACCCCACGCAAAGTTTACGTGCGGCAGCCGGTATCCTTTTTCGTACAGGAAGATAAGCGATACAAGACCTGTCGCGTAAAACTGCCAGCCAAACAAGAGATATGCGTTCGCACGAACCTTCATTCTTTGAAACAGTACTACGCTCAAAGGAAAAGCTATTCCCAATAGAACAGAGAGAAACACATTGTCCGTGGCCGTCTTCCATGCAGTGAGGAAGCCGAAGCCGATCCCTTTCTCTTCTCCGCCGGCCTCTCCCGTGAACACACCGCGATATTGATACAACAACGCCAGAAAAGTCGGAATAAAGGTTACCCCAAACTGAAGGAAAGCTTTTAAGCCTTTCATTTTACTGCGTATCAGCCTCCAGAGCATGATAACTCCACAGACACTTCCCAATATCAAAGTGAAACTGGGCTTTGTCATGGTTGCCACCAGCAGGATCACAGAAAAAGCGAGGTACTTCCACCGCAGCTTGCCTGCTTGGTCCTCGTATTGCTGTAATATATCCACGGCCAAAAAAAAGGCGATCACGGCAAACGGCCTTGCCGCCAGATAAGTGGCATTGTGAAAGGGGTTGGGGGAAAAGGTGCCTTTATAGCGATACAAAAAGCCTTCATCGAAGGTATGATATCTTCCCAAATAACTGAAAGGAAAAAGCATGGACATAAAAAGCAATAAATACACTAATATAGTAGAACCATGATCACATAATTCCCCACGGCTTACCCGCAGGAAACGATCAAAATAATACTTCAATATCAGGACCGTCAAAGCGTTGAGTCCGGTCACCGTCAAAGCCATCGCATGTTTGGGACCAATGAAAAGGCTGAAGAACTCTGCGATCCAGAACATAACCGGGTACGGGAAATCATATCCTGTAGACACTCCCATGATCTCCGCTATATAGGAAGCCATATCTGAAATGTACTTGTCACCATAGTTCACGGATTGTCGGTGAAACAGGAACAACGTTACCGCAAGATACGCCGCAAACAGCACACAAAAAAATATATGACTACTATATTTTCTATAAGTTCTATTCATAAAATCTTTCCTTTTTCTCCTCGTGCTCATCCGTCTTGCCCAATAGCATACAGTACCATGCTGCTGTCATGGTACAATTCCCTATAACCTGCGTCACGACACATTTCGTCGATGCTGCCATCCGTTATTGTAGCCATATACCCACATTTCAAAGTATCAAAATTCTCTATCACGTACTCCGGCAGACAGCAGCTGATGCCAAACCCTTCCGGCAGACTGTACAATAGCTGCCATTGTGATCCTTTGCCGCCAGATTCCGTCTCATCGTTAGTCACCCATATGACCACATTGTCAAAGCTGGGGACATCCTCCGCTTTCAAGTGCATTCCCTCCTCAAGTACGCCTGTCCATTTCTCTACGCTTTCCTGACGTTCCACCGTTACAAAAGGCACCTGATAGTCATAAGGATTTACGGCCATATAGGAATAAAAAAAGGCAAACGTAAGCCCCAGAAATACCGTTTTCTTATAATGCCTTGTGTTCATAAGCGGCACCAAAAAAATCCCCGTTGCTATAAAGGTCAGCAAATGTTTACTGCCATCATACAGTTGATATATCAAAAGCAAGGCAAGCAACATGGCTGCAAAACTGAAAACCATGTGTATTTCAATGATCAATCTGTTAACCCGAGGCTTGTCCTCAGAGTCAACATCTGCTAGCGCTCCCCCTGTCATCCTTTTCTCCCGGCGCCGCTGTCGCAATGCAAGATAATCCCGCAGACCTTCAACAATGAATACACACAACACCGCCACATAACCGGCAAAAAATGCTCCCGCTGCCATACCGGAGCGAAAAGCCTCCACAATATACAGACAGAAATCTATGCCCGTAGAACGTAATTTTCTCAGAGTGTAAAGTAAACCTCCTCCTACACCCTGTTCAGAAAATGCTGTCCCCCAATCCGTGGAAAACAATGGATAAAAATATTCTGCTACCAGGTAATGATTAACACAAACATAAAGTCCCATTGTCACAGCCATGACTATTATAGAACCTATTGCTCCTTTCCATCTGTCCTTTTTCACCCAAAGGTACGCCGGCAGCAAAAGAAACAAAAACAAGTATGGCCGCATCAAAGTCATTGTACCGGACATGACAAACATAAGGGCCAGTTTCCACCCCTTTTCTCGCCCCAGATAATTGACCGTTAAGCTGTAAAAACAGATCAACACACTGAAGCAGATCACCTCCGGCATTCCCGACAACATATACCGCACAAAGGGGGTGTAGAGGCAGAATAATAATGCCAAAATGCCCAACTGCTTCCAGGCAGGCTTCACCATCCAAACATAGAAAAAGCAACAGATCATCATCAGAAAGATATTGCAGATGATGGGAGACATAAGATTCCATCCAAAAAACATCCCCCACAGGAGCCAAGGGCACACCAACACCGGACTCCATGCGCCAAAGGACAACTTCAACGCTTGGCTCTCATTGTAACCAAAATACCCTTGTGGATATCCAAAACCTACGGCGCCTTCCACCTGTTTATAATAGAAAAGCTCATCGGTCCACATAGAATTTGGCAGATATACCTGGCCGATAGTCCTCCCCCGGGAAGCGCAATATACCACACAACACAGCAGCGGAAGCAGTGCCAACAGTCCCGCTTTTGCCATGGTCATATATCGTTTATCCTCTCTCCACCATCTTAAAAAATTTATCATAAGAAACCTTTCCTCCAAAGTCCTTTTCTTACATTAAAAATGCACGATAATATACTCTCCCACATCCACAATAGAGCCCTCTACCGGGAAATGGGGCCAATCCACAGACAGAACCTCCGCATCCATGTACTCTGTATTCAGAAGGGGCACCATCTCGTGTCCATGCATGGCAAAAAAATGCACCAGCTCCGTGTCGTCACCAAAGGCATAGCGTCCCCAGTCAATAACAGACAGTGCAGGCGTCTGGGCCACCCACACACCCTGGGGACGATAGAATTTCTCCAAAAGCTGTTCATCTATGCGGGAGGTGATATTGTTGATCTGATAGAATCTTTTCGAGCCGTAGGGCACATAAGCATCCTCGATCAGCCCCTCAGGTATCTCGTAGGTTCCGGTGAATACCACGGGCTTCGTCATGTCAAAGTCCTTCTCCAGCTCATAGGCGATCCTTGCTGCAGTCTCCTTTGCACTCTCATATTTCAGATAATCCACATAAAACCAGTGGTTCATGTCGGTACACTGATTCCAAACAACGGCAGTTAATCCAAACACTGTCAACACCTTCAACAGACCGGCCAGTTTCTTTTGCAGCCTTGCTGCCAGACCATTCACCGCATATACAGCCACCAGAGCTCCGTAACCACAGACCACCGGCAAAAACTGCGCCGAACGGTACAGCGTCGCACTTCCTTCGACAAAGAGCAAGAGAAAGGACGCCACAAAGCTTCCAAAGGTGAAAAATAGAACCCACAGATCTCTCTGGCGAATACTCCTCCAAATACCAAAACACACAATGACAATTGATGCGAACACAAAGATTTTGATCGGATAATAGGCGTAAGCAAAAGCACCATACATGACAAACGTCCGCTTGAGCACCATGGCAAATTCCGCTCTGGCACCCTCTTGGAACATCCAAGAGAGCATCTCGGTTATGGAGCGCTGCAACGCATCCTCCCTCAGATACTCCAGTCCAAACACCTTGATGACCGCCGCGATCATCACACTGCGCAACACAATGCTGATCACCGCCACTGCCGCCGCTGCCAGCAGGCCGCAAAAAACTCTGTTCTTCTCTCCGGCAAACCGCTCTGTTAGAAACATCAGGCAGATTCCCAAAAGCCACGCGATCATCAGAGATTCGTAGCAGCCGATGGCAATCCACAATCCTGCCGCAGCCCCCAGAAAAGGCAGCATCCATCGTCTCGGCTCTCTCTGCTCCAAACGCCTTTTGCCCTCCCGAAAGCAGCACAAGCTGAGGCCACAAAACAGATAGCCGATAGAAACACCGTTGTGCAGATAATAGGTGTATACCTCGCTGATCAGCGGGCAGGATAGAAATACCATCGCAAAAAACATATAACCATACCACGGCAGACGCTCCCCTAAAATAGAATAAAAGAGCGCGCACCACAGAGTGACTGCCGCCATCAGCAGAAGCACACCCGCCAGATCCGTCACAAAAGGTGCAAAATCTGCGATGTGCACCACCTTGTTCAATAGATACAGCGCCCAGCGACCCACGATGGCCACCAACCCGTCCTCAAAGTAATATGTGTATGGTGTGTCATCTATCCCCACCGTGGCGTGGGTCACCAAAAAACCATAGCTGCACATCGCCGTTAGACTCAACGCCAACAGATATGTCCTATTTTTTAGAAATATTTTTAAATTATCTAACCAATTTCTCACGAGGAAGCCTGTCCCTTTCTATATCTTTCACAATATTCATCCTTCCCACGGGTAGGCGATGCAGTACCGGTCATTGACCGGTTCCACCAGAAAACCCATCTCCGTAAAGGTATCCTCATAATTAAAGAGCAGGATATACACTCCATCCTCCGTCACATCCTCCAAACGACTCACATAGCGGTAGTTCCCGTAGGCCACAAGCTCCTCCCATGCCGCGTCACCCTCATACACTGCATTCTGCGCATAGTCAGAAACAGAAGGTTTGTCCCTCCACAGCAGATAGCTATATTTTATGATCGTATAGTCAAATATAGTGACCTGTCCTCCTGACAACTCCTGCGCCCGCTTTAGCGCCTCATCTGCTCTTTCATCCACAAAATATCCCGAAGGTACTGTAATATAGTCTTTTAAGAAGATGCCAAAGGACAGGCCCCATGCCAGCAGGCACAGTGGCAGAAACCACCTTCCCCGCACAAGTTCCGCCGTTCTCCATATCCCATAAACACCATAAAACACCGCCGGAATATGAAGCATATTGATATGGATAGTCGAGATCCTTTCGTTCAACATACAGACAAGCAGTGCACTGATCGTCCAGAGAAGCATCATATACTGAAATCCGTTCTCCACTGCTGCTTTCGATTCTTTCCCTTTCTTCCAAACCATCCGGCACGCCGACCAGATCTGACTGCACAGCCCGATCAGCATAAAGGGAGAGGTAAACAGATAGTACGCCCCCACGATCTGGCTGGAAGTATAGCCGACTCCGTCATATTGTACCATCAGGATCCGGAACAGCTCCGACGCACTCTCCCCAATATGAGCAAGGTCTAACTCCTCCCCCCGAAAGCTCTGGAGTCTCGGAATAGAAAAATAGGCAGTTCTCAACTCATCCATCCAACCCATGTTGACCGCCACAAACAAGAGTAATGGCAGAGCCAGCAGGGAGAGGAGGACCATAAAACCTGCCAACGCCAGTTTCCCCCTTTTTCCTGCCTTGTCTGACAAGAAAAGTGCAATGATCCGCCCCCTGTAACACAGCATATACAATAACAAAAACAAGGGCAGCATCAGCCATGTAAGAGCATAGCTGTACAGCGTCAAGCCAAAAAAGACAGCGGATACGATCAGATATCTGCTTTTTTTACTAAACCCCAGTACCAGAAATAGCAGTCCCAACAAAAACATTCCCGGAGCCATATTCGCATCCAAACCAAAACGTGTATTCATAATGTGCCATGGATTGATAGTCAACGCAAAGGCGGCTAACAGGCCCAGATGAACTCCCCACAGTTCTTTGATCAACCGATAAAATGCATAAATGCTCAGGATCCCCAGGATAGCCTGAGGCAGGCGATACACAAGAATACTGCTGCCAAACAGCCGAAACAGTGGAATCGCCAGATAGGAGTACGATACACTCATACCGCTGCCCCAAGCCACAAAATACACCGGAAAGCAATATCCCCTACTGTCCATCCCCTCCGTCATCAACCCCCAGGCATTGTAAGCTCCATAGGCTTCATCGGGCAACACCCCGGCAGGGAGTTTGGACAGGCCGATCAATCTGACGGCGGATGCCAGTAGCATAATAAAAAAAATCATATATCTTTGTAGTTTTTCTTTTTTTATCATTTACACTTCCTCGTGTACCAATTTTGTGTTATACTAAGTCAAAAAGTTTTGTGCAAAAGGAGTTTTTCCATGATCAAACCTGCAAAACCTCGCATTTTACTTGTGCTTCAAATAATCATCTGGCTGTTGGCAGTTTGCATGATGATCTTTGTTCTGAACAGAAAACTAGCTCCCGTTTATACTGACGAGACCTTGAATGCTGCCCATTTTATCACCACACCGGAATTACTTCCAGGAGATGCCGTCACCCAGTCATTCACATCCAGCTACGACAAATTAACAAATGTAGATGTTGCACTGTGCTATGATGCCGACATCTCAGAGAACGCCGCTGCATTGATCCAAGTACTGAGGGAAGACACAGTTATCGTCCAGCAGCCCCTGTCTGTGCGGTCATGCCCCAACAGTTCTTTTCTGTCCCTTTCTGTTAAAACTTCCGATTGTTTAGGAGATCATTTTACCATCCGCGTAGAAAATATTTCGGATCCTTCCGACAATACATCTTTCACCCTGATGGCCACCGACAAGGAGTACCTTTACCTTGACAACACATCCAACTATGAATGGAACGGACTTTCCTCGTCCTCACGCATCTTATGCCGTTTTACCTACCAGACAGGTTACTCTTACTACCCGGCTTTAACTTATGCCTTCTGGGTGTTTTTAGCCGCTCTGATCGTTACGGGATTGCTGTCAAGGCTGTGGGACCGACTGCTACCGCATAGCGGTCATTGATCATTTCCAGTTCAAATCCCAGATCCCGGAACATTTCTTCATAAGAATTATAGATGATGTAAATGCCATCCTCCGTCACCTCATTCCAATCCTCATAATCTGCAATGTAATGAAACTGTTCAAATGTTTCAATCTCCTGCCATTTCGGATCCCCAGTATAAACCACGTTTTGATAATAATAGCTGACGCGCGGGAGCTCATGCCACAATAATATGCTGTACTTGACGGTAGGCCATCCAAATATAGTGATCTGCCGTCCGTCTGCAATCTCTTTGGCTGCTTCGATCGCTTCGTCCGTCGTATTATTGTAGTAATAGCTACACGGTTCAGTGATATACCTCTGCCCAAACAGTACAAAAGAAATACACCAGAATGCCAAACAGACTGGGACAAGCGCCTTGTTGCGCAGAATTTCCGCAAGCCGGTACAGCCCGTAGGCTCCATAAAATATAATGGGAATATGAACCATGTTGAAATGGATCATCGACACCAGAAAGTGCAGCGAGCACACTCCAAACGCGCTGACAAGCCACAAAAGCGGTACAAGCTCCAGAGAATTGCGCCCAAACTTCCAGTTGCGGACTAAACGGTATAAATGGTTAACTACTCCAAACAACCACAGTGGTGTGGTAAACAGATAATAGGCTCCCACAAGGTCGCTTGCGGTATAAGCGACATCGTCATACTGATGTTCCAGGATTATTTGAACACGCTGATCATGGTTCTCCGTCAAAAATCTAAAATTAAGTTCGGCTCCCCGATATCCTATCAGCTTCGGAATGGACAAAAAGGAAGTCCGTATCTCCGGCAAATAGTCATGGTTGATCAAAAGGAACAGCATAAGCGGAATCGCCATGAGGAACAAAATTGCCAAAGCCAGCAAAGTCGTCCACTTACGCGGAATCTCTTTAAAATATAATAATAGAAACAGCAATAGAAAAACTGGTATGATCAACCAGGTAAGAGCGTAACAGTACAGCGTAAGTCCCAGAAAGATAGCAGATAAGACCAGATACTTGTGACTTTTGCGAAGTCCGTAGACCAAAAACAGTGCTCCAAAGATAAACATTCCCGGAGCCATATTGGCATCCAGCGCATAGCGGGTATTCATAATGTGCCATGGATTGATCGCCAACACTAAGGCTGCCAACCTTCCAAACCGCTCGTCCCACAGCTCACTGGCCAAGCGATACATTGCATACACACTCAGGATCCCAAGGATTGCCTGTGGCAGCCGGAATACCAAAAGGTTACTGCCAAACAGGCGAAATAGCAGAGCCGCCACGTAAGAGTATAATACACTCATACCACTGCCCCAGGCAACAAAGTAAACCGGAAAATGATAGCCCCAGCTGTCTATTCCCTCGGTCATAAGGGCCCAGGCATTGTAAGCAGCATACGCTTCATCCTGAAACCAGCCATCCGGCCAGCTTCCCAGGCCGATCAATCTAACGGCAGATGCCAGGATCAATATGCCTAAAATGACTCTCCTCTGTTTCAAAAAAGCTTTCAATTTGGCCATCTATTTTCACCCTTTTTCCATTTTTTTACATAATTCATAAATTATTATACTAATGACATTATTTTTGTGCAAGCTACTGTTTCTCTTTTTTCGGAAAACATGGTATAATGACCTTATTCTGAAACACACAAAATGGGAGGTTAACTATGGAGAAACTTGCAATCGAAGGCGGCTCTCCCGTGCGGGAGACTCCATTAAGCTACGGAAAGCAATATATTGATGACGCCGACATTCAGGCGGTAGTGGAGACGTTAAAAAGCGATCATCTGACCTGCGGTCCCCGCATTACCCAGTTGGAACAGCGCTTGTGCGAGGTTACCGGTGCCAAATACTGTGTGGCGGTGAGCAATGGAACGGCTGCACTCCACATTGCAGCTATGGCTGCAGGCATCGAGGAAGGAGACGAGGTCATCACCACCCCCATCACCTTCGCGGCCTCCGCCAACTGCGCACTGTACTGCGGCGCAAGGCCGGTCTTTGCGGACATCAACCCCGAGACCTACAACATTGATCCCGCCTCCATCGAAGCACATATCACAGAGAATACCAAGGCGGTTGTCGCAGTTGATTTCACCGGGCAGGCGGTGGAGCTTGACGCCATCCGTGCCATCTGTAAACGCCACAGCCTGATCCTGATCGAGGATGCCGCCCACTCCATCGGCACCAAATACAACGGTCAGCCAGTGGGAAATATTGCAGATCTGACAACATTCAGTTTTCATCCGGTAAAGACTGTGACCTCCGGTGAGGGCGGCGCCGTCACTACCAACAGCAAAGCTTTGTATAATAAGCTGGTGCTGGCACACTCCCACGGCATCACAAGAGATCCCGGCTTGATGGCACACCCCACTGATGATCCCTGGTACAACGAGCAGGTGGGGTACGGCTTCAACTATCGCATGACCGATTTTCAGGCCGCACTTCTTACGAGCCAGTTGGACAAGCTGGAAGAATTTTCCAAACGCCGCAAAGAGATCGTAGCTATGTATGACAATGCCTTTTCCAGGATTCCCCAGCTGCAGGTGCAGCGCGAGATCCCGGAGTCCAACACCACGCGCCACCTCTATATCCTGCGTTTCCGCAGGGAGCAGATGAACTGTGACAGACGGCAGTTTTTTGACGCGCTCCACGCGGAAGGAATCCACTCTCAGGTACACTACCTGCCTGTGTACTGGCACTCCTACTACGAAAGCCTGGGCTATCGCAAAGGACTTTGCCCCAACGCCGAGAAATATTACACCGAAGTCATGAGTCTGCCGCTTTATTATTCGCTTTCCGATGGGGATGTTCGAGATGTGATCCATGCAGTGGAGAAGGTTGTGGAGAGGTATAAGAAATAAAGAAAAAGATAGCCCCGCCTTACAAACACAATATGCAGGCGGGGCTTATCCGACCATATTCCCAATTGCCTCTTCAACCACGGCATTTAAACTTTTCCCGTGTTCCACTGCATAAATCGCAAGCGTTCTATGCAACTCCGGACTAATTCTAACATTAAAAGATCCCTTATATGATTGTTCTGGTTCAACACCACGCTCTTTACATTCCTTCAGATACTCATCAATTACACTTTGAAAGTCTGCTTCCAATTCTTCTACCGAATTTCCCTTATACGATAATAAAGATTTCACTCCTATTACCTTTCCATATAGACATTTGTCCTCTTTTGAGTATTCTACTGTTCCACTATAGTTTTTATATGATAATAAACTGCTCATAACAAGCCATCCTTCCGCAATTTTTCGATTACCTGTTTTAACACATATCGCTTTAGCACTCCACTTGGATGTGGTTTATGGAAATTTATAACTTGGCTAGAACCATCTTTTATAAATTTTACTCCAAACCCGGCTCTTGGCTTTAATTCAAAGCCATAGTATGAAAGCAAAGAAACCATCTCATCGAAAGTATAATCTTTGGTTTTGTTTAATGGTCTATTAACTAATTTATCTTTCCTACTCATAAATAGTTGCTTTGCATATAGTATACTGCTTTTAACCAAAATGGGAGTGTTGCAAAATAACTAATTTATAGTTATGGAGCGATGCTCCTTCTTTTTTGTGAATAGCAACAGGAACAAAATCTCTTTTTGTGGATTTCGTCCCTGTTTTTGGCGTACTTTAATAAAACCTGTATCTTTCCTATGCGCTTTTTATTGCAAACAGATGGCTTCTCAACCTGTCACTCTGTATCTTTGCGTGTAGCTTGTTGAGGTTGTAGCCCATACATAGCAGAAGAATCTCCAGTTTTACTTTTGGTTTCCCTCGCAGTAAAAATCCCTGGAACTCATAATCTTTTTTTAGTACTCCGAAGGCTCCTTCCACCTGAATGGAACGGTTCATCCGGTACAGGATCCCCTTTTCGCTCAAGATGTTCTCGTAGGACTCCTGTCTCTTTTCTAGAAAGCTTTTGGAGACATACAGCCTTTTGTTCCCCTTCGCTTTTGTGCATGCTTCTTTGTAAGGGCAGCCTCCGCAGTCCTCGCATTCATAGATGGTTACTTCTGACTCATAGCCGCTTTTGCTTTTCTGTTTCTTTTTTCCCACCTCCGTCAGATGCTTCCCGGCGTGGCAGGTGTAGCGATCGGTACTTTCATCATATCCCATGTTTTCCCGTTTGCTGATGTCCTTCTTAAAAC
>JAFLRM010000079.1 GCA_022511465.1 Acetatifactor sp. | reverse complement strand
CATATCTATAATGCCACGGTTCATATGCACCGCCGGTAATATCCTCTTTCCCTTGCGGATACCGTAAAATAAATCCATACTTGTACGCATTTTCTGCTTTTCTCTGCTTCTCTACCATATTCTTACTATATCCTCATCCTCCTTGACCAATTCTTTATAGCGAACGGTATACATAAAACACCTATCAAAACAGGAACAATTATAAGCAAATATGGTGACCAGATGATCTTTCCAAAGATATTGAACGTATTTGTTCGGAAAATATCTGCCGAACTTCCCACCAATGGTAATAGATCCAATGCTTTCTGCATTGTATATGGAAGATATTCCACGATCATCATTGGTCCATATATAACTGTGAGACTAAATAAAAGTGCAAGCACATTACTTTTTACAGATGCTGATATCAGTATGACAAGTCCTGCAAATCCAATCATTCCAAGGAACAAATATGCATATTCATAAATTTCCGCCTGCAGCATATTCATAGGTGCAACAGCTGTCATCTTGATATTTTGAATTGACATATTCCATCCGCTTGTTCCCAAATAAAATAACTGAGCTGCAACAGTTCCAACAAAAATCATCGCAAACAGTTCCACAGCAAAAGCTATACCAATTCCTGCCTTTGCACACGCCACTCTATGCCATCCGTTTTTCATTGTAAGGATCAAAGAACTTGTATTGTCGTGCCACTCTCCTGCAAATACCGATGATAAAACGATTGCAAGGAACAATGCTATTACCATACTATATTGGGGAATTGCATCTCCAAGAAGCATTGACCAGCTCCTTGTCCAATCATATTGAAATGGCGTATTTACTTTTTCATTCATTTGAAGCAGATATTCCATTTCTTTTCCTGACTGCCCATTGGCCTGTAGAAAATCTCTGATCGCCTGTTCCCTTCTCTCATAAAGACCTGTAACCTTCCCGGGTTCGACATAGCTTATCATAAGATTGCCATAGGTCATATTGGGGTCATATAATTCCGGATATAATACACTAAGCCATCCAGTGACTGCCTCCCAGTCCAGATTTTTAGTCCCTTTGCCATTAGCTACCACATTTTGATAGTCTTTTATCAGCTCCTGTACCGTTTCGTCCGTCAGTTCTCCCGCATATGCTTTTGCATACGCCTGGCTGCTCCTGATATTAACGTATCCGTCAAAATCGTTGCCGAAAGCAGCCTGGTAGGGATTATGGCTTCCAAAGGTAAACCACTGATAGTTTAAAACACTCGCAAATATCACAACATAAGCAAAGCACAAAATGACACTGATTCTTGTACCGGTCTTACGCCACATCTTTTTATGTTCTAACAAAAATAATTCCATATCTATCTTGCTCCTTTCCCTGATCCAAAATAATATAAGTACAAATCTTCCAATGAAGCCTCGCATGACATAGCTCTCTCATCGGGTATCGAATCAGAAAGAATACGCAATATTACTTGCTTTCCCTCGTGTCTCAAATTCGCAACTATTGTTCTTTCCTGCCATTTTCTGGCTTCTTCAGGAGATACCACGAGCTCCCATACCTTTCCGTTTGCTTTTTCAACCATCTCCGGTATCTTTCCCTGTAATACAAATTTTCCTTTTTTCATAAGCAACACTTCATCTGCTATGGCTTCGATATCAGATACAATATGCGTGGAAAGAATTACAATTTTATCCCCCGCATAATCCGATAAAAGATTTCGAAAACGCACCCTCTCTTTTGGATCTAATCCCGCTGTCGGTTCATCCAAGATCAAAATCTCCGGATCGTTCAATAAGGCCTGTGCAATACCTACTCTCTGTTTCATTCCACCGGAAAAAGTCTTCACTTTTTTGCCAGCTACACTGCCCAAACCGACTACCTCGAGCAGTTCTTCTGTTCGTTTCTCAGCTATATTCTTTGGTATTCCTTTTAAAGCCGCAATATACATCAAAAACTCTTTTGCCGTATACCCCGGATAGTAACCAAACTCCTGCGGCAGATAACCTAATATATTTCTATAATCTGCACCCATAGAGGTTACTTCTTTTCCGTCTAAAAGTACCTCCCCTGATGTTGACTCCAAAATAGCACACAACATACGCATCAGTGTTGTCTTGCCCGCACCGTTAGCCCCTAAAAGTCCATATACGCCCGGTCTTAACGTTGCACTGACACAATCTACCGCTATCTTACTTCCATAATGCTTTGTCAAACGATCAAGCGATAATTCCATACATTTTTCCTTCCTTTCTCATTGCCACAATATAATATACTTCTTTTACAAAGAACACCGCAAAAATCAAAAATGCAACAATCCACAATCCTATTGCAGAAGTCTCATATAGCCACGGTAGCAGCTTTGCAGACATTCCCCAGCAAATGCAAGAGCTAAACACAGAAGTTGCATATATTGGCATATTCTCACTCCTGCGCAGTCGAAGCAGCCGAAGCATGACAGCCATACACACTAAGTATGGCACCAAACAATATAAAACCATTTGCCCGAGCGCATCACAGGAACCTTGCAAATAAACTTCCAACCCTAGAAGCGCCGTGATACACACAAGATTTGCCGCCCCGGACAAGACCAGCTTCGCCAGTATGATCTGGGCACCAGAGGCTCTTGTTACTGCTTCAATCTCACTCATTCTATAAAACTGGCTCTTAAAAAAAGCAGGTATAACAGCAAGTACAAACAATGGCATATAAATCGGAAGATATTTCGCAATATCTGCTATAGTTGTGATCATTAAACATACGACGAATAATGTAACCGCCTGTAATCCCAATATGGACATACCCTCAAATCGAAAAACATCTGATAAATAAGCAAAGAAACCTGTCCTCGGTTCTTCCGTCGCATGTCCCTGCTCACGCATAATGTCGGTACAGAGTTTAATGCATTCTTCCAATCTCTTGGGCCGTACTTCTCGCTGCAAAGATTGTTGTAAAATTCCTTCTAGCTCCCTATCTTTCATCCCGCTTCTCCTTTCTCATGATCTTCAAAGCATTTCTCACCCGGCTCTGTGCTGTCCGCATATTACATCCCATTACCTTTGCAATTTCTTCAAAACTAAGCTGCTCACCAAAACGCAGAATAATAGCTTCCTTTTGCTCAGATGATACCATACTTAATAGATAATTTATCTCTGCCTTATCTTCTATCTGAAGTATTTCATTATACTCATTTGCAATATGCTCCTCATCCTCCAATGGATAAAGCTGAACCTTTCGACTTTCATCAATGCATAAATGATTAGCGATCGTATATAAATATGCCTTAAATTTCTTTTTCCCTTTGTATCCTGACAAATTTTTGAACAGCCTGAAAAATGTTTCCTGCGTCAAATCTTCGGCTGCCTCGAAGCTGGAGCAGTGCCACTTACAATAACGTAAAATACAGAAGTAGTAGCGTTTTATTAATTCTTCTGCTGCTGCTTCATTTCCAAGCAGTATCTGTTCCACTAACTCATCATCGCCCACACGCTTCCAACCCCTTTCCATTGAACCTCTGTATATATAATAACGTGCCATATCGTTAAAATGATCAAAAGATTTCTTAAAAAATGGGCAAAAAAACGGGCAAAACTGGTCATTTTTCAGTCCAATTTTGCCCAATTCAAACTTGTTTGAATTACTGAAGTTTGCGTTTTTCAAATGCCTCGATACACATAAGAACCAGATCACCTTCTCCATTTTTGGTAATGTGCCATATTTGAAATAGATGCATAATCATTACGTAAAGTTCTTCTTCGTAATGTCAGCGTAATGTGAACGTATTTATAACAATTTCAAAAACTCATTCGGCTGAATTGCCTTTATCCTTGAATTGTCAAAATCATTCGGATTCCTCGTCACAATATAATCAGCCATTGCTTCCACCGCACATTCTTCCTGCAGACAGTCCTCAAAATCTGAAAACGTATCATTATCCAATGCCGACAATATCTTTTTTGCATTCAAATCAGAAATACGGAACACAGTACATAAATTTTTTAGTAGCATCCTTCTTTCTTCCTGACTGAGGTTTTTCCTCAAAATATAAAACAGATTGGGGATACTATGTGCTGCCATGATTCCTGTAATTTCCCGTTTCGCACATTTTTCCAAAATAGTTTTTGCATATTCAGCATAAGGTTCACGATTTGCAATCACGTCCATAAGAATATTTGTGTCAACCAAGATTACCATATTTTTCCTCCCTGGCTTCTGCCAGTTCCTTATCTTCGTCAAAGTCTTGTGGAAGTCTGCCTTTAAATCTTAATATATTCTGGAGTGCCGTCATCGCCTGTTCTTTATCAGCATCCTTATCTGCTGTCATCTCTTCCAGATTTTTGAGAATATTGATTACATAATGCATACTGTCATCAGGCATTCTCTGAATCATTTCAACCGCTCTTTCCTTAATCTGTGTCATCGAATCACTCCTTCCTTTTTCTTTTATCATACTGTAAGTTTTTACTCATTTCAATAAAATATTTCTTAAACATACGTCACGACCCTTTCCTGCAGCAATATTTTTAGCTTTTAATATTCACTTCAACCATTTCTCAAACCTTTCCGGAATGGTATAATCTTTTATATGCTCATACTCCGTTAGTTGTTCCTTTTCGAGGGAATCTATTGAGTACAGTAATTCATCATAACCTAATGGATTATGAGCCCCTATTTGTGGAGTTACACCAAATCTAATGGATATCAGGCCGTTAGTCTTTTCTACTTCCAAGATATCCGTTTCATAATTATATACTGCAATCTCTCCTGTATAAAATTCTGAGTAAAAATTGTTTACATACTTTGTTATGCTGCTAATAAATACCGCAATTATCAATTCATCTTTTATTTCATCTTCAGTCACTGCGTCAACACTAAAAGTTTCCACTGAGTTTTGTTTTTCTTTCCAAAACACACCTAACAGGAAAACAAATAGGATAACCAGCAAAGCTGCAGTGACAAGAATCTTTCTCATAACCCTCCATAGATACCATCATCTCTATTGTATCTATTTATATATATTCTTGTGCTAACTATTTTAGGATAATTATTACGGGGTAGTTATACGTTTGCATTTCATATTATTACATCATCTCCTATAATTTAACCGCTCTGGCATCATACCAAATTGCTTCCCCTACCATCATTTCGTCTATCCATGCCCCCATTTCCGCCTCGCTTACCTCTTCACCGCCAATCTCATTGTAATCCCAATCATACATCGCAAGTTCTTCTTCCCAGAATACATCTCTCAAAAAATGAAGACACCTGAAATAACTTGTAGCTGCCCCTCCGGAACCTACATAGATTCCATTGGTCTGTAAATCTTCAAACCAACGGACCGGCATATAAACGGCGTAGAAATCATCCCCCTCTTTATGGAATATACAGTATAAACCAATACTAAAATCAGAATAAACAATAAGTTCCTTTTGCCCGTCTCCGGTGAGGTCACACAGTACAAATCGATCAAGGATAAATTCAGCGGGATACTCCGGAAACCAGCTTGCATACAAATTGTTAATGCTATATTCCGCAAAGTCGTCAGTATATCCACCCGGATAGGGGCAGTGCTCGGCCATAAAGGTTTTCCCTTCCAGCAGTACAGGAAAAAAGGAGGATAATGCCTGCCAGTTCTCTCCGCTCATCTCATTTTGATAGGAGGCAAAATCCACCTTACTGATAGGAATATATTCATCCGAATACTCAAAATCCGCAATCACTTCGCCGGTTTCTTCCTCTGTATCTTGCTCTGCTGTCCATACCCATGCAAAATCACCAGCCTCTATCTGGGACAACATATTATTGCACCAAATATACTGCTTCGGCACAATTGCCTGCTCTTCATCAAAGACATGATGTAATCTTTCCCAATACAGTTCTTCTTCTACTTTCTCGCCTTCCCATTCAAAACTGAACTTATCAACATACAGACCGTCTTTAAACTCGGAAATGTATTTGCCTCCTGCCACATAGATCCACTTGCCGTTTTCTATGGAATAAACCTGATCAGCATACTCTCCCGCTTGACCGCTCGTTTCACAAAGAAGATTTTTCTTTTCGATATATCGGACGCGTAATCCGCCTGTCTGTAATACACCAACTTCTCCATTGTGAAAAGTCAAAATTGTACAGGCAGTTTCGTATGTACTGGTATCAATTACAAATTCAGGGATATCATCCCCATCTACATATAAGAAACTGCATTTATAATAAGATTCAAAATCCTCCATTCCTTCTAGGTAATCCACATACGCCGCCAGCCAGTCCGGCATCTCACGGGAAGTTTCGTCCTGAATCGTTACGTTTTCTGAAGCTTCATCCTGCATCAGTTCCAATCCTGTATTAGAGGTTTCTGTGGACTCTGTTCTTCCACAGGCAAATAAGAAATGCACCATAATTCCAACTAAAATAATTGAGATTATTTTCTTTCTCATGTTTCCCACTCCTTTTCCGCAACCATCAGATATTTTTCAGAAGTGTATCACAGAATTGCAAAATAGTTGCATCATGTAGTAAGATGTCGAATAAAATTCCTAAATATTGATTTGCTTTTTAACCTTGTACCTTGACAAGAGTAATCTTTCCGGCTTCTCATATGTCCTTATACCTATATAGTAGGAAAAAAATAACACAGGGACAAAAAAATCGGGCAAAAGCTGGTCATTTTTCAGCCCAATTTTTGCCCATCTCAAACTCTTTTCTTTCCGGCATTGCAAAAAGCAGAACCTATAACAATGGCGCGATAAATTTTATCAGATTTCCCATAATCTTATAAGATATTTTTTCCTCCTGGATGGTCTTCTCTGTAACCTGTCTGCATTTCGCAAGTGTATCCTGAAAGTCTGCTTCTATTTCCGAAATGCAGTCTGTCTTATACAGATAAGTTGCACATTCAAAATGATGGTAAAGACTTCGGTAGTCCAGATTGATCGTTCCTACTACCGCCTTTTTATCATCACTTACAAATACCTTTGCATGAACAAACCCGGGCGTATACTCAAATATTTTTACACCGGCACTTATAAGCGCTTTGTAATGGGTTTTGGCCAATGCATACACCGGCTTTTTATCCGGGATCCCGGGTAATATCAGTTTTACATCCACACCGCGCTGTGCCGCATATTTCAACGCTGTCTCCAATTCTCCATCAAGGATCAGATATGGTGTCATGATATGCACATAATCATTGGCACGATTCAGGATATCCATATATACGGTTTCTCCAACCTTGTCATCATCCAGCGGGCAGTCCCCATAAGGCATGACATATCCGTTTGCATTTTCCGGCACAAATCCGCCGTCATCCAGAAACGGAAGATATTCCGCGTTTTTTTCATCTATATTCCACATTTGAAGGAACAGCAATGCAAAGCTTTTTGCTGCCGCACCTTTTATCATCAATGCCGTATCCTTCCAGTGACCGTAGAGCTTTTTATGATTGATGTACTCATCTGCCAGATTTACACCGCCATTGAAAGCCACCTTTCCATCAATGACAAGGATCTTGCGGTGATCCCGATAATTATAGTGCGAAGAGACAACCGGTATGAGCGGTGAAAATGCTTTCGCTTTTATCCCCTGCGCCTCCAAACGCTTACAGTAATCCGACGGCAACAGACAAATTTCACACATACCGTCATACATGACTCTCACATCAACCCCTTGCTTTGCCTTCTCCACCAGTATTTCCAGGATCCTGCCCCACATATAGCCTTCTTCAACAATGAAATACTCCATAAAAATATATTTTTCCGCCTTTTTCAGTTCTTCCAGCATGGCGGCAAATTTTTTCTCACCCAATGGGAAATAGGTGACCTGTGTCTTGTCAAAAATCGGAAAACAGCCGCTCCTGTTCATATAGGCTGCCAGATCTTCCGTACCCGAATGATCCTCTTCCAATTCGCACATTACATTTTCGGGCTGACGGATCATATTCTTACTTTCTGCTATTATTTGCTTTTCTCTTTGTTTTATCTTCCTATGTCCTGCATTTGTCTTCGTAAAAAACAGAAATATGGCGGCTGGCAGGGGAACAAGCGCTAGCATGAACATCCACGTCAGTTTCGCTGATGAATCCATTTCACTGTTGAACAGGTAAACGATCATCAATAAAGTAAAGATTGCCAAAAATCCGGAATAAAAGGGAATGTAGTGCACCAGCCATCCATAAAAACTGATCATAAGCAACACCTGAAAAATAAGTAACAGGGCAATGATCAGAAATCTGCTGAACAGTATGGACAGCAGCCCTTTCCTTCTGGGTTTCGCTAATCGGAATATCTTTTCGTCGGTCATTTTCTCTCTCCTTGTATTCCTCAATACTGACCATCGGACAGCACTATTTTACTCCGTATCCGTCGGACATACTGCCTCTGTCGAAAAACAGCACGACAGCATCGAACGATCTGATCTACAGTGTCCCGAATGATCAGGATGATTGTATCACACGGAACATCTCATATCAACCTTACTTTTCACTAAAAATTGTCATATAATGACACCTTTTTAATATTACTTGACGGCGCATATGAAAATTTGTTACAATTATTATGACAGAATATTTATAAATAGGTGTATGTTTTCTGAAAGGAAGTGCGTAAAGCCATATGATGACGCTCAGATTAAATATTTGTTATGATTTGACTAAGACGGAATTGGTTGCAAAATT
>JAFLRM010000078.1 GCA_022511465.1 Acetatifactor sp. | reverse complement strand
TCCTGCAGGTGTTTCTTCCTCATTCCCTCCTTCTTTTGCCACACCTGCTGTCACAGGGGTGATTCTCCCCATCTCATCGGAAGCATAATGGTTATCATCAATCAATAACATCAAAATAGTTGCCTGCCGATAAATTTCTTCCCTTGTCTCCGGTGTATTTCTTTTCAGTTCCACCCAGTTTTCTACAAAAGATATATATGCCTGTAAGGAGCTGTATACACTTCTATTCTTCTTTGTCTTACCCTTTCATCATACTCCGGTAAGACATAGTCACTGGCATCAACCTTTTGGATTCTGCTCGGCAGATTTTCTGTAAAGAGGTAACCATTCATTTCTCATCTTCTCGGACTACTATCGGCCACATGGTTCCCCCGTAATCCCATAAACTGCATGTTTGATAATTAATGTCGATAGTTCCGTCTTCCTTTAGCCCAATCCCCACTACCCCCATAACGGAATAGTCATAAACAATTAATCCTCTCTTGATATTTTCCTCCACATTCTCGCAAGGAAAAGCTATATAATTCTGATCTTCCCACTGAATAAAATATGGCACATTAGCTCCCTTTCCTCCTGTGCGTAATGCTTCGGTAGAGAAATGCTCATAATTTAAAAAAGCATAATTCGTGATACTTCCATCTTCAAAAACATGTCTAATTACAATGTCATCCTTTTCATATAGGGAAATTCTGTACCATTCATCTTCTTCATTTCCAAAATAGTATTGAAAATTTGCCAATGTTGTATCCGTACTCTCTGCTATTGCTATCACCTTTTCCCAATTACTCATCACCGCATAATCCGCTTCTATCTGACTTAGCTGATCCTCCATATTTTCGTTTGTCACTGCCTGACATAAGTACTCTATAAATGAATCAGGAAATTCATTTTTTACCTCATCCCATAAATAAAAGGAAACAGTGGTGTAAAAAATCTCCTCTTGCTCTGGACTTTTAATTTTTGCTATTTGATTTAGTAAAAACTCATTGCCGTATATCAGGAAAACAAATAGCAAGAAGATAGCAAAACAGAAAAACCATATTCTTTTCTTGACCCTTTTACTTGCTTTGCAATTCATAAGCATTGCTCCAATCAGTATTTTACCCTCTAAGAAGCTTTTCCTGAAAGGTGACCGGAATTTGATTGATCAGAATTTCTCCCTGGAAAATGGACTGCTCATTCTCTTTGTCTACTTTTATAACTTATTCTTTAATAAATGTTTGACCACACCGGTAATGTTGTCAAAAGGTCACAGGTACATATCGACCCATGACCTTTCTTTCAGACATTTCCTTATATACTTGTTATTCTTTTATCCACTTGACCTTTTTGGTAGGCTTACCGGCCTTTACAAACTCATCAATAATCAGAAATAGCAGCTCACTATCGCTGGATGTCATATGCCTTGGATATAGATTTCCCTGTATCTCCACCAGTTCCTCGCCTTCCCCAGAGTTATAATAGTAGACCGTATCGTCCCAGTCATCTACAATTGCTATAGAACATAACTCCTCATCAAAATAGAGGGACAGGGTTTTCATGGACTCCTCCGACTCTTCACTAATCTCCAGTGCTTTCATTTTCCCTGACTGATAAAGTTCCTCCAGTTTTTGATGAATTTCAGAAAGCGTAAGCTTTTTAATCTCCTCTTCCTTAATATCAACGGGTTGACTTTCCTTAAGGGTATAGTGGATATTGTTTATTTTTGCTTTCTTTTCCACTTTTATTGTGACAATGTTAACTGTTCCATTAATTTCCTCCGTCCCCCACATTTTCTGTAATTTCTTCTCCAGATTTTTTTGTGTAGTTCGTTTACTGTATATAGTAACATTTTCTGGAAGTAAGGAGGTACAATTATAAAACATATTATCGCAATAACAATTTGTACTATGCAGTTCTATTTTTTGATTTAGTGAGACACAATTGCCAAACATATTTCCACAATTTATAACATTCTCACCTAATACAATTGATTGATTAAAACTACTGCAGCCAGAAAACATACCTGACGTATTCTCAACACACAAAGGAATAATCATCTTTTGATTAAATTCTTTACATTGTGCAAACATTGAATCACAAATCTCTGCACTTTTTGACAATTCAACTGACTGATTTAAAGATTGGCACCCCATAAACATGCGTGTACATTGTCTCACATTATCAGGTACTTTTATTGACTGATTAAAAGCCTTACAATCTCTAAACATATCCATACATCCTGTAACATTTTCAGGTATCACTACTGGTTGATTAAAGCTACTGCAGCCTTCAAATAGCCTATAACAATTTTCCATAGAATCATCCAATACAACAGCAAAATTAAATTCTTCAATTTTCATTTTATAATCTCTGCAAAAATCCTTAACAGCTCTTATGCTATAAATCTTTACTATGTTATTTTTTTCATCATAAGCATATGTTTTTTCCACTTTGCACCTCTCTTAATTTGGTTGAACTCTTGCCTCTTTCCACCTTAAACCACCTTGTCTAACATTGAGAAAGGGATTTTTATTACCGTTTTGGGTTGCCGCATTTACATCAAATACATACACATTTCCCGATTTATTTTCTATCACAGTCAATCGCTCCAAGCCCAAAGCATTGGCCATTTTCTTTACATCTACTTGACAAAACCTACAAACGTTTTCGCCATTGACTATCAAAAAACCTTCCCCACCACGGGGTTTATTAACATCACTAAAGGATTGATTCATTGCTCCAACTTCTGCATGGGCTCTTTCTGCCATTCTATTTATGGCAGTTAATCCTTTACCGTTATTAGCATCAGCCACCTTTATTTCACCACTGTATTTATAGTTATCATATGCTTTAATGTAACTAACATTTTTATTTACCCACTTAACTATTTCTCCATTTATTGCATTGATACAATACAGCCATTCATCACAATTTTCAATCATTATTAATTCGTCCGGCAACCCATATGATCGATATTTTAATGTGTGGTTAACAAACACCAAACTTCCGTCTTTTCCGACACCAAGGACTTCAAGGCCTCCAATTCCCCCCTGTCCAAACGTCTTCAGAAACGATATGTATTCTGCTGGCAATTTACATTTCAATACTTTTTCTGCTTCACTAAGAATATCATCATTCACTTCCGCATAAGTGAAGCTTCCCTTTCTTTCATACCTTTTCATTAAATCATATAATTTATTTAACATTTCCACTTCGTCCTAAACAATAGTTTTTATCCAACCTCTATTTTTTGTCAATCTGTTGGCCCTTAGTTATCAGGCAAATATATGTGCAGTCCAATTTGTTGCAAATGCTCTATCAGCCTTTTCTGTTCACCATCATCTACATTTAAAAATTCAACGCGCATAAAACGCTTATTATATGACGCAAACGAAATGCGTTGCTCTGTCCCATATGCCACTTTCTCTATCCGATTGAAAGATATTTGCGATAAACCATCCTCCGCAGCGACAAACTTCTCATCTCTCTCATCTAATTTCCAGTTAGCAAAATTAGCCTTAAACCAGTCTAATATTTCAGATATCGGAAGTAGCTCAAATTTGTTGTTTATCTTCTTCTCTTTTCCTAACCGAAAGCTCATATAAATGTCATTCTCTTGCAAGTTAACCGGCGTCTTTTCTTTCCACGCGCATACCAACACTTTTGTATCATCAGGGTAGCTACCATCGTTTAAAAGCGCATAAACTGTCTGTTCCAATGAATGGTGACTGTAGTATTCACAACAATACTCAAAATAAGTTTGTGCGTCCCAGTCATTTCCTGTTACGTCGTTGAATTTTGCAACTGTTTCGTCATCCGGTTCATCATAGCAATCAGTAATCTCCTCGACAAGCTCCTCAACCGCTTTTATTTTGCCCAAATCCATTTTAAAGTTTCCTCCTTTGCTCCTATCACTCTTATGACAATCTACCGTTTTGTTATCTTCAATTTCTTCCGTCTCATATCGCAGAGCGTTTCATAATTTTCACAAAATTTATCATAGGAGATATCCCATTCTCCATTTTCCGGTTCCAAAAGCAGCTCAATACACTCTATCAATTCTTTCTCCAGTATTTGGTCTTTTAATTGTTTTAACTCATCAATCCCCTTTGGAAAATTCTTTTTCAGGCAAGAATATGTACTAATAATGTATTTATGATATGCAGTCTTCCTATAAGCATTTTCAAATTCATATCCAAAGAAAACAGGAACGCTTTGGTCAAACAATTTAATAAATTTGTCCAAAGAATCTATCCGGTCCATTTCCGGCAACACGCCTTCTTTAATGGATAAGAACAGTTTTTGCATATTTATCTGATGTTTGCTATAATAATTTTTTAATTGAATAGCCTTATCAAAATACTCCGGCTCATATATGGTCGTAAAGTATTTTCCATTAAGCAGTTTGAAACCATTGCTTCCTGTAATCTCTATGCCATAAGTCAAGATATAGTCTACGGGAAAGCATAATGGAAAAAAACTTGCAAAAGCTTTCAGTCTATCCTTTTCAATCCGAAAAGTTATTAACTGAACCAATCCGGCTTTTTCTCTAATATATTTACTATTTCCGGTTTTGGTAAAAGAATTGGATAATAATAATGGCTTAAAATTATCCTTAATATTTTGCTGCATAGCTTTTTTAAAATCATAATTCTCCAGATTGTATTCTATCATTTTGCTGTATACCTCAAACACATTGCGGCTCCTTCCGTTTGACACGCAAATTATATTTGTTTTGCCCAGTCAATGTTTGGGCTAAGTTCCCCTGTACGAATAAAATATTCAACGGCTTTTAGACCTGCTTGTATATCCGTAAGCGCAAAGTATTTTTCAATGGGGGATTGCCCTTCGCTTAAAAGCGGTGTCATTTCTTCTATTCCCTCAAAATCTGGATTGTAGGAATAGTAATTGTCTTGTCCGAAATTAGAAGAATACCCAAGTGCCAACCATGTGCCGTCACTGACCACTTCCAACCAGTTGTCCTCACCATGCGGAACCAAAGACAAGTACACGCTGGTGCCGGATACAATTTGTTTCAGAAGTTCCGAAATGACTTGCTCTGTAATTTCATTGCCTTCTATTATGTCACCAGGATAATATTCTATATGCTGTATTTTAATTGCTTTTGAATCAAAAGCCGGAACCACATTTTGCTTGGGAATAATTTGCAAATTCATATGTTTTTCCTCCTGTCAGCTTCGATTTGGCATATTGTTTCATATCTAATCCGAAATTAAATAAAAAATATCTCACTCCAGCTCACTTAATATATCTAAAAGTTCAATATTAGCATCTTCAAGTTTTACACCGTCCTCTTTGGAGAGGAATCGGTTTCCGCCCGCTGATTCGGACAGTAAATAACAAATCACCAGAAACAAAATTTATCTGAAATTTACATCACATGAAGATCCTGGAAGCATAAGGTCATGTGATTTTCATCTACTTTTTTCAAGTAAAATATAGCTGTCAGATCACTATTCCAACCGTTCAGGGGCACACCATCATAAAGCACGTCACCAACAATATTTTCATAATCCGAGTTGGTTATCCCCCTCAATTCCGCCCTTTCTGCTGATACCGTATAATAATTAATTTCAAATGAGATTTTATCAAGAAGCTCCTTGCTGTTAGGCGAGTGCAGTAAAGAGGATACTTTTAAATCGGAAAACTCATCTCCGTACTGTGCTTCATACTCTTCTTTCGTATACCAAGGCATCCCATATGTATTGACAGCCCTTTCTAATTTTTCGGGAGTCCATATCCATATTTCCCCGTCTACTACCTTTGTATTTTCGTACAAAATAAAGTCTATGGCTTCCTCATATTTTTCCTGTGCTAAAAGCTCATTCCACTCTATAACCAATGCTCGAATTTCCTCTTCACTGGCATTTATAGGTAATGTTTTCATTTATATAGTCCTCCTCGATTAAAGCTTCTATTAATCTACTTTCCCGTCAAGGAAATCCTCAAACCAATCAAGAAAATCTCTTCCCTTTTTGTAAGGAGCTATCCCGATATCGGTCATTTCCCAAACCTCGCCTTTTGCGCTGCCGCAAACTATCAATCGGAAAGAGCGTCCGTCCCCCATATCCACAAGTTGGAGTTGTCCATTTTGATTTGCAGCACATATGCGTGTTTTGCTGGCCTTCTCGTCATCTTCCCATATCCACGCTTCACGAAAGTTAAATCTTTTTGTAATGTGCTGCGGATCAAATACCGCTTGTTCTAATGTGCTTAGTGTGTGTTTGCCGTCAAAACCATCGCCTATCTGTGTCAGATACGCCGCATATTCCTTTGGCAATTTGACACCATAACGCTCTTCAAATTCTTTAATTTGTGTACGTTTCAAGCATGGTCGCAGAGGAAGTTCCAGTTTTGCGGCCTTCTCTTTTAGCTGAACAACTTTCTGTTTGATTTCTGCCGCTGTCTTTTTGTCTGTCCCTATTCCCAGTTTTTTTCGCTCGATAAGGATAATTTTTTCGCGCCCTCTAAAAGCAGTTAAATCAGTCACTTTCGTTTTTAATAAATTAAGATCGTTCAACTTCGGGAGTTGTGCAAGACAACCAACGTCCGCAACAGCTGTCCCATATAACCAAATCATTTCAAGAGTAGGAATTTCAGCAAGCGGGGAAATGTCAGTTACTTTTGTGTTGCTCAAAGTTATTTCGCGCAGTTGACGCAAATTTTTCAGCGGAGACAAATCTGTTACAGCGGTGTCTACTGCTACGATTTTCTCCAAATTTTTGCAGGATGCCAGCGGGGATAGATCACTGAGTTCAGAATTACTATTTATGTTAAGATACTTAAGTTTCTCCAGCCCCTCCAATCCCTCCAAACTATTGAGTGTGGAGAAAGATGCATTTTCCAATGGCAGACTTGTCACTTTTGGAATGGTACAACGCCCATAATCGTTAAGGTACAAGGTGCGCAGATGTTTCAAAGGTGTAAAATCGCAGGGTAGCAGCTCCGAGCCACCATTTACTGTAATACTATCCAATGTGGGAATATCCGCTAAGGGAGAAAGATCCTTGATGTCACACTGAGAAATTTCTACTCGCATCAATCCCTCCAGCCGGGCTAGCGGATGAATATCTGTCAGCGGTGGTCGATGCCGATCAGCAAAGTACCTAAAACGGTACATACTTTCATTCCGGTAACAATTTTCGTAAATTATTTCCGGCTCTGTGCCATTGAGTCTAGCCATCTCTCCAAATACCTCTCGCTCCAGTGAGGTCAGTTCATATTTTTCCACGCGTAATTCCTCCATACAACATAAACATAAGTCCTACCATATTGATTTTTCTTGTTATTTTTCAAGTTGTTGAACCAATTATAACTTGCCTATATATAGGAATATATTTGATTGAATTAAACCATTTCTGAGAAAACGCAATTTGTTCTTCTGTATTGGGAAAATCATCTATTTCTGCATATCCATACAGACTAACAATATCTTTGCTCAATGCTTGTTCTCCTAACTTCACCAGATATATTTTTTCGTTGGCACCCATCATCCCCGATTGCACAGCATTTGGGCGCGATCCGTTACATTTTATCCCATAACCCATTTTTAACAGCTTATCTCTTAGTTTTTGATAGGCAGGTAAATAATTATAATCTACCGCACAAATTTCTTGGTCATCTATCTGTACTTTTAAGATGATATCGTCTGTTGTTTCACCCTCATCTGCAAAAATCGTTGTTTCCATTTCCTCTTTCGTTTTCAAGCTGAAAAGCATAACCCTGTATTTTTCCATTTTCATCACTCCGCTAAATTAATTTTTTGACCGCACCATATCCACATACGCAGCATCAATGCATTGTTGCAAATTAGGAAATTTATCAGAACTACTAATATTATTCAGTCGCAAATACAGCCACTCATCTGTTTCAGTTCTTTTTATCGTAACCCATGCAGAATGATTACTTTTTGAACCATAGTAATAGCAATAGGTATCTTCTCCAATTTGTTCAAATTCACAATCATGATAATCCATATACATATCCCTGCCAATTAAGTTTATTAACTGAAAACAACAACGAATTTTCCATTATATTTCCTTACCGTTAAAGATATTGATTCTTTTGGTTACCCAACCGCCCGGAGGATCCATTTCACATGACAATACCAAGATATTATCATTTTCTATCTCATCAACTACCACACCGTCTTCCGCCAGCCCGGACTGTCGCCATCTTTCATGCATTTTATTATCAAAAGCGATCACTTCGCATCCTGATAAAACAAGTAACAGATCTTTATAGATATAAAAATAGCCAAAATACATTTGAACACATATTTCTCTACATTCAAGATTATTCATGTCAATGAAATAGACTTTATCTTTAACACCGATACAGAGGTTTTCATGAAATACTACAGCAGTATCAAATGAGGATAATGTTAAATCAACTTCAACACGCAAGAATGGAATTCCATTCTTTAAAATATAATAAAACCTGTCTTGACCTAACTCTATTTTATTTACATCATCAAAATCGTCTTTTGAATACGGACTTGTTTTCAAGGAAATTATATCATGCATACTCCTGCAAAGCTCCTGACTTATATACTTTGGTAGCAAGTGCCTATAAAGTCCAAATTTATTTCAACTTACTTTCTATTATCTATTTCTGCCAGTACTTCGTTTATGATTATCCTACTTCATTTTAAGAGTAATAATACCTTCCAAAGGAAAAGAAAATGTTTCTTCTCCCCATGGCATTGTAATAATAAACGTACTGTCATTTACCATTTTAGATAATTCAAAAGGACCATTGTCAGTTAT
>JAFLRM010000077.1 GCA_022511465.1 Acetatifactor sp. | reverse complement strand
CAGTATCTGAAATCCCTTGCATAATAGCAGTATAGCATGGCAAAAGCCTCGGAATGAACTCCGGGGCTTGACTTATATCGTATCGAAGCTCCTTTTGGCTCATGAAAAGTAGTAAATTAGTAGTAAATTCCCCATCAATCCGCACTCAAACCCACTATTTTCAGCACTTCCCGCAAAAAGTTCATCTGTTGCCGTGGCAGGTGAACAATATCCTTATCATGTCAGGTTTTCTCCTTATTTACGTTTATTATTATTTTCTGATTCTTTGCAATTCCTTGATTTTGGCATGCTCCTCATATAGTAGATTTTAATTATTGCATCTGTCCACTATATGGAGAGCATATCAACCTACACCATTTTCGACCTTGATTTTTATCTGATATTCTGCGATACTTCCCTCTCGCCCTTTCGTTCTTCTGGTGCCTCCAATTTGGCCCAAAATTAAAAATTTACTTTTCTTGTGTTACTTTTGGAAATGTGGCCTCAAATCGCCGTACATAGCTACAGGGGGGCTCTGCTCTCGTCATAACACGCTACTCAGTGTTTTTATTGTTCAAAAAAGCCAAAAGACGGAACTATTTCCCATATAGTATTACCTCTGAAAAATCATTTTATTTTAACATTTTTGCACACTTATGTTTCTCTCCTGATATTAACACTATGTACTCCAAATACGGTAAAGAGGCAATAAAGATACACCCTCTCACTTTCTGTTAAATATAATAGTGACTTGCTATACTTAACCTTTAAATTAATAACTTCCCATTTGTTGTCGTTCCATTCTTTTTCCTAATAGTTCTAAGTCTTAAATCCTATACTGATCATCCCATCTTATCTCATTAATTGCGATGATTAATTCATCGTAACTGTTTTGATCAATTAATACTTCTTGTGCTATTGTCTTGGCTTTATGCTGTTCTTTATCAAGATATTTTTCCCACTGCAGTTTCTGATCCTTATAGTATTTCCACACCAATCCATTAGTGTATATGTAGTGCCTTACGGAACACTTCTGTCCTTCTACTTGCTCTGTTTCAGTGAGATATGTGTTGGTTGCTTTAATTTCTACAAAACCATATACTTTTCCTTTATCGGTCCCAAATACGAAGTCATTTGACAAAACCGCAATATCTGCAATTCCTGCTGGTGTTGTTAGCCTCTGGTCTTTATTTTTCCAAATACGATTAATATCAACAAGAGCAAACTTATTTGAGTCAATGATTTCATCTAGGACATTATATACTAGGATTTCTACACCTGCCTCTATTGGGCACTTAATTATTACGTCATTTATTTTTTTTTCATACTTAATTAATTCCAATACATTTTCCTCCCATCCAGTGTTATCTATTCTGTGCACATCAAGAATTCTTTACTAAACCAGTAATGGTGCTATCCTTAACTATTTATAACCTCTTTATTATTGATATAATCCTTCAGACTTACTGGTGCAAACTGAAGTCCTCCGAACTCCTCAAACTTCACGTCCATTGAATACCTGACATCTATTCCTTTGACAATATTTGCAGAAAGTTCATGGATTCCGTACCCAACCACAATCGCAGTCAGTGTCATACCCAGTGGCGCACACCGACTATTCATCATAACTGCCCATACATTGGTTTTTATTTCTGTTTCATTCATAGCTGATCTCCTTAGCCGACCATCTCATCGGCTTATAGCTTGTACTTAAAATGATGCATTTTCAATATTTCTTTTACTCGTTCCTCTTTTATCCCAACTTTGATCCAAATACTCCTATTCTTGTGTACATAGCATTTACATCCACCTAACTTTAATAATGGCTGTATTTCTTCACGACTCGTGCCAAATATTGTCTCGATTTCTTCTGTTAACACATAATCATGGTTTGTAAATTCTTTATCAATCTTTTTAATATTCTCTTGTATACGTAACCAACTCGAATCATCTTCCTTTGAGTTTTTCTTCTTTTTCTCCATAGTTTTCAATTTTGCCCATATTGCAGCTATGCAAGATAAAACAAGAGTGCTTGGAATATTTTGAAGCATCCCAGCCTCAATTTGTTTAATAACATCTGGATTGCTCAAATACGTTGCAACGCTTTCAACGATTTCCTTTAATAGCTGCAAATCAAACTCATGCCGTTCATCCCAAAAATAATATTCATATAATTCTAACGCTATTAAATCTTTAAAATCTTTCCTTTGAATCAATATGGAAAAATCGTTGCATTCGCTTGAATTGTCGTTACAACCACGCAAAAGCACTTGGTCTAAAATATAATCGATATTATTCCTGTTTTCCACTTTCTTGTCCTCCAATAAAGAAACACCAGTTTTAGTAATTCTATCATCTTGTATAAGGTGCATCTCCTCGCACAAAAAATATAATTTGGTTCTTTTACCTTCCTTAAATTTATTTGTTTTAAGATAATCTACAATCATGATTTTTGAAACATTATTATCTTGGTACCAAGTCCAATGATACTTCCTTCTTCTAAGCAAATGATAAACTTTCGGTAATTCTTCAGGCAAAACGAGAACGTCATTAATATATACAGCAATTTTAATCGCATCGTAATTATTAATAATCAAACTCTCTCCGTGGGGATTCGTGTAATCAAGATAATTTAGTGGTCCATAATTGTTCTTAAGTCCCTCTGGTGTATCGTAATCATAAAATGCAGTACTAAAATAAATCTTTATGCTATAAATATCTAACAAGAAATCAATAAATTTATTTATTTGAAAAAATTCTACCCCTGTTAATTGAACTCCAGAATATTTAACATCTGTACCTTTTTCCGAGTATTCAATTGCATCCATAGGATTTAAAAGAGGGCGAGTGTATAAATAATGACTTCCTAATGGAACTTGTGCAGATAATTCGTCAAACAAAAAACCAATTAAATCTTCAACTATAAATCCGCTATTTGTCATACATTGCAGCTTTAATAGGATAGAGTCTATTTCACTCTTTTCAGGTTGTTTAAAACTGATATATTTATTTTCATTTTTTATTACCAGCTGCTTTGTATTATCCCTTCCATATCGTTTATTCAGCACTATAACATCCCATAATCTCCAAATTAGAGGACATATTTCAGGTGTTATAATATTGTACTTAATAACTGTTAAAAGTAACTCGTGCAATATTTTTATTTCTATCAAATTTGTATTCTTCTTTTTTATTATTCCAATCCCAGCATAAAGTGAACCATTATTTGCATTAATGGTTACCTCGTTCTTATATAAATTTGCTAAATCTCTTATTTCGTTGAAATCTCCAATACCCGCGATACAAGGTTTATGTATACCACGACATACAACAGCCGCATGGGAAGTCATCCCACCTCTTGCAGTAACAATACCTCTACAATACATTGACATAACTATATGTATAACTTCGGGTGAAAGTTCAACTTGACAAAATACAAACTCTTTTTTTTGCTCTATGAAGTTCTCTGCCTCCAATGCTGTATAACAAACCGTAGCAGATGCCACTCCACCGCTAGCAGGCAGTCCTTGTCCAATTTGCTTTAATTCATGTTCATTAGATATAACTTCTGTATCTAAAAAACTTATCACTTGCTGATATGGCAACTTTTGAAAAACATCGCTTACACTTATTTTCCCTTCACAGAACATACTAATAACAATTCTTAAATTTGCTAAAGCAGTACGTTTACCAGCACGTGCAGATAAAATATATAATTTACCATTTTCTACAGTAAACTCAATGTCTGTCATATCATGGAAGTGATTTTCAAGCATTTGTCCATAGTATTCTAATTCTTTAATTATGTGTTCTTCCATACGCTGTCCCCTTAACTCATAAATGTATATTGCTCACTCGACTTATAATGTCGAATAATCATCCAACTCGTGCGCTAATTCCTATCATACAAATCCATTCACTTAGCGTCGCTCTAATATTATAGCATAATATCATGTTCTTTGGTAGAGTTAAAACAAAAAAATTCATCACAGGTGTTGTCAAAGATGTGCCCTGTCATGAAACAGATTGCATAGTGTGCTTCTCTCATTAACAAGCATCGTCACCTACGGCACACCCAGCCGCATCTCTTTCAGCTTTTTTACCTGAGAAAAAGGCATTGTATTTACTTTTCATTATTTGGCATGGAATTTATCTCTTTCTTATTTCTTTTTTTCACGAGATAGTGAACGTTAAATATTCTTCATAATCTTTTGTTCTCTCTTTTTGTATTTTGTATCAAAAAAGGACTGCTTTCCGCAATCCCTTTAATTGAGTATTCGTCATTTCAAGACTCTTTCCCAAATGGTGTGGCAAGTACCATATCTCGTCGTAAAACCATTAATTTTACAGGCTTTCTTGGGACTTTTCAAGATACTGTTGTGTTACCTTATAACACCTATGCATTTGTGCAAGTGATTAATCTCTTTATGTATAAAATCGGCGACAGCATCTCCCTTTAGAAAGAATCTGCCACCTTATGCATTTCAATTATATTTGTGTCACATCAAGACTCCTCCAAAAAATGGTGCAGTAGTGGTGTAGTAAGCGCCATATCCCGCCTTGAAATCATTGATTTTACAGACTTTTCGGGACTTTTCAAGATACTGCCGTGACATATTAATATTTTATTTCAAAAAGGACAAGCCACCCCTGACTTGTCCTTTCCATCCCGGAATTAAGCCTCAACCTATAGTTTCTATTTTCATACCTACCCACATCCCCTCTATTTATCAATATTTGCGAGCTTTTTCAAAATGCTTCTACGCCCTTTTTTAATTACAACCTACCTTTTTATATTTCCCTTCCATTCCAATCATCTCTAAGTCACTTGATGTTTTGCAAAAGCTCTGCGAGAAATAACAATCCCAATTCCCATGATCATAAATGCAACAGGCACAGCCAGTAGTGCGTAAAGCATGTTCCCGCTTATTTTATCTACCGACATAAGAGAAACAAATTGTGCATGATATAGTGGTAAAAGCGCAATAATCCTAAATAACGGATTCGTTTCGGTAACAGGCAGCATAATAGGACAAAGATAAATTGCTGCGGACGCGACCAATGCTGCCATTTGATTCTTACATAGAGCAGATAAAACTAATGTAATACCTGTAACACTGACCGCACCGGTAAATGCTAGAAGAATTTGATATTTAAGCAATGTGGCAAAAGTAATGTTAAATGGAATATGTCTCTCAGCAAACCCCTCTGGAGCAAAGAGAATACTACAATCCAACCCACTGCTTCCATACAGTATGAAAGCATATGCTAAGTTGATTGCCGAAACTACCGCAGCCACGATCAGTGCAGCCAAAATACTTCCTATGATTTTCGCCGCTGTGCATTTTGTTCTACCGTATTTGCTTGTTAGAATAATATTATCAAGTCCCCCGTATTCACCGGAGAAAACAGGTGCGATCATAATGGCAACAACTAATGATAAGACAAGAAATATCCTTATCATATTTTGACTGGTCTGGAGCCAACCATATGTATATCCAATCTTTATTTCTTCATCTCCAAATACATCTGAGACACTGAGGCCATTCCAGTTGCCGTCCAAATCTGAGAAGTTGTGAAACAAAGCCGATTGCATGGCATTTCGGTACAGATAAGCTGCATTCATACCATGTAGATCCTGTGTAGGCTTAAAGTCCGTCATCATTTGTTGTACTTTTTCATCGGTCAGTATCCCTGCATATTTTTCAGCGATAGCCTTGTCTATCGCGACAGCTTTCCGCCCGGTGCCCTCCTCGCTGATCCCATCAAAGGCATACATATTCTGATATGTTGAAAAGCCAAGGAATGCCGATAAAAGCAATAATGCCGTTATCGCAATCTGTGTAAGTCGTTTTGCAAATATTTTTCTCAACTCAAATTGAATTAGTTTTTTCATTGTTCTATATCCCCCTTGAAATAGAATAGGTATAAATCCTCCAAGTTTGGCTGTACCCGCACTGCATTTGCCATAGGCGAACGATCTGCGATTATCCGCAATATGGTTTCTCCCCTGTCTGTGTTTCTCAAATTGCTTGTGTTGAATGTAGCTGCGTATTCTTCTGCACAAGCTGTCGGAACTATACATTCCCATACTTGCCCGTCAATTTCGGAAGTGATCTCCTGCGGCTTTCCAAAATGAACAATTTCTCCGGATCTCATCATAATGATCTCTTCTGCAATGAACTCTACATCCGAGACAATATGTGTTGACAAAATTACAATACGGTCTTTTGCAAAGGCGCTTATCAGATTGCGAAAGCGCACACGTTCTTTTGGATCGAGCCCTGCTGTCGGTTCGTCTAAGATCAAAATGCGAGGATCATTGAGCATTGCCTGTGCAATCCCTAAACGCTGTTTCATACCGCCGGAGAAGGTCTTGATCTTATGTTTGCTTTCCGCAGACAAGCCCACCGCTTCAAGAAGCTCCTTTGATTTTTTCTTTGCGCTCTTATCACTTAACCCCTTTAGGGCAGATACATACAGTAAGAGATCAAGCGCCGTAAAATCAGGATAATACCCAAAATGCTGCGGCAGATAGCCTAAAAGATCACAGTATCTTTCTCCAAGTCTGTCAATGTTTCTACCGTTCAAAACAATCTTTCCAAAAGTAGGTGTCTGAATGTTGCATAGCATCCGCATGAACGTAGTCTTTCCCGCACCGTTTGCACCTAACAAACCATAGACACCGTTTGATAGAGCGATATTCAAATGGTTTACAGCAATTTTAGAGCCGAATTTCTTAGTCAGCTCGATTGTTTTCAGTTCCATATAAAACTCCTTTCTTTGCTGGAGGCAAAAAATACTCTCCATGTGTTTTCATGGAGAGTATAAGGGGGAATTATCTACTTTTTAACTACAAAGAAGAAGATTTGAAAAAAGCAATTACCCTCGCGCCGCTTGAAATATCCTCAATTCGTAAATAGCCGCCATGATGTTCGCATAGCAACTTGCAAATATAAAGTCCAAGCCCAAAATGTTCAGAGCGGTCTGTTTCTTCCGTAAAATATGGGGTGGTTACCTTGTGTAAAATATTTTTATCAAACCCTTTTCCATCGTCAGATACTGAGAGTTGCAAGCCATTATCATGCAGCTCAAATGACAGCGTTATCGTATTATTGGCATAGCGGACAGCATTTGCGATCAAATTATTACTTACCTGTGAGATAAACTCCGTATCAATGGATAACTGCGAAACAGAGGTATTATTTTGCAGATACAGCATTTTCCCTCTCTGCTTACATACAATTTCTGCACTTTCGTATAGGGAAGATAGGAATGGCTTCAAAAGAACTGTCCTGTATTCCGGTTGTGCGTCCTCTAAACGCCGCAGATTACTCATGCTGCTTATATATGTTTCCATACGGGATATGTGCTTTTCCATAGTGATGGCAGTATCCCTTGTCTGAGGGTTGTCGCTCGCTTTCAGCATTTCATCATAACCTTTTAATACCGTAAGCGGAGTACGCAGGTCGTGCGCAAAAGCGGCGTTAAGCTGTTTGCGCTCCTCGACTTGCCGCCACATTTCTGAAAAATTCTTTGCAAGTGTAGTTCTCATGATTTCAAATGAATTGCATAGCTGCCCTAATTCGTCTTTACTGTCATATTCGATTGAAAAATTCAGATCATTTTGTGATATTTTTTCGGAAGCTTCCATCAACTCAGTAAGAGGTTTCTTTAATTTATTTCTGTAAAATAATAACGCTGCCGCAATGATACACAAAGCAGAATAAAGCGGCGTTGCAATGATAGGAATTATACTTAGTAGGTCTATTGTATGTTCATCACGTTCAGTATATGCAATGGGAAACATGCTGATATAAGTACCATCGCCCAGTTGTTCACCCAGCTCGTTTGTCAGGTAGTACTTTTCGCCGGATAATGGATAGGAAGCTCTGATAGCGTCAATTATGACATTACATAAAGACGCCGTCGTTATAGAGAGAACAAGTGCAAGTATAACAAAGGCTGCCACATATAACACAAGACTTTTTCGTAAGAGTATGTTTCGCCCGGAGTGCTTTACTTTATCCATTTATAACCACACCCCCAAACCGTTTCAATATACGCTCGTTCTGTGTATGCCGCAATTTTCGTTCGTATTCTGCGAATATGTTCGGTTACAACGCTGCTGTCACCCTCACTGTCATAACCCCAGATGCGCTCATAAATCCGCTCTTTTCCAAAGACTTGCCCAGGATTTTGGGAAAGCAATTCTACAATTTCAAATTCCTTTTTGGCAAGTCCGATACGTTTGCCCTCGAAAAACAGACATCGCTCCGAGTAATCAATCGTCAACTCGCCGGAAAATTTAATCTGCGCTTCAAAATTGTGGCGCGCTTCACGGCGCAAGTGGGCACGCACTCTTGCTTCAAGTTCCATGAGCGAAAATGGCTTAACTATATAATCGTCCCCGCCAACGGCAAACCCCTTTACTTTATCAGTATCCTCAATTCGTGCAGTTAGAAAAAGGATAGGACAGGATACATGATCACGAATACGCTCGCAAACCTCTAGCCCGTCTGATCCGGGCATATTGATATCCAGCAAAATAATGTCTGGCTGTTTTTCCACTTGCTTCAGCACTCCTGAACCGTCCATGGCAGATAATACAATATAACCCTTGCCTTCAAAGAAACTGGCAAGCATTGAAACAATGTCTGCTTCATCATCAGCTATCAGTATTTTCGTATTCATTCTTCTCACCTCTATAAAGATTAAATATAGCAGCTAATTCTCAACTATTTATCTACTTTACAGGTACTATTTAAAAGGACAAGCCACTCTGACTTGTCCCTTCCCATCCCGGTATTAAGGCCCAACCTATAGCTTGTCCAGAAGCTGTGTCCGCAGATATTCATAACGCAGCCTCTTTTCCTCCTTGGCAAAGTGTATCTCCCTGAATTGTTCCGGACAGTTGCTGTAATCCAGCACTTCATCTCCGAACTGCTCACTGGTCA
>JAFLRM010000076.1 GCA_022511465.1 Acetatifactor sp. | reverse complement strand
CTGTGCATGGGCTACAATCTCAACAAACTGCATGCCAAGATACAGAATGACAGGCTGGAAAGCCATCTATTTGCCATAAAAAGCGCATAGAAAGAAAGGAAAAAGTGCAAGCTTTATTAAAGTACGCCAAAAACAGGGACAAAATCCACAAAAAGAGATTTTGTCCCTGTTGCTATTCACAAAAGAGAGGGAGCATCGCTCCATAACTATAAATTAGTTATTTTGCAACACTCCCATTTTAGTTTCAACTTATACACCCAGATAGCAGTGGAAACCGCCGTCCACAGGGAGGATGACACCGGTCACAAAGCTGCTTCCTTTAGGGCTTACCAAGAACAGCAGCGCACCGATCAGATCCTCGGGATCACCGTACTTGCCCATGGGAGTGCTGTCGATGATCTTCTTGCTTCTGGGGGTGGGAGTTCCGTCCGGATTAAAGTGCAGCGCATGGTTCTGTGTAGTCTGGAAGAAACCGGGCGCTAACGCATTTACGCGAATACCACTCTTTGCAAAATAGTTGGCTGCCCACTCAGTGAAGTTGGAGATAGCCGCCTTCGCGCTGGAATAACCGGGGATCCTGGTCAAAGGACCATAAGCACCCATGCTGGAAATATTGATGATGTTGGCATTCTCCTGCCCCACCATGCTCTCGCCAAAAATCTGTGTGGGAAGTATCGTTCCATATAAGTTAAGATCCAATTCCTGACGCACATTATCCATGTCCGTAGTGAAGAAGTTCAACATATCACCTTCGATGTCCGCAAACTGATCCTGAGGGATAGCCGCGCTCTTCACCGCACCGCCGGCACAGTTCACCAGGATATTGATCTTGCCCCACTTGTCCAAGATCTCCTGCTTTGCCTTCTCCAAACTCTCCTTGCTCATTACATCTGCAGCCACCGTGATAGCCTCGCCGCCAGCCGCCTCGATATCTGCTTTCACCGGGTCACCGTTCTCAGCCTTTCTGCCTAAGATCGCAACCTTAGCACCGCACAACGCCAGCGCCCTGCAGAACATTCCGCCGATAATGCCGCTGCCTCCCGTTACGACCGCTACCTCTCCCGATAAATCAATTTTAAATGGTAATTCCATGATGCTCTCCTTTCTCCGCATAGTTTTCGCGAAATAATTTCTCTGTGTACAAGTTTATCACAAAATCAAAAAAATGTCAGCAGAAATATGCTGCAATTCCATCGCAAAAAACAGCAGTCTAGTCGCTGTAATCTGAATCCAGCACAACATCAAAGGTAAACTCCGAATATTTTTCTCTCAACTTTGCCAGCACATCCTCTTTAATCTTCTGGACGTCCGCTTTAAAATCCACGATCAAGTCAAAGGTGATGCTTTGATTCTCCAAATCTGCGTAAAAGCCATGCATCTGCAGAATCTCGGAATACTTTCCCACCAGCTGCTCCAGGTATTTCCGCACTGCCATCACTTTTTCATCGGACGTGTTGGCGGCATAGATCCCCACTGTCAGAACAATGCCAAACTCCAAATACACATCCATTGTAATCTGTCTGGTGAGCCGATGAATATCCCGGGCGGTTAGATCGTCTTCCACCTCAATATGTACTGATCCGATCAATTTTGTGGGGCCGTAATTGTGCAATGTCAGATCATAAGTCCCTCTGACTTCGCCGTAAGAGTTGACCTTCTCCTTCAATTTCTCTGTAAGCTCACTGTCTATGCGCTCTCCAATTATGCTGTTCAAAGTCTCCAAAAGCATCTCCACGCCCGCCTTGATGATGATCAGGGAGATGACCAGACCCAGGATCCCCTCCAGACTCACCTGCCAAAACATATTGACCACAGCAGCCACCAGCGTGGCAAAGGATAAAACAGAGTCAAAAAAGGCATCTGACCCGGAGGCCACCAGAGATTGGGCGTGAATCTTCTCACCCACAGCTTTCACATAACGACCGCACACAAATTTTGCCACCACGGCCACCGCGATAATGACCAACGACACCACCGAGTAGGAGGCCGCCTGTGGATGTAGAATTTTGTCCGCTGATTCCCGCACGGAGGTCAGACCCGCCATCAGCACGATCACCGCGATCAGCACGGAGGTCAAATATTCAATCCGCCCATAACCGTAGGGATGCTTTTTGTCCGGCGCCTTGCCCGCAAGCTTCGTTCCAATAATAGTGATAATGGAGGAAAGTGCGTCCCCCATGTTGTTCACCGCATCTAAAATAATAGCAATGGAATTGGCCATCAGGCCCACGATCATCTTGAAAATTACCAGCACCAGATTGACCGCGATCCCTACGATGCTGGTCTGTATGATCTTCCTGTTTCTATCCATAACTCTCCTCCTCCCAGGGAAGATCCACAATAATGGGTTCGTGGTGTACCGCCGACAAGAATCGCTTCAGCACGTCTTGCGTCCGCATCTTCAAACTGGAGGTATTGACACAGGGATGGCATCCCAGATACTCACTCTCCACTACCGGCTTATCGATCAAAAGCTGCACTTGGTTCTCCACATCATTCATCAATCCCATAATGGACACGGCACCCGGTTTGATATGCAGATACTCTTCCATGTGTTCAGGATCGGCAAAGGAGAGTCTCGCTGTACCGATCTGCTTGGACAGATCTTTGGTTTTAAAGGGCTTGTCCCCCGGCATCATCAGCAGATAAAAATCCGTTTTCTGTCGATTACAGAGAAAAAGATTCTTGCAGATCATGGTATTTAAAACTCTGTCAATCTCGTTGCACGCTTCCATGGTGTCCGCCGGATCATGGTCAGTACGCTCATATGAGATCCCCAGCTGATCCAAAAGGTCATACACTGCAATCTCCCGCTCCAGTCTGCCCTCTATGGTTTGAGGTCTTCCCTTCATCAATTCCATAGTCGTTACCTATTCCCTTCTGCTCATTCTTGTAACTTTACCGATTATTGTACCACGCTTTTGATCATCTGTCCTTACCAAATGCACGATATATTATATAATATTTATTTTTTAAACAAATCCGGACATTGGATTTTATAATCCAATGTCCGTTCTTTATCTTTCTCTATTTCTTTTTTTATAGATGTTCCAAACAATCTTCATAATTCCTATGACCGCCGCATACAACACTGCGACTGCCGGCCACATGATCCATGTGTCCTCCCACCTGTTGCTGCGGAAAGACCAGAAGAGATATATGGCCGTGGCAAGACACCAGTAAATTCCGGCGACAGGATGCATAAACTTATTGAAGTCCTTATTTTCTTTTGTATAATCTCCGATCTGAAGCAGCTTGTCGTAACTCCCATAGGTAATTCCGGACCAGACAAACAGATACACCGCCACAGCTATCATTGCCAACAAGACACACACACTGCCTGTCTGTGCCAACACTCCTGCTTCCATCACCCCCACAAGGATCACCGGTACTACCCCTAAAATACAAAGACCTACGCCGATAGTGATGCAGATAGAAAAAGTACCTCTGAAGGCTTCCTTTCGCTTGGACGCAGTCCCCTCCACACCGTAACCGGGCCATATCTTCTCCTGCTCCAGATAATCATTTTTACTGTAATGAATGCCGTTTATAATGAAGATAGCGACTGCCACCGCGATCAGCAACAAGAGCACTACAACTCCAACTCCTCCGACCAAATCCTCCGATAATACAATCATTCCCGCTTCTGACATTCCTGTCAGCAATATAAGGCTGACCGGAGACAGGATGCACAACACCACACCCAGACCAATCATCTTGGCAAAACTTTTAGTGATCCTTAAGAATTCCTCTGCCTCTTCCACGGACATCGCACGACCTGCGGCCTCTTCGGCTTCCGTCAGGGCCATCCCCTCTCCGGCGGCCAGCTCCTCAATCTCTTCCTTTAATAAGTAATCCGTGCTCACTCCAAACAAGTTACTCAGCTTAATAATTTTGTCAAGATCGGGGATGGAACCTCCGCTCTCCCACTTGGAGATAGCCTGAGGCGCCACTCCTAGCCGCATGGCAAGCTCCCCCTGAGCCATGTTTGCATTCTGTCTGATGCTCAATATTTTCTTTCCGAAATCCTCTGTGACCATAAGTCCCCTCCCTCCGAAAGCTTTCCCAATCCAGCTTCCAATGTCAAGATATCACACCCATCTAAAAAGCACAACAGAAAAAAAGCTGGAAAATCACTAAGATATGATGTAAAATAATAATAGTCAATCATTTTTGAGGAGGTTCGTTCCATATGGATAACTATGACGTACTTGAGGTAGTTCATACATCAAAAAGCAATGAATCCATTATATTAAAAGTAAAAGAAAAAGGTATTCCTAATTCAGATAAAATATACGCACTGAAGCTTGTTGGCTCCTTGGATAACAGGATTCAAAAACTAATTTTCAAGCGAGAGGTTGAAGCACTTAGACAACTTAATGCCTGCGAAAATGTCGTCCGCATCCGGGACAACAGGATCAATGTTGATTTTATAGGAAAATCTACATGGGGAGCAATTTTACTGGACTTTGTTTATGGCGATGATTTAGATTCCTTTGATTTGTCCACACTTTCGTCATCTAAGCGCCATGAGATATGTTTGAAAATATTAAAAGCAGTAGAAGATGCCCATAGTTATAACGTATTACATCGCGACATAAAACCATCAAATATTATCTACAATGAAGAAACTGATGAAGTTACGCTAATTGATTTTGGCACCAGTAAAATTAAAAACATCATTGACGACGAAACAACCTTGCCATTCTTTTCGCCAAATTACTCTGCTCCAGAAATTGTAAAAGGAAATAGTTCTACAGAAGCCAGTGATATTTATTCCCTCGGGGCCGTTATGGTCAAAATCCTTTATGGAATTCTTCCAGAGGGTTCAAACATGATCAAAACCACCTTGCATGACTTGGAAGCCAATCCAGATATACGGGATCTGATATCTAAAATGGTTGCCGAAAATGCCGAGGACAGATTCCAAAATGTAGGAGATGTTATTGAGCATTATGAAGGTGTAATAGGAGCAGGCCTACAATCGGCAGAAACCTATATCTGCGCTGTTGATAGTGAAAAGTTAGAAGTCTTAAAGAAAAAGCTATTAGTCGAAAGAAACACTACAATGGCTATACTGGTAAACTCTTTTTTCAAAGCACAGTTCAAAAACTGTACTGCATATATAGATGTTGCATCATCAAATTATATTTTTACAGGGAAAAAAATATCGATAGAATGCTCTTATGATAGCGCAGAAAACATTTTTAGAGTCAGCAGAATAAATCAACTTTCCATAGACCGCAAATTAAGTAATGAAAAACGTGGCTTTCATATAAAAGGCCAGCTCAAATTCTATGATTCCGCCCGAAGAGATGCGAAAGCAACGCTTGGATATAATAACAATAACAGTCTGCTTATTGATTTTGCCAATAATTCTGCAAACACTAAAGATATCCAACGTCAGGCACAGCTTTTTGACGATTTTTTTGGAAAGTGGATGGAAGGAATCGATGAAACAATAGAAAATGAAAAGAAAAAAACCGGCTGCATCCGATATACCCATTATGAGTTTTCTGATACCCAGCTTTTTCTAGCAATAGAGGCGTATCAAAATGGCAGTATTGACGAATTAACGAACGAAATAAGCTATATTATTGAAGACACCAATAACAGGGGAAAATCAATTTATTCTGATATCGGAACTTTTAATTGTGTAAACTATGATGAAGATAGCGTAGTGCTGGTAATTGACCTATGCAAAAATGTACAACGTGGAAAGATTAAAAAACTGCTTTCCATGGAGAAACCTGTTATGGAGAATTTTGGTGCAAAACTTAGTGCTTATAAAAAGCAAATGCGGGCAATCAGAGCATTACAAGATGATAATTATTCTGCCAGGAACCTGAAAGATATACTATTGAATTTGGAAGCCCCAGCCTCTATTCCCCCAATAGACAATATATCATTCAGTTCACAGGATTTTAACGACTCACAAAAAAAGGCGATACATAAAGTTCTGTGTTCTGACAGCATCAGCCTTATTCAGGGACCTCCTGGTACCGGAAAGACAAAGGTTATCAAGGAAATTGTCCGGCAAGTGATAAACTGTGTAGATAAAATAGATGAGGCTCCAAAGATTCTAATCGTTTCTCAATCACACACTGCGGTAGATAATATTGTTGAGGATTTGATTAACCTAAATGGCCGGCATGTTGATATTATTCGCATTGGCAAAAAGGAGGATGTCGCCAAAAAGGTTTATAACAGCTGTTCGATTGATGCAATTAGAGAGAATATGTTTGAACAGATTCAAAATCAATCAAACACATATATGGAAGAAAAAGATTTACTTTTTAGCAATCTTGAAGATGATTCTGAAAAAAAGAGATGGCAAAGAATCAAAGAAATACAACAGGATTGGCTCAATCGATGCAGCAGCTTAGAAACACTGGACTATCAAGTAATAAAATGTGCAACTATAATTGCCGGAACATGCATTGGCTTTTTATCTAATGATCATGTGAAGGATTTAAATTTTGATTATGTAATAATTGACGAAGCTGCAAAAGCCACTACTCCTGAATTGTTGGTTTCTGTCATTAAAGCTAAAAAAATTGTTTTAGTTGGTGACCAAAATCAACTGCCTGCTTATGCAGATCAGGAATTGTCTCCTATTCTTGCGGAACTTACAAAAAATCCAAAGTATAGGCTTTTTGACTTGTTGTTCAATACACTTCCAGATACCCATAAGCAGATTTTAACTGAACAATATAGAATGAGGAGAAATATCGGAAACCTAATCAGTCAGGTTTTCTACAACAATACAGTCAATTCACCCATTCCCAATAGCGAAAGAGAACATGGGATTAAATTATTTGCGGGAAAGTCTCTAATTTGGATTAATACAGCAAACATGACAAATCGATGTGAAAGCAGCAAAAAAGGTGGTTCATTCTGTAATTATGCCGAGAATACCATTATTAAAAATTTGCTTCGACGCTTTCAAGATGAAGGGGTTTTACCTCAGTTAAATATTGGAATTATAACTGGATATAAGGGACAGAAAGAACTTATCAGAAAGACCACAGCTAATAGTGGTTATGACAGAATAGCCAAGAAAATAGATATAAATACTCTTGATGCATTTCAAGGCCGTGAAAATGATATTATCATTTATAGCACGGTCCGCACCAAAAAAACAATAGGCTTTCAAAGAGAAAAGGAGCGTGTAAATGTTGCATTTTCCAGGGCAAAAAATTTATTGATTGTATGCGGTGATATGGACTTTTTCTACCATTTTGACCACCCAGATAACAAATTCATTGAAATAATTGATTATATTATGGAACATAATGATGAATGTCAGATTAAACCCGGAGAGGAAATTTAAATGGAACAGTTAATAGAATTTTATGCCAAAAAAACGATCAACCCCAATGAAGGGTACCAGTTTATAAAGGTGGAATCAGTTTATCTTCCAATTCTGCAAGTGCATTTAGGTGTAACTAAACGAGATTATTTTTGCCTTCCGTTATTGGATGAAATCGTATTACGATTACTTGACGAAAAAGTCTTGGAAATTTCAGAATTAGTCGGCATTTTAGGAATTGACCGAAATCTGTTAGAAGTAACTCTTGCAGATTTATATGTAAAAGATATGATATACTGCAAGGCAGAACATTGCAGCCTTATGGCCAAAGGCCGGACTGCACTGCGTGATTTAAGTTGCGTAGAAAGGAGCAAAGAATGCCTTAAAAACGTATATCTCGACCCAATAAATAACACTGTCTTATCAGAATATGAGCATCTGAATTTCATAGAAAAAGTCTATGATGATGATAAAAAAATGGATGCTGATTTTGATAAGGACAATTTAAATGTTTTCAAGAAAAACATAGACAGCATTCAGAAATTATTTGAGGATGAAATGTCTATCTATCAGGATACGACAAAAGTAAAGCCTTCCGAATTGTTGAGCATTGATGAAATAGAAAAGGTGTATCCAAAGTTTGTAAAACTTTCTTTCGCAATTTTTGTAAGCGAAAGCGGTTATGATATTGACATCACAGCTATAGACAAAAATATGGAAAAGCTTTTAACCCAATACAAAGGAGAGATTATTTCCCAGATTCGTAATCATAACATTCTCAAAAAAGTCTTTACAAGATATGTGTTAAAAAAGCGTTACGACATTCCAAACTATGGGGAGAATACAGACTTAACAGATCTTTCTAAAAAATATTGCATGACACCTAAAGGGTCAACAGAAAAAGAAGAAATTAAACAAGCTATTGAGAAGAATATATACTCAAACAGGAAGCTTAGAGACACAGAATTTGATTATCTATTTGCCTTTATGTGTAAAAGCACCGATGAGTTTGTGATTAATTTGGATTGTCTTGATGATTGGTGCTACGGAAATGACTTTTTCACAATGGTACTTTCAAAAATAGGAGCAAAAAAACTAAAACAAATTAATTATTCCAATGTTCGCAACTTGAATATATGTACAAAAAATATTAATAGAACAGTAAAAGTCACCGAGGCCCAACTACAACAGAAACAGAATCTGCCTTATTTTTCAATCGAAGCGGAAAGTGACTGGAAAATAATCATTTTCCCTGAGGATATTCCTATTCTTGATAACAATACCCATATATACCGCTATAATTATGTTCTGGAGCAAAGCAATACCTCTGATCAGAACAAATAATTAACCAAACCGCCAAGATAGTTTGTTGCCTCCAAACAGAAAGCTAATACATAATATCTCGCCTACACGTAACTTATTTGACGCTTACTCCATATGTGACCACCCTTTCTGAATGTTTTTTCTACTGCCTTTAGTATATCACAGCAGAATATATCTAAGAAACTGCTTGCGTTCCGTCGGTAGATATGGTATATTAGAGACACAAAAGGAGCAACCGCCCACAAAGTGGTTAGCCTCCGTTTAGACTATAATAAGCCTACCCGACTGCCAAGTACAAGGTAGGCTTATTTATTTTCGCTTGTTATTCCTATCTATGTAGGCAAGCAGT
>JAFLRM010000075.1 GCA_022511465.1 Acetatifactor sp. | reverse complement strand
ATCGGAATATCTGCAGATAGACGAAGGAAGTCTGCCGGAGGTTACATTTGATGAATCGGATGCAGGGTATGTAGTACGGCTTGTACGTTGTATCTTAATCCCAAAAGAGTAACGGAACTATGCAGAAGCGGATTTGGAAGAAATGAGAGGAATATTTCAATAGCAAGTAAAAACATTGTAAAGGAGCCTCAACATGAACAAAATATCAGTCAATACCATCATAGAAGTATGCATCGTTGTGTTTTGTATGGTGATAGCCTTTCTCATCTTCAGGAATTTAAATATGGAGACGTTCTTCAAACCGGATAGTACGCCTGTGACAGCGGCACAGATCGCAGCAGCACCACAGGTAAATTATGCGGGCAAGGCAGCGGGGAATGATATTCCCAGATTGTCAGGGATAGAGGAATTTAAAAACATGGTAGGAAGGGATTGTGCCACCATAGAGGCAACGGAGGTGATACCTACCGGCATCTATGGACTGAAGTCCTGGGTGGATCCCTATGAGATCAGAAAGCGGAGAACCCGCAATGGAAGACTGGTCAGCACAGGTCAGAGGGCGCCGGATGCGACGGATGACGCTATCGTGGCGACAGAATACTATCAGGAGTACTACTTGGTAAGATTGTCGGATCAGACCTACATACTGGCCCAATTCAGTGATGCATACAGGGATAGGATCGCAGGGGGAGAAAGCGTGACACTCCCAATCGGTGTGAAAAAGACGACCGCCGGTGAGGCAAGGAAGTATCTGGAAAATATCTGTGGGGAATATGGAGCGGACAATACTTTTGTGCTCTACATGATTGACGACGAGTGGCAGAAAGCCCATGAAAATACCTTTTTTGTGATAAAACTGGGGATTTCAATAGCAGCGTTCTTTTTATTGTCCATTATTATGCTATTGATCTTTTATAAAGTCCAAAAGAGACAGTAACGGAGGGATTACATATGGTGTCAAAAGAGGAATTGGTGGAACTGGGGAGACTGGTGATCCGGTCAGATTTAGACGTACTGTATATCAAAAATGTGCGGATTGAGGAAAATGCCAACGAACATGGAACTATGACTGTGCGCTTTCTGTCCGCAGCACAGTTGTCTTCGGATGATGTCCTGCGATGTCAGGGAAGCCTGATCCGCCTGATGACCACAGAGGGAGAATGTGTATTCTGCGGCCAGTGTGTCAACATCAACCTGATCAGGGAAAATGAATATGCGGAAGTGGAAGTGACGGCAAAGACACTCTCTATCCGGACCGACCAGACACCCCGCAATCAGACCTTCCAGGGAACCGACAAGACCTTGGAAAGCGTGCTGGCGGAGGGGATCGGAAGCAGTGCGATGGCCCACATTGACCAGGATATAGCGGTTCCCGAGATGCTTTCGCAGGAGCAGGAGACGGACTGGATATTTGGACGCCGGATCGCCAACCAGTACGGGAAGCAGTTTTTTGTAAACAGTAAGGTGGACTACTGTCAGATACATATCGGAGACGCGCCCTTTCAGAAGAAAGAGCTTGGAAATATTATAAATTATTCCGTCAGCCGCAACGTGGACAAGGTAAGGGCGATCCAGAACAGTACGGATTCGGGCGCCTCTGTCTTTGAGTATGAGGAGACAAAGCTGACGATCAGTGACCTGACTGTCGGCGTGGGATATGCGGTGGAGTATCAGGGGAGAACCCGGATCGTCACCGGCAGTCTGATCACCTGTTATCAGGGGATGGTGAAAAACCAGATCACCCTTGCCAATGAGGAAGGGCTTTTGCCAAGCGCACAGCAGAGTATGGGAGGAACGAAGAGATCCAGCATACTGACCGGAACGGTGCTTGAAGTGGAGGGAAACAATGTCAAGGTAGATTTTCATTCGCCCACCGACACACCGCGCTGGATCCCTTACGCTCATGCAGTCAGCAACTATTTCTATTCCATGCCGGATCAAGGCGATACGGTGTATGTCTACTATGAGACCGGCGACAGCGAGAAAGTTGTCTGCCTGGGGAGTAAGCATGTAAATCCCAGCCCGGATTTTAACCGCTATCAGGACAAAATGTTGACGGCGGACAATCGTATGATCCAGTTTGGAGACGGCACGATCAATCTGGTCGGAAACAGGGACGAGTTTGACGGATACGGCTGGGAGCAGGCCAAAATCACATTTAATGACGAATACGGTATTGAGATCCGGAGCACCGGAGACATTTCCCTGAGAACAACGGACGGGGGTAATATTGCCATTCAGGCAATTCAACCGGACTTTGCCGGCATGGAATCGCAAAAGGCGTTGTTTGATCAGATGTATACAGATGGCGCAAATAAATATGCGGAGGACAGCGGGAAAATAGGTGAGGCTTTTGATGCGGTCGCATATCTGCAGGCCAAACAGTGGGATAGTATATTGACCAATATCAAGGACACGGCTATGTCAACTGTTTCGGTATATTATACCATGCAGGAGTTTGTGGGGAGAGTAGGAGGATTTTTTAATAAAGGGTCGGAAGATGGAGAAGAGATAAGCGAGGAAATCATCGAGCCGCCGATAGAGGAAGGCGCAATCGACATATATGCGTTAAGCTGCGTTATTCTTCAAGTGGGAAATACCTGCGTCACATTTGCCAATGGTATCATACAGATCAAGTCAGATACCTACATGGAACTGGGAACGGACAGAAGCATCACCTATGAGCATCTGGAGGAAACAAATTACACATGGCGGGATTTAATTCTGGATGTTGCGCAGTGTGCTCTGGACATTGTCGGTGCCCTGCCGATTCCGGGTCTGTCAACCGCTGCCAATCTGATCAACGCCGGAATCTCCCTGGCGCGGGGAGACTATCTGGGGGCGGCTATGTCTGCCGGTTCGGCACTCATGTCTCTGATACCGGGTGCCAATACGGCTGCGGCAGCGGGAAAAGTGGCTGCCAAGGTAGCAACCAAGGCACCCAAAGTGGTGAAAGCGCTGACAACAGTTGTTAAGGTTGTCAAGGCAATTAAGACAGGCGCAGAAACGCTGGATATGGCCCTTAATACCACTATGGCACTTTATGATGTAAGCACTGCAATTTATAAGGGAGAATTTGATTTGAATGATCCGGATTGCAGGCAGGATTTATTTACTCTGATTCAGTCAAGCTCTACTTATGCCAGCAGCCGGATTGAACAGAATACAATTGTTGATAAAGACACAGGTCGAGAGCGTTTCATGACCAGTCAGGAGCGTAAGGATGCAAGAGCACAAAGGAGACAGGCCAGAAGGGACGCGGTTAATAATGTGAGAGATACGGTGCGGGCTCGATTGGATGAGTTTTCTGCTAACCGCTGCAGCAATGGTGAGCCTATTGATATGGTCACCGGAAGCTTCCTGATACAACAGTGTGATTTTATTCTCAACGACATCACAGGGATCTGCGCGATAGAAAGGACCTACGAGTCTTTGCTTGCGGAAGAGGATTCTCCCGTGGGCAAGGGATGGACTCTGAGTCTGTTCAGCAGTGCCGTTATCTATGATGACAGTGTGGAGATCATTCTTCCGGATAATCATACAGAAACATTCTTAAGGACGGAGGAAGGGCTTCGGAATCGACGGAATAACACTAAACGTTTGACCTTGGAAGAGCAAAAGAACGGTTACATTTTAAAGGAAGAACAGACCGGATACACCAGATTTTATGACATGGATGGCAGACAGATGTATGTGCTGGACAGAAATGGGAATCGGACTACTTATCAATACAACGCAAATACACTGCAAAAAATCATCTTTGCCAGTGGTCAGTATCTTGATTTTATTTGGCAGGAGAATAAGATCGTGTCCATTCAGGACTGTATTGGGCGGAAGGTCATGTACCGCTATCAGGATGGTTATTTGGCCGAGGTGGAGATGGTCAATGGCGGTGTGGAGAAATATGCCTACAATACACAAGGCTGTGTAACAGAGATTACTGATGCCAACGGCGTTACCTATGTACATAACGAATACGACGCCAAAAAGCGCGTGACCAGACAGCTTTTGTCCAATGGGCAGGAGTATATCCTGCTCTATAACGATGATGACAGGATCAATACCTACCTGGTACCTGCCAATGAAAAGGAAATTCGTTACGTCTACAATAAGAACCGTCAGTTGATCCGAACAGAATATCCGGATGGCACTGCAGAGGAGATTGGTTATGACGATTGGGAGAACCGTATCTGGGAAAAGGACAGAATGGGCAATGAGACCCATCGGATCTACGACGAATACAGCCATCTGTTGGAGGAGAGAAGGTCGGATGGTCTGACTTCCTTCCGCGAATACAATGAGAGCGGAGACTGCGTTCGTATGTGGGACAATTCCGGTTGGGAAAAGTGGTGTACCTATGATGCGGCCGGCAATCTTGTAGAGGAAACAGAAAAAATTGACAATGGTGCCACCAGGAGGTTTATTTTTGCGTATGACGATCATGGACGTATTACTGCGTTCACAGATGCAAACGGTAATAAGGAGCACTACGAATATCAACAGGGATTCTGGAGGTATATAGCATTTGTGACTGCAGGGGGTAGCCGTTATGAGTATGGACTGGATCGTGCAGGCAGACAGGTGACTGCTGCAGATAGTGACGGAGTATCCAATTACGCCTACGATAACTTTGATTTGCTCCGTATGGCAACCAACCCTATGGGACACACAACCAAATATCTTTATGACTATGTATCGAACTTGGTCGGGAAGGTGTTGCCTAACCATTATGTGGGAGCTGCGGGAGAGGAGAAAAAAGAGGTATATCGCTATGATGCCTTCCATCACCGTGTGAGCAGGACAGACGAGTTGGGAGCGGTGTACGCCACACTGCGGGACGGTGAGGGAAACATAATCAAGGAAGTGAATCCCAACGCTTACAATGTAGAGCAGCAGGACGGTGCAGGAGTGGAATATCTGTTTGATTCCGATGACAGGAACTACCTGATCCTTTATCCTGACGGCGGAGTAGAGCGCAGATGGTATGATGCGGCTGGTAACCTGACAAAAGTGTGTCTGCCGGAGCAGTATGATCAGAGTAAGGACGACGGGGCCGGATATGTTTATGAGTATGACTGCCGTAACCGTTTGACACAGATCACCGCACCGGATGGAATCATACAGAAGCGCTATGTGTATGATCAAAGGGGCAATATCATCAAGGTGATTGATGCAAAAGGAATGAAGACCGGGGACACCGATGCGGAGCGGGTGGGAGCTCTTTACCGTTATAATTATCTGGGCTGGCTGCTGGAAACCCGCATCCCCGCATTGATGGAAGAGGGTGAGGCAAAATACCAGCTGATCCAGTATCAATATGACCGAATGGGGAACCGGATACAGGAAAAGCATTTTGGCGACTATCAGTCGGAGGAGAGCGCCAGCGGTATAGTCCACACCATCTCGTATCAGTATGATGCAGAGGACAGGCTGGTCCAGATCAGCGACTGTAGCGGGGCCGTTCTGGAATATCGTTACGACAGCAATAATCGGCGCACCTATGAAAAACGGAAAATCAACGATGGGACAGATCAGATCCTGCGCTACCGCTATGACAGTGCAGGCAGGATGGTCGAGCTGATCCGCACTGCGGACAGGACAGGCTGCGGAAAGAGCACCGTATCGGTTCGATACGAGTATGACAAAAACGGAAATATGACGTTAGCCTTGCTGCCCGGGGGCGGAAAGATCCTGCGGGAGTATGATCCGGTGGATAGATTAGTTCTGGAGAGGCATCTGGACGCTAACGGAGGAATTGACAATACTACCCGTTTTGCCTACGACAAAGCAGGGAATCTGACCTGCATCACGGATAATCAGGGCCGGCAAACGCAGGTGGAGTATGACCTGATGAACCGGGAAATACGGCGCACAGAGCGGGACGGCAGTGTGACCAGGCAGTTCTATAACAAAAACGGGCAGCTGATCAAGAGCATTCGTCCCAATGAGTACCATATGGCCGGCGATCTGGGTGCAGGCACACAATATACCTACGATGTTATGGGCCGTATCGTGACGACTATTCTGGCGGACGGGACCGTACAGGAGACCAACATCTATGATGATGAGGGACAGCTTGTACAAGTCCTGGACGGGGCGGGGAACGGTGCTTCCTTCCGTTATGATTTCGGCGGAAGACGAACGGAAATACGCACTACAGGGCAGGCTGTCCAGCAGTATGAATACGATGCCAGAGGAAACATCACCGGCGTATTGGACGGAAACAGCAACCGCACAGAATATATACTGGACAAATGGGGGCGTATTACCGAGATCCGCGCGGCGGACGGAAGTCAGGAGTACTATGCCTATGACTATGCGGGGAATCTTACCAGTTCTACGGACGGGGAAGGCAATACCACTACTTACGAGTACAACGGCATCAATCAGCTGGCCTCCATGACGGACCCGGAGGGCAGTCAGGAGATCTATGCCTATGACGAGGAGGGCCGCCTGTGCCGGATGACAGACCGCAACGGCACGGAGACCACCTACACCTACAACATTTATGGCAATCCTCTCCGCCGGCGTGCCAAGGCTGCCGGCGCAGCGACGGAGGAACTCTCTGAGCGTTACAAGTATACGCCGGAGGGCTTGTTAAAGTCCGCCATTTCCATGTCCACCGCCAGTGGAGGAATGCACTATAACTATGCTTATGACTGCATGGGAAGACTGACAGAGAAATCGGCAAGCGGACGTACGTTACTTTCCTTTACTTATGACTTAAGCGGCAACCTGACCGGCCAGACGGATGTAGCCGGTAAGACTACAGAATACCACTATAACAGGATTGACCGCCTGACGGAGGTGTGGGATAATGGAAAGCAGGTGGCATCGTATGAGTATAATCCGGACGGAACGGTAAAGGAATTGTACTGTGGGAACCTCCATACGGAGTACGCCTATGACGCTGATCGGAACATGACCGGTCTGAGAACTCAGCTGGGGAATGAAGTGCTGGCGGATAACCGCTACCTATATGACGGAAACGGAAACCGTACGGAAAAGCGTCAGAAACAGGGCAGGACAACCTATACCTATGATGCCATGAACCGCCTTTCTGCCGTGGAATATCCCGGGCGGAAGGAAGAGTTGATCTATGACAAGGCGGGCAACCGCACCAGGCGTGTCTGCAACGGCATGGAGGAACTGTACCGTTATGACAGCCGGAACCGTCTGAGAGAATACAACAAGGGAGGGATAGCTACAGAATTTACATATGACAAAGCGGGCAACCTGATCCGGGATGGAAAGGCGGCCTATACGTATGATGCCTTCAACCGTACCAGTAAGGTGGAGACCTTTGACGGCAACATCCAGATTAACCGCTACGACGCGGAGGGACTGCGCCACGAGATGGAGGAGAACGGAAGACTGGTACAGTTTATCTTCCGCGGAGATGAAGTGGTGGCGGAGGAGACCCAAGAGAGCAGGATCCGGTACATCCGTTCCGGGGAGCTTCTTGCCTCTGACGCAGAGAATGCAAGAACCTACTACCATTATGCATCCGATGAGATGGGGAGTATCACCCATGTGACGGCAGGTGTGGCGAAAGAAGGAGGAGAGGAAGAAGAGCCACCTGCGGAAGGTATTTTAAACAGGTATGAGTATGATGCCTGGGGCAATTCGACTGCCTGTGAGGAGACGGTAGAGAACCGTTTCCGGTTCACCGGCCAGCAGTATGATACCGTTGCCCAGCAGTACTACCTGAGAGCGAGATTCTACAATCCTGTCCTTGGAAGATTCACCCAGGAGGACACCTATCGTGGAGATGGGCTCAACCTGTATGCCTACTGTAGGAATAATCCGGTGTATTATGTGGATCCCAGTGGGAATATCTGTGAAAGACGTGCCAATACTTTGATGGATACTGTGCTTTCTAATGGAGAACTCACTAGAAAAGAAAGGCGTCAGTTAGTAGATAAGTTAAATGCAGATGCCCAAAATGGCACTATAACTGTCAAAGGTATTGAGACAGCACAAAGGTTGGGATTGGAAATTGGAGACGATAATCGTTATATTGCAGCTGCATGTCAAAATAGAGCCACGGAAATCAATGATGCACGTAGGTATTGGGAGGCTGAAAATGGTACAACTGGTGTAATGTATGCAATTGATAATGAAACGGGAAAACATGTATATTTAGTATCCACCAATGATGAGGATCTAACTGTACCCAAAGAGTTATCAGGAGTATTAAATAAAAACGAAAGATATATTGGAGGAGAGGGACATGCAGAACAAACAATAATGGAAAATAAAGATGATAAATATACTATTTTAGCGGGTGGCACATCAAGAAATGTATGTATAAATATTTGTAAACCTTTATTGATAAATGATGGGTTAAAGTTAGGTGGACCACATTTTAGAGGTAAAAGCGATAAAACACGTTATAGAAGATTTTGGAGGGAATAATAATGAGGAAATTATTAAATTATGAACGGATAAGATACGAAAGTGATTTTTGGATCATGTTTTTATTGGGATATTTTCCTATATCACGTTATAACGAGGCAGAAGGAACTCTTAACGAATTCATATGCGATAGATATGGCTATAATAAACATTGGATACATGAATTTAAAGGGTACTATGATGGAATATTTAATGAAAATGATGGGTATCTTGAAGATCCAACAACTTTGGAATTAGAATTGTCAACTGGTGAAAAGTTATATATTGAATTTCATCCAGGAGATACAATATTCTTTATTGACAATGCTGAAATCGGTTGTATTGGTCCACATTATTTTATACACAAAATAGATTGGCCCCAATTTATTTCCTATACAAATTCCTTAAGCAGTGATCAGAAACTGCTGTTGCTGCCAATGCTTGCAATTGGAGATGAAGAGAGAGAAGATTTAAGACAAATTATAGTTGAAGGCTTAAGGATGATTGAGGTCATAAAAGAATCGGATTATGAAGTAATAGAAAATTCTATTATTCATAACTGTTTCGTTAAAAGGTAGAAAAACAACAGGAACAATTTAATTAATAAGCCTTTTTAACAGAATAAAAGAGGATATAGGAAATGCCTAAGAAAGGTATGAAAGGGGAGAAACGTACGGCAAAGAATGGAAAGAAATATGTTGTATATGGGTTGAGGGCTAAAGGCAGTCAGGGGACGATGGAGAATTACCTTACAACAGAAACAGGGCATTGAGTTGCATATTAGGGAAATCCTCTAATAAATGCAAACCCCCATGTTTTACAAATAAATCTAATGCATTTTGGAGATTGCAATTCAAGGGTAATTTATGAGTAGGCAAAGGATCAATGTAATGAAAAATACAAAGCAGACGAGGAGGATGTTTTTTTACTAAATTGGACAAGGCATATCTGCGAACAACTACGAATATGATACTGATTGCAAAGTAATATTTGTTTGTAAATAAGTGTGAACGGAATACTCTGTTACCATGGACCCATGTGAATGAAAACCACATGATTGAAGGAGCAGTGGTTCTAACGGTGGAAAGTCAGTGAGAGTTAATTTCCCATGGAACCGAAGTGGTGACGGAAGAGGGCCAGGAGAGCAGGATCCGTTACATCCGTTCCGGAGAGCTGCTGGCTTCTGACGCAGTAAATGCAAGGACCTACTACCATTATGCTTCCGATGAGATGGGGAGCATCACCCATGTGACAGCAGGTGTGTCAAAAGAAGAAGAGAATGAGGAAGAGACACCTGCAGGAAGTATCCTGAATCATTATGAGTACGACGCCTGGGGCAATCCGACTGTCTGCGAGGAGACGGTGGAAAACCGTTTCCTGTTCAACGGACAGCAGTACGACCCGGTTGCGCAGCAGTACTACCTGAGAGCCAGA
>JAFLRM010000074.1 GCA_022511465.1 Acetatifactor sp. | reverse complement strand
TTCTTGATATCTCCCCAATACTGCGTGGTCGCTTCGTCCCAGATAGCCCACTTCAGTGTAACAGCTTCGCCTGAACCGGCATTGGATTCCGGTGTCTTATCTGTTGTGGTGGTATCTGGTGCAGTGCTTGTTGTCGGTGCATCATTTTTGCCGCAGCCTGTAAGAACAGCCATCAGCATTGCTGTAGAAAGAAGTACACTTAAAAGTTTCTTTTTCATATTGTCCCTCCTATATATGTATATGAATAACCTCATTCTCAGTATATAAAAAAATAGGGAAAAAATCAATAGAATATAAATCTTTTTACTTTATTAAAGCGAAAATATGCTATACTTTATGCATAATAGGATTGTACGTAATAAGGACTTTGTGAGAAAGGTGTAATGATTTTATGGAAATGAGATTTAAAGAAGTCTCCGAAAATTTTTGCAAGACAGGAAAAGCCTTTGTCCCTTTTGCTCCTTTTCCGCCTGCTTCCGGCAGGGACTTTTATGAAAATCTTCCGGCAGAACTAAAAGCAGACCTGATCAAGCAGGGCGAAAAATATTTGAATTATTCCTATCCCCGGATACAGGCTGTTGACTATATGACATTTTGCAGAACGGGAAACCGAACAGATTACGAAACACTGTTTTTTGCCCGCAGATATGTTCTGAATATATTGGTCATCGCAGAATGCATAGAGCATAAAGGCCGTTTTCTGGATGACATCATTAACGGCATTTTTGTTCTCTGTGAGGAAAGCGGCTGGCAGCTTCCCGCCCATAACACCTATATTCGCGATACGCCCCAGGCTATTTTGCCGGACAAGGGTCGTCCGATCCTCGATTTATTTGCCTGCGAAACAGGCGCTCTCCTTGCCGATATCCACTATCTTTTGAGGCAGGAATTGGATCAGGTAAGCCCCGTGATCTGCAAACGAATTCGGGATGAACTAAAGGAACGAATCTATTTCCCATACCTTAATGAACATTTCTGGTGGATGGGTAAAGGTGATGAGCCCATGTTAAATTGGACTCCTTGGTGCACACAGAATGTTCTTCTGTCGGTTTTTCTCTTGTCCGAAGATGATTTGCTTTCTGAAGATGAAAAATTAGCCGTTTTTAAAAAGGCGGCAGAAAGCTGCGACTACTTTATCAAAGATTACGGAGAGGACGGATGCTGTGACGAGGGCGCCCAGTATTACCGACATGCGGGTCTTTGCCTGTTCCTTGCCATGGAAGTACTAAATCAGGTGACTAATGGCGCTTTTGAGGCTCTCTATCAATGGCAGAAGATCAAAAATATTGCCTCCTACATTTTAAACGTCCATGTTGATGACAAATATTACTTTAATTTTGCAGACTGTTCTCCCATAGCGGGCAGAGCAGGCGTCCGGGAATTTTTATTTGGAGAGCGTACAGGACAACCGGCTCTCTCCCGGTTTGCCACCAGAGATTTTCAGTTATCTCAGGGTCATTTGTTCACCGATGATATGAACCAGATCAATCTCTTTTACCGGATGCTGGCAATATGTCATTATCAAGAGATCATGTCTCTTTCTGTCTCCGGATCTATCAGGCACCCGGATATTTTTTATCCCAGTGTGGGATTGTTTGTGGTACACAGCAACTTCTTCAGCCTGGCTGTCAAAGCAGGACATAACGGAGACAATCACAATCACAACGATACCGGCAGTTTTACGCTCTACAAGGACGGAAAGCCGCTGTTTGTGGATATAGGCGTGGAAAGCTACACAGCTAAAACCTTTTCTTCAGGAAGATACGAGATATGGACCATGCAGTCCGGTTATCACAATCTGCCGACACTAAACGGTTTGGACCAAAAAGACGGTGCAAATTATCGGGCCACTTCCGTTGACGCCTCATTAGAAGGCAATACTCCTACCATCTCCATGGAGCTGACCACCGCTTATCCTCTCGAGGATACATCACTTTCCTATGTTCGCCGTGTCACTCTGGACAAGGAAAAAAATCAAGTGATCATGGAAGATGAAACGGATTGCCGGGATGTAATTATAAACTTTATTACTTATGACAAACCGGAAATAGAAGGTAACTCCATGATGATAGGAGATGTGGTCTGCCGTTTTGAGGGCGCCAAACTTCTTGGGATAGAAACACTTCCCATTACGGACGCAAGACTAAAGACAGCCTGGGATCATGATCTGTACCGCATCAGAATGAACTTGAAAGATCAAAAATTTACATTGGTGATCGGTTGAGATCAAAGCGCAATCTGTGCCGGTTTCACAGAAGCACCAAAAATCGTTACAATGGGTGCCTCCCCGGATCCCAGCGGAACTACATAGATCAGAAGCTGCCCGCGATAAGCGCGGCGGCTGTGAGAGGTATAGTCCGTCACATCGGCAAGATCACCGTTCTCTAACCCCAAAAGCCGTCCGTTTTGCACTTCCACCCGCAGATCGGTGTTGTCGGTACAGACTCGTCTGCCCGCATAATCCTGCAGCGTCACCTCAATCTGGTACAAACCGTCTGTTTGGGCGTTAGCAGGATCCCAGCAGGATATCTGCATCTGACAGGCACAACCGGTAGTGGTCAATGAATCGCACAGGGACTGTAAACCCACAGCCCTTGCTTCAAGCGTTCCCGGCTCAAAAGGGACAGTCAAAGTAATACAATCCGCATCTGCGTTTTTTGCGAAAGTACCAAGATCTTTTCCATTCAGGAAAAATGTCACTTCCGGCAGATTGGTATAGCACTTGACCATAACATCTTCTCCCAACGGATAATTCCAGATCTCCGATCCGTGAGAGAATCTGTCGTCATTTTCCGTCGGCAGAACGGTGGTTAAATGCAGCATAGGCGAATCGGACCAAAAACTCTGTCGGCGATAGTATCCCGGTTTCTCAAAGCCGGCCAGCGTAAGCAGCCCTGCACCGGAACCATGGATCGGCCAACCGTAAGCTTCTCCCAGATAGTCAATACCGGTCCAGAGGAATTGTCCGGAGATATATTCCTTATCCGTCACGGCCATCCATGCTTCCAAAGAGTGTCCGTTTTCACTGCCAAGGAAGGGCTTGTCGGGGAATGCCTTGTGCCCTTCCTCATAAAGATGTTCTTTATAGTTATAACCCACTACATCCAAAGGATCCAAGAACCCCAGCTTCGCGGAAAGCTCCGGGAAAGCCGCCGCCAGTGTAACAGGGCGGGTGAGATCACTTTCTTTGACAATGGCAGTCAACTGTTTTGCCAGGACAGCGAGACGCCGGGCGTCCGGGCGGTCCGGATTGTACTGGCGTTCCTGCAAGGGTTTGTCAGCATCATTGTTGCCGGTCATGGTGGAAAAAGACGGATGACAATAAGGATCGTTCGGATAGTCGATCTCATTGCCGATACTCCACATGACAATGCTGGGATGGCAGCGATCGCGGCGGATCAGGTCAGTCAGATCCTGTCGGTGCCACTTAGGATAATCCATATAGTAACCCTGATTGCGGGGCGGATAGACATTGTGTCCCTGCCACCATTTGTTCTTGGGTCCTTCCCACTCGTCAAAGGCTTCATCTATGACCAGAAAACCAAGTTCATCGCAAAGGTCATACAACTCCGGCATATGGGGATTGTGGCTCATGCGGATCGCATTACAGCCCATCTTTTTGAGTTTGCCAAGGCGACGGTGCCAAACGGCAGGCAGGACGGCAGCCCCAAGGCAGCCCGCATCGTGATGTACACAGACCCCCTTGAACAGTGTAGAAATGCCGTTTAAGAAAAAGCCATGATCCGGATCAAAGGAAAAGCTGCGAACACCCACCTTTCTTTCATCGGCAGTATATTCCGTTTGGCTGCCGTCTGACAGCATGTATGACAGCGACGTTTGAAGCGTGTAAAGATTGGGCGTATCACAGGACCAGAGAGCAGGGGAGACGATCCTGCTTTGCGTTGAGATCGTGCCTGTCTGTCCTGCGGCCAACGTCAGAGTCGCACCGGCAACAGCGGATGTGTTGCCATCCGGTGTCTTAAGCGTGTTTGTAACCGTGATCTGAGCTTCCTGACCGCTCTGGTTGATAAGCTCGTTATGTACAAGCATCGTGGCCTCCGCGTCTGTGACAGCGGGAGTGGTGAAAAAGATGCCGTTTTCCACCGGATGCACCGCTTCCTGTATGATCAAGGAAACCTTTCTGGTGATGCCGGAGCCGGTGAACCAACGGGAGTCGGAAATATCCGTATGTGTCACGCTGACGGAAATGACATTGTCCCGCTCGAAGCGGAACTGGTCCGTAATGTCATATGAGAAGGAAATATAGCCATTGGGACGGTGCCCCAGATAATAGCTGTTGCACCACACACGACTGTTCTTATATACGCCGTCAAAAGCGAGAAAGATGCGTTTGCCCCGCCATTCTTCTCTGGGCGTGATGCGGATACGGTACCAGCCGATGCCGCCGGCCAGATAGCCTGTACCGCTGGAATATTCTCTGGAAAAGGGCCTGGAGACGGACCAATCATGAGGCAGGCTGACCTCCTCCCAGTCGGAATCGTCAAACCACGCTTGCCAGGCGTCCGGAATGTCTCCTAAATGAAAACGGCATCTGTCATGTAAAATTATGTTTTGTGTATTCATAAAGCCTCCTTTATTCAAAAATGCCGGCATAGGTTATCACCTCAACAACTGACTAGTCAAACCCAGTCATCCAGAGTCAATCCATCTACCCTTGCAAATTCCTTTGTATTATTAGTAACCAATGTCAGATTAAGAGCTTTTGCGTGGGCGGCTATCAGTGTGTCCAACGGACCGAAAGGCGTTCCCTTTTTTTGCAAATCTGCCCTGACCGCCCCATAGATCTGAGCTGCCAGATCATCAAACGGAACAATTTGAATTTCAGACAAAAGAAGCGTAAGAGCAATCCTATTCTTTTCTCTCGCCTGACTTTGTTCAACTCCATGAGCTAATTCGGCATAAGTAATCGCAGAGATGCAGATATCATCAGGATCATGTTCCATAAATTTCCGAATCACATTTTCCGGCCGGTGCTTTATGATAAAAATGCAGATATTCGTATCCAACATATATTTCACAGTTCTTCTCTCTCCTGCTCTGTCTGATCTTCACGGTCATTAGCCATAAAATCATCAGAAAACATACTGAGTCCGCTTAAAAAGCCACTCCATTTAGAAGACTTTGGTATGAGCATAACAATCTCACCAATTTTATTTACCAGTACTTCATCATCTGAAAAACGGTATTCCTTTGGCAGTCTTACCGCCTGACTTCTTCCATTTTCAAATACCTTTGCTATCGTCATAATCATTCGCCTCCGTTTTGAGGATAATACCTTTATTGTTATATATAGTATATATCATGATATATATCACCGTCAATATAGTATAACCAACAAAAAATTTATTTATTCCTGCTGTATCCGACTCGTAAATTCTACAACTTTCTTTTGCCGTATCAAGACTGTTCCGTTTCAAAAGTTCAAACTTTCTTACTTATGGTATATCCACAATAAAGGCACTATGTAATCCAAAATTAAAAATATAGTCAATAGAAAATAATTGAAATAAAAATCTACTTCTGACGGATGATAAAGTCATCAATTGTCAGCTCTGCTGCAATTTCTATACCTATATGAGGAATCTGGCGAAGTTGAGATATAATGGAGTTAATATTTTCAATTATATTTTTACCTGATCTCAACTGACCAACTATTTGGTTGTAAATACCCGGAACAGTACTCTGTAAAACTATCTGGTTGGTAATCAACCATTTTGCAAATGGATGTTTGGCATTATAAAGCGGTCCAACAGTATAATCCCCATCAATAATAGCTAAAGCATTTGCTTTATCAACAATAGGCGGTAAAAGCAAGCTTGGAGGGAATCCAGAAAGCTCCTCCGTGAGAGAGAGGTCGGTTTTTTTAACTACATAAACACAAATAAATTTCTCATTCAAAAAATCAATCCGCAACTCAAAATATTTCATCAGAACAGCCCAACAGAAATATTCTGCTCCCTCATCTTCCAAAAAAACTTCTATAACATCTTTTGATTTCAATGAATCTTCAATTTCAAATAAGGTCAAATACCCCATAGCTGTACTAAAATGTAAGTTAGATGAGAGATGCGGATTTTGCTCTAATACTTTCCAATAATCTTTTACCGGAATTGTGCTATTACGCATATGAATTTCGTTGTATGAGCAGTAATGTCTCAATTCCCGTATATCATCTATGTACATTCCCAAACTGCTCTGTATTTTATGTGCAATTGCGTCAAGGCTACAAATCGCGTCCAGTGGCAAATTTTCAATGCGGTTTCGGGAAATGTCGAGTCTCGGACAATACTTATCCTGCAGCATAAGGAGTGTATCTGTCGCAAAAAATTCAGCAAATGTGAATATTTGAGAATCACCTGCAAAAATTCCATTGTGCGCATTAACGGAAACGTGAGCCTCAAACCTATATTGGGGCTTAATATGATTGCCAAACCAGCATTGATACCATGAAAATTGTTCAAACTTCATTAGTTTTCGGTGAGGTTCATTTCTATTTCCTAAATGAATTGCTTGATATACGCGAAATTTCTCACTTACTATATCATCTAAGTTTTGAAAAGATAAACCAGATATAAATCTATCGCGTTCATAATCATTCTCACTTATGTCTATTTCAATATTTTGTTCCTTTAATTGAGATTGAATTACCGGTAATATGCACTCGTTTAGATCCATTGATGCATTACTATCAAGGCTAAATTTCACTGCAATATCAATGCTATTATACCAATGGTCAATTTCTGTTTCTAATAGAACCTTGGGCACATACTTCTCTTCTAATTTGCTCGCCCTCCAACTACCTTTCCCCTCTGCCTTAGCAATAACTACTGCACCATTAACCATATGATCATCCGCAAAATCATCCAATGGCAAACAATATACGGCAATACTCGGTTGCTCTTCCCATATGACCTCTGGATATCTCCGTTGCAACTCTTTAAAATCATCTTCCTGCATAGGAATTCTTTCAATGGGCTTATACACCCCTTCCTTTGATTCAGGGTTAATTTCGTGAATGGCATCCATGAATTCTTGTTTTGTTTTATAGTCACAGGTTCCCTCTATACCCTCATAATGAATAGGAATTTCTGGATAAATCACATATTTATCAACAATATCTTTAAAGCTTTTTGCGCCACCGGATTGATATAAGTTTGTCCGAACTGCAATAATGGTGCCCGGTTCGGTAATAAATGATTGTCCACTTTTAGGATTATTTGGCATTGCAGGTGCCATTTTTCTATGATCATTATCATTTGCAAGGTAATAGTAACCATTAATCCCCTGAATGCTTAATCGATATGCAGGATAACGCGTGCCATTCTCTCTAAAATGTTTTGTTGTCACCTCCACTCGATTATTTTGGGGATCGCCCATAAAACAAGACAAAACTCCAATTCCAAATCGGCTGATAGGTTTATAGTCTAAATTTACCCCACAGCGGATCTTGTCTGCTTGAAATTGATCAGAATTATAGTAAGAATGCCCTACCTTCAGAAAAAAGTTCTGAATACTTTTTTCTGTCATTCCAATTCCATTATCTTCAATGCGGAACCAATAAAATCCCGCATCATCTACCCATGTACGAATATTAATCTGCGGTTTCCAATTTCTTGGTAGATCCTTATCCATCTCCTTTCGAGTGCGCACAGCGTCAATAGCATTTTGAATCAGTTCACGCACAAATACCGCCGGATCACTATATAATTCTCTTCCAACCAACAGATCCAGCACCCTATCTTGATCCAGCGTTATCTTATATTCACCAGACAGGTAACCTTTAGCTGTTATCTGACGCTCTACCTTGCCAGGAATTACTATGGATCGCCAACGCAGGTCCATGTATCGAATCAATTTCCCACAAACGTTTAACTCATCATCAACCCAATTCAGATAAGTGATAATAGCCTGCTCCACCTGAATACTGGTACATTCGGCCCGATAATGTAAAGTGCGTTGTTCATCTTGAATCAAAATGAAGCCTCTGGAAGCTTGATGTTTTTTCCACTCCATGCGACTTTTTTCGTTTTCCATACCCTCAAGCTGTGCCAAATTAATGTAGCGAAAAATTGAATCCGGAGCTCTGGTAGCATCAAAATCTAAGATATCACCTAACCTCAACAATACAGCACAGAGATGCAAATCAAGGCTTGGGGTAAAATTGTTCAAGCGACTGATTGTTTCCGCATCTTCGCCATGGCTCTGGCACACGGCAATCAATTCGCCAACACTTATGAAACGCCCAATTATCTCAGGCCATTCAATATCCTGCAATTGTTCGCCAACACGTTTATGATGATTGGCCCGAATATAGTGCCGCAAAATTTCATCTGTTATATCAGCTTTTTCATTTGATCCATTTTGGTACGCAATACTATAATCTTTAGGATTTTGGTCTAAATATGTCTGCATACAGTCCGGACAATCACGAAGATATGCTTTTTCATCTTCAGATGCACTCATTCCAATATCATGGCAACAAGCTGCCATGACCAATAGCGCGCACTCATCTTTCGTCAGATCAGTTTTATAATCGCCAAGTATCTCAAGCATCTTGGTCATAACGTTGCATATATGAGTTTCATCGTGCAAAGTATATGTCTGAAACGTATCTCTGATCGTTTTTGACAAATCAATTCCATATTCACATATTTTCCAAATGCTTTCTTCAAGCCGCGATGAAATACTTTCATCTTCCTGCTTTATCTTTTGTAACATCAATTGCCAAAGTTCATGTTCTTTTATACTCATATGTACTCTTCCTTATCGCTATCACAATGTAATAAAACTATAAACCAATTATAGCAAGCAGCAGAATACATTTCAATATTATATCAAAGCAAACATCAGCGTGAATTATCGTATCGAAGCTCTAAATGAGATTTATAAAAATTAGTAAATTAGTAGTAAAATTCCCCTCCATAAACTCTCCCCAGATAAATACAAGGCTTTCAACAAAAGGTATAGATATTGCCGTGGCAAACAAATAATATTTTTACTTTTTCTTTCATAAATTCTCAAATCCTTTCAAATTCCCTTAATCTTCACATCTACTGAGCGCCGGTCTCATTCTATCAATTTCACCACGGCTGATCCCATATCTCTTTGCGAGCAACTGCCAGTTATCTCTAACTATATTTTTTATGCTGACAACAAGCTCCGTTGCTTTTTCTTCTATCCCATAAAATAGTGCTACACCTATAGCCAAGTCAAAATCAATACTTGAATTATCAGAATCCACATTTAATGACAAGAATGCTCCTTATTTCAATAATATTAAACATAATATGCTATTTTGTAAATTTTTATTTAGGTATCCTATTTCCCCTTGAACAGAATTCCCATAACAAAAAACCGATGAACTGTGACCTATCACAAATTCCCGGCTCTGTGCCTGTGCATCTGGCTCTTTGATAACAGTGATATGCAAATTCTTTGCTTTGACTAAAATTTCTTCATTGATACTATCTGCTTCATCGCAAATTATTCTTAATGCATTATACTGTTTTGTTAAATATTAACAAAATGTTTATTGGATTTTAAATGGTTTTGTGATAAAATGTCAAATTAGGGGTAAAAATTTTGGCAACACCACTCAATAGAGCAAAAGCTGTAATTGTACGATACTGTATACATTTATGCGAGGTGGCAATATGGACTTTCAAGAATATTTAGACACTTGCGATTCTGTGACCTGTATCATGTCAGTTGAAAAAAAGCCTGACGACGGATACGGTGATATAAGGATCGTAACGGGAAATCAGGCTTATATTGACTCAATAGAGCGAAATGAGGATGAAAATTCCGATATAGCAAAGGAAAAAATATTTGTACCTAATTCCCTTTATACAAAGTACTTCCCTCATGAGCTTAATTTTGAATACTTCTGCTACAGAGCTGCAGTAAAAAAAGAATGTCTTCATACATATGTCAAGCCTGAAAGATTTAATTTCTGGTTCAATCTTTTCTTTATGCCTTTGAAAAGCGATGATGAAAATATCGGGTATTGTTCGTATACATACACAATCACGATGAACGCTGACGCAGGGCTTATGTCGAACATTGCTCCCGGTGTATCTTCAAGCGTTTTACAGAGCTGTATCAAATTGCACAGCAGTTCCGATTTTCAGACCGCGATTGATGAGACTATTGCTTTCATCAGAGAGCTCTGCAAGGCTAATCGCTGCTGTCTGCTTCTTACGGATTTCAGCGCAAGAACGTGCAGTATACTAAGCGAGGATCATGCAAGAGAAGGCAATCTGGGTCCTATCCAAAATATTATTACCAACGAATTCTTTGAAATCGTATCTACATGGCCTGCAACTATAGCAGGAAGCGATTACCTTATGATAAAAAATGATCAGGATATGCAGGTATTAAAAGCCCGTAATCCTATATGGTATGAATCATTGAAGAAATACGACGTTAATACCCTTGTTCTGTTCCCGCTGAATTACGGCAGCGAAACAAAGGGCTATATCTGGGTAGTGGATTTTGATGTTGAAAATGCTTTAACAATACGTGAGACCCTTGAACTTACTACATATTTCATATCTTATGCCATAACAAACTATCAACTCCTTAACAGCCTTGAAATAATGAGCACTATGGATCTTCTCACAGGCATAAAAAACCGCAATGCTATGAATAATCGTATAAGTGCCCTTGTTGATGGAAACGAACCTTATCCCGATCAGCTCCATGTTGTTTTTGCCGACCTTAACGGTCTAAAACGGGTAAACGATAATAATGGACATCTGGCAGGTGATCTGTTGCTCAAAAATGCGGCTCTTATATTGCAGGACTGCTTCCTCGGTCATGATGTTTACCGTG
>JAFLRM010000073.1 GCA_022511465.1 Acetatifactor sp. | reverse complement strand
TTATTCCTATCTATGTAGGCAAGCAGTGCGACCAGAAATGTACCGCCCAAAAACAACAGGCTTATAACTTCATATACATCCATCTGCACCACCTCCCTTCTCTTTCAAGTTAGGGAGGCTACCACCTTGCAACACGGTTGTTCCATGACCCTATCATAGCATATCAGTAAATACCTTTCAACATTTAAAACCTTTTTCCGCATATTTTCATTCCATCCCTATTAAATAATCATATATTAAGAGTTTGATAAGTCATAGAACCTCTTCGTCTGCGTCCTCTGGTTATTAAGCAGTGTATAAGCGTGGTGTTGTCATATCTAATGCCGTATCTTTAACTATAGGAACCTCCGCTCTCCCACTTGGACACCGACTGTCTGGAAATTCCCAGTCGGTCCGCCAGTTCCTCCTGCGACCATCCGTTCCGCTTTCTCAGCGTGATAATTTTGTCTGCTAATATCATATCTTATCCTCTTTTCTGTTTTTTGCTCAACGTTGATATCCTTATCATAGCAGAAAAGAGTCTTGACATCTACCAAGCGGAATATATTTTTTGTCAACCGGCGGTTGCATTTTTTATAGGCGACTGTTAAAATAAAAGTATATAAATATACTAAAAACTGGAAAGGATTGGCAAAACATATTATGGAAAAAAGACATTTTTTGCGTATCGGCAAGATTCTTTTTATCACACACCTTGTCTCAACAATTTTCATTATGATAGGCCTGATCTCTCAGCTTACCATGTCGGATCTGCCGCCGATCAACAGTATTGTTCCGGCTGTTGTCGCAATCATCGTACTGATCGGTTCCATTGTCATGTTTATCAGTTTCCGCGCGCAAAAGCTCTATCCACGCTATGTAGCCGTGGCTTTTTCCGTTGTATATGTAACTATGATGTTTAGCTCCAATACCAATACGACCTACCCCTATATGATTCCCATTCTCATTATATTGGTTTTGTCGTTAGATCGTGTCTCTGTCTATATTGGAAGCGGCGTATTTCTATTTATAAACTTGGTAAAAATTGGTATGATGGCAAGCGGGGCGGAGGATATCATGCTAGTAATGGAGACAATTTCCGTTGAAGCAATTATCACAATCCTGGTATCGCTTGGTTCCATCCTTGGCGTAAACAACATAACCCTTTTTTACAGAGAGTCTATCGAAGAAGTTACTACTGCCGCCAAGGAAAATGAGAAAATGTTTCAGCAGATCATCGATGTGGCAGAGGATGTAAATGAGGATATTACTGCCGCTGACCAGATGCTCAGCCAGGTGGAAGGCGCGATGGACAGCATGAGCCTCTCCATGAACGACATTGCAAAAGGCGTTTCCTACAATACGGAAGCGATTGCGCAGCAGACGGAACAGACCCGCGCGATCAAAGAGATCATTGACAGCACCAATGAACAGACCAAATCTCTTTTGAGTATGGCCAATGAAACCAAAGGTCTTGTGATCCACGGCGAACAGGCTATGAGCACGCTGACGCAACATGTTAAAACGGCCATTGATTATTCCGGCCAAATGAAAACCTCGGCGATCCGCCTGCAGGATAAATCCAATCAGGTGCGCAACATCACTGATATGATCCTCAGCATTTCCAGTCAGACCAATCTGCTCGCCTTAAACGCATCCATCGAGGCTGCAAGGGCCGGTGAAGCGGGCAGGGGCTTTGCGGTTGTGGCAGATGAAATTCGTAATCTGGCGGAGCAGACCAAAAACGCTACCGAGGATATCACATCTATCCTGGATGAGCTGGCCTCCGATGCCAGCGAAGTGGTTGGTAAGGTAGAGGAAAACGTAACTCTGGCAGAAGAGGAAAACAAGTACGCTGCCAATGCGGAGGAAGAATTTGGCAATATTAAAAGGATGATGGAGACTCTCTACAGCGATATCAGCCTGATGGCAGAATCTATGAGCAATGTGACCACAGCCAATGACCATATTATGGATTCCGTCAGCACGCTTTCCGCAAGCAGCGAGGAGATCACTGCCAGCACCGCCGAGGCGGCTTCCGCCAGCGCAAGCAATGTGGAGATTGTGGCCAGCTTTACAAAGCGGATGAAAGGCATTTCTGAGAAGATTGAAAAACTGCATCGTTAGATTGCAGCAAATACATTTGAAATCTGAGCAAAGAAAAGCAGTGGTTTACACCACTGCTTTATCATGTCAACATATCGGAAATTCTATTTAAAAATAGCCTCTCCATCAACTTCTGCGTACTCAGCGTACTCTTTCCAGATATTGCAGAACCAAGTCTTACCCTGATTGAGAACAATCTCCTCACCATTCTCATCATAGTAATGGTTTGCATCGTAATCGCCCTCATGCTCCCAGGTCGCCTTGATCATCTTTCCGTTGGTGAACACATAGGCATCGCCGGAGCCATGAACGCCAAATGCCAGATAGTCATGGTCGTCTCTCACCTCGCCGCGGCAGACCTTAAACACTACATTAGTCACTGCCAGCTGCTCTCCGGTCAACTCGTCAATCTGCTTCTCACTATACTGGGTGCGATAGTAGAGTCCGTCGTCCTCATTGTAGGTGAAAGTAGCACCGTTCTGGCTGTAGCCGCCCTTGTTGCTCTGGCTGCCGCCGGGACGGATAATCTTTGCGTCGGGATGATCGGCATATTCCGCCTTGCAGTCATTGGCAAAGATAAAGGCTTGAGGATCTCTGCCAAGCTTCGCAAAACGTCCGGACTCCTCGTAGGTCTTACCGTAACCCTTTGCCTCCACACCTGCGGTGTATCCCTTTACAGAATCTTGGGGCGCGTCCTTTCCATCACTGGGGCTCGCCGCATTGATCCACATGTATGCGGTAAACTCGGTTGCATATCCACCGCTCCATCTGTCTTTTCTTCTGGAAAATGCCGGTGAATAACCATTTTCAACACCTGTCAACTGTTGGGATATGTTGTCCACTCTGGGGGAGTTAATTAGATCCGCCACATAGGGAATTGCCAGACCCCAATGACAATAGATGGCATCCAGCGCCATAGCCTCGTATACAAAATAATCTCGGCTGCTTCGGATGGGTCCGATGTAGGGCAGATTGTCATAATCCTCAAATACACACATGAGACGGGTGATACGCCCCTCCACGGGAGCCTCATAAATAATGCTCGCCTGAGAGAGACCATACTGAGGCATGGCGGGAGGATTATTAGGCACCATGATCGCCAGAGGTCTTCTTGTGACAACCTCTTCGTCCTTCCACTCACCGGTCAGGTAACTCTGCATCTTACCATCCACAACCGTTCTCTCAGTGATGACAGAAAATTCCGTGGGCAGCTCCTCCGGTTCTTCCGGTTCTTCCGTTTCTTCCGGTTCCACTGTCGCAGGAGGTTCCGGCTCTGGAATAACAGGACCGCCTGTCGGCTCATTTCCGCAACCTGCCAAGATACCCATGCTCATCGCAACGATAATTGCAACAAGTATTTTTTTCTTCATCAAAAAATTCCCTTCTTATGATTATTCTTGCTGTTGCTTACTCATATTTAATATTATCTTCCCACTTGTCCCAAATCTGACATACAAAGGTCTTACCCTGATTGAACACTAGCTCGTTGCCGTCCATATCGTAATACTTAGCGGGTTTATAATTGCCTTCCACTCTCTCCCAGTAGCCTTCCACAACCTTGCCTGCGGTGAAGAAGTATATCTTAAAGTCACCGTTACATGCTCCCTGCGCAGCCAGCTCAGGAGACCCGTGCTCCTCCAGGATCAGATAACCATGATCGTCTCTCTCCTCACCGTAGACAACCTGAAGAACAATATTGTCAACCTGCAGTGTCTCTCCGTTACGCTCATCCAGCAACTTGCTGTTGTACTCATAGCAGTCATACTTTCCGGTTGTTTCATCATATTCGAAATATGCGCCTACAGTATTATAGTTGCCTTTTCCGGCGTCGGGCCAGATTTTGGTGGCGCTTTTCGCCTCATCATATGTATATCTAACACCATCCGCTGCAAACAAAAACTTAGGCTCAAAGTCGTCACCGTAATCCCAGTCGTAGCCTCTGGTCTCAACACCCTTCATCAAACCGTTCACAAACAGATATGCAGAATCGGTAGAATTATATTTTCCATTTCTATTATATCTGTCATATGCCCCCGGAACAGGATCTTTGATGCCTTCGGTCGCCTGACTGACATTATCAACCTGAATCCCATTTTCATCGTTCAAAAGGGGATTTGCATAGGGTATTGCCGAACCCCAGTGACATATGATCGCATCATGCTCCAATCCTACATATATCATATAATCACGGATACTTCTGGTAGGTCCGATACGATCCAGATCATCAAAGTCTTCAAAGAGACAGAACAGTCTTGTAAGGTTGTCCCTCAAAGGCACCTCATAAATAACGCTGGCATTGGTAATACCATAATGAGGGAGACAACTCTTCTGATTTGGGATAGAAACCCCGATGGGTCTTCTCGTTCCGATAGCTTCATCTACCCACTCACCGGTCAGGTAACTCTGCATCTTGCCATCCACAACGGTTCTCTCAGTAATGACCGTAATTTCTTCAGTTGGCTCTTCCGGCTTCTCTGGTTGCACCTGCACCGTTGCGGAGGGCTTCGGTTCCAGAACAACAGGACCACTTGTAGGCTCATTTCCGCAGCCTGCCAAGATACCCATGCTCATCGCAACGATAATTGCTACAAATATTTTTTTCTTCATGAGAAAATCCTTTCTTAAATTTATTTTTAAAATAGGAAAGCCTGTTTCCGATTCCTGTTTTATTTTATCTCTAAAAATTGAATTTGTCCATTTATTCCGCACAATTTTACAAAAAATTATTCCTCCGTCAAAAGTCCTGCCACGATTGCAGCACACTTGGCAAGTTCTTCCTCCATGGTGTACTCCAGACAGGTGTGCACCTGATTCATTCCGCAGGCCAGCACAATCCCACGGATACCATTTCGCAGAAAGCTATTGTTGTCACTGCCGCCAAAAGTTTTTGTCAACTGGCAGGAGATATCCAACCCGGTGCAAACTCGCTCAAACCGCCTTACTACCGGCTCTGAGGCATCCACCTTATATGCGGTCAGATAAATATCATATTGTATCTGGGTCTCTGCACCGGCCTCCTCGGCAGCCTCCTCAAAAGCCGTCCGTATCTGTCTAAACTGATCCTTGGCTTTTTCGTGGTCATAGCTTCGGATCTCTCCCTCCACCGTCACAAGATCAGGCACAATGTTGGTGGCTTTGCCACCCTCGATCTTCCCGATATTGACAGTGGTGTCATCTCCTATTTTGCCCTGCCGGAGACCGGCAATGGCTTTGGATGCCACCGCTATAGCATGGATCCCTTCCTCCGGCGCGAAACCGGCATGAGATGCCTTACCCCTCACATGCACCACAAAGGAGATCAAAGTTGGCTCCTGCAGCGATGCACCTCCCACCGGACCGCTCAGATCCAGCACATAGGCCTCTTTCGCCTGCAATCTACCATAGTCAAACACACTGCTTCCTCTTGTGTACGCTTCCTCTGCAATAGGAAAGAGAATTTCCACACTGCGATGAGGGATCTGTCGTTCTCTCAGCACCCGGAGCGCCTCGAAAATGGCGGCCACCCCTGCCAGATCGTCGGATCCCAACACGGTGTCCCCCGCGGAAGTGATACGGCCGTCCTCCTGCAATATAGCTCTCTTTCCCTCCCCCGGCTCCACCGTGTCCATGTGGGCAGAAAAAAGGAGCGGCGGTCCCTGCAGTGTCCCCTGTAGACAGCCGTACAAATTGCCGGCTTCACTGTGGTAGACCTCCGCTGCATTATCCTCCACGGCTTCGATTCCCAGTGTGTTCAGTTTTTCTTTTAGGGTATCCGCCATGCGACGCTCATGGAAGCTTATGGAGTCAATAGCAACAAGCTCGCAAAACTCTTCCACCAGACGGCGGCGGTTGATGTAAGGTAAGATGTTGATCATGCCTGTTTGTCCTCATATCTCAGACCCGTATGCCTAGATCATGTATTCAATGGTCTTCTCCGGGGTGAGTTGGGTGTTGGTATTGAAAAGGAGCATGGCTTCGCGCATGTCCTTCTCTCCCATTCCATAGGAAATGACCTCCCGGGAATTCATGACATCCGCTTTTACAATGCGGTTCATCCGCCAAGGTTCGTTCTTCACTTCCCGGAAACCAAGTTCCTCCGGAACGTAGTTCACATTTGCAAAGTCAACATAGTAGGGATCAAACAGACCTATCTCCTTGCCCTCGTCAAAGACCTCCGTCAAAAGCACATAATGGGCATCGCCATCCAACCAGACACGTACGATAGCCACCCCTCTCTGCTGTAAACAGGAGACAATCTCACTGTGAGGACCAATATACACCTGGTCTTCCTCTAAAAAGCGGGCATGTATGGGAAAGTGTTTGCTGGCACCGTACTGATTCATCCAACTGGCCAGAAATTGCATCGCCATTCGGGAAGTACCACTCTTGCCGCTCTCACCCTCCGCATTGTAGGAATCCAGCGTGTAAAGCGCAATGGATTTCAAAAGCTCCGGCGCAATTTCGTCACGCTCAAAAAGAAAACGGACAGCGTTGGTCAGTGTAGTCGGTCCGCAGTCGTATTCCGAGCTCTGATAATTTAAAATATTTTTCATAGGTATCACGCTGCCTTTTCTAAAGCTGTAACACCATGATATCAAAAGTTCCAGAGCTTGTAAACCTTTCGTCTGTCAGGGTCTCAAAAGTACCTGATAGACTCCAAACAAAACTCTGCAATGCCCATCCCCACGGAAAAAAACACCAAAAGGAACATGAGCACAATGGCCGCCGCATCATATTTTATAACGATGTTCTCGCTCCTCCAGTTAGACAAAAGCATCTCTACTCCAAGAAAGATCAGAATGAGTGGCCACAAGTGCAAAATAAAAGTGTAAGTGATCACCGGCACAAAAAGACGCAGCAGAAACAATCCTCCAAATACGATCAGCAGTATGCCACTGGTAAAACTTCCCACTCTTCGCACTCTCATGGCTTCACCTCTTCCTCCTGTTGTTCCGCTTTGCTTTCCAAGATATCCTGCTCTTCCAACTCCCGCTTCTTGCCAAGAATTAGCCAGATCCCAATTCCCACAAGCAAAAGTCCGATGATGATCTGAGGCAGCATTTGGAAGAACCCGTAAATATAACTTCTCATATACTCCGGCAAAAACCAACGGAACAAGGTGCTGAAATTATCACACAGAAGCAACACACCAACCAACAGCAACACACCGGCAAGTATAGTGCGATGCTTTTTGTTCTGCCTCTCCACGTCCAGCAGCTGGCCCATGTGAAAGAGAAAATCATCCTCCACCGCATAAAACTCTTCATCCGTCATTTTTCGCAGACAATGCACATGGAAAAAGCTGTAAAACCATACCACCGGAAGAGCATAAATAAGACTCTCTATTCCAAGCTCGCTCGCCAGTACAATTAGAATAATAAAAAGTCCCATCAAAGAAGCTCCCTGTTTCAGAAAACCCATGTACATCTCTCCTGCACCGGGTATTAAAGAAAAAATAAATGTAAAGAATCCGTTTTTCTTTTTTGTCATTTTATTGTCCTCCATCTTCAACAAAATTCCAGTTTAACAGTTTGACTGCAAAAACACTTATTTGATCTGTGACATTATTTGCCGTCCGATCCACAGTGCTCAAAAACATGCCAGTGGTATTCTCCTCCACAGGCTCCGCCCAGTCGCTCTCCCACCCTTGCCACAAGTCCACATCTGTCGGCTCTAGAAAATCTCCTATATCCCGCTGCATTATTCCCGTTAGAAACAGCACGATCAACGATATAGCCACAGCACCACTCACCTTCAGGCTGTACCAAAACATCTGCATTTTTGAGGAAATGTGCCTTGTCGTCACAGAGCTCTGTACCGAAATACACTTTGTGCGCTCTCGGATCTGTTCTTTCAGATAAGCCGGCGGCAAGATGGCCATAGGACCCTGTTCCATGATTTTGGACAATCTTTCCGCGCACCATGTACAGCTTCCCGTATGCTCCAAAAGCTTGTGATAATCGGCAGGCAACAGAGTGTTATCTGCAAACGCTTTCCAGATTTCTTCTGAAACGTGTGTGTTTATGAGGTTCTTTTTTGTTTTATCATCCTGCATACCTTGCCTCCTTTACCGCTTTTTTCAGCATTGCCTTGGCCCGATAGATCTGGGTCTGAACAGTCTTAAGTGACTTCCCGGATCCTCTGGCGATCTCTGCCGCCGACCGTTCCAAGTAGAAATGTTCCTTTGCCACCGTCTTGTAAGGTTCTTTCAATCGCTCACACAACCTGTTTATCTGTTCTTTTGACTCCTTTTGCAGATACTCCTCCTCCGGTGTTCCACGGGCATCCGGAAGCCTCAGTAAGGCATCCTCTTCTGTGGGCTGCTCCCTTCGCTTGGCACTTTTTAAATAGTCCAGACATTTGTTGGAAGCAATCCTGGTGAGCCACGCCCTCTCATGGATTCTGTCGAAGGTGGATAAATTTCGGTAGACCGCCAAATACACATCCTGTGTCAGATCCTCTGCATCAAAAGGGTTGCCGCAGGTGCGGTAACAGATTGAGTAGATCAGCTTTTGATACGTATTCAATAAATACTCAAAATAAGCTTCGTCATTAATATTTATCCACCTCCTCCCTGCAAACAATCATCTTGTCATTTTACTATAACGAGAGCGAAACACATTTATCTTCAACTTTTAGTCTTTTTATTTTTGGACAACAAAAATATCGGACAGAAACTGCCCGATATTTTTATGGTCATCCTATTGGTCAAAATACTCACAAGAAATTAAGCAGCCTTTCTCAGCGCAAATCTTCCCGCAAGACATACAACAGCAACTCCTAACAACCAGTAAACGGCTGTACTCTCTCCCGTCTTGGGCACATCATCATACTCGCCGGCCGCAGGCTCCTTAGCTGCAGGTGCCTCAGCGGCAGCCGCTGTTGCCGGAGAACCCGCAGAGGCAGGAGTGATCCTATAAGATCCATCACCTATATCCGGCGTACCCTCCTTAATATAAAGTGCCCCATCCGCTATGTCACTGTAATCATAATAGGTTCCTTGGCTATCCCTACCTATCAAACGATCCACAGATACATTACCTGGTACGCTAATGGTAGCAAAAAGCTCTTTATCTGTACCAATGATCTCCATAATACCCACATCACTGTTGAAAGTAGCTACTGCGTTGTCATATATATAAGCATGAGCAACTTTTCCATTAACTGCTGCCACACTTCCCGCAAATAAATAACATTCGTCAATGCCGTTGGCAAAAACAACGGCTTCAGAGCCGTGAAGCACGGTCAAATTGGATAAATGAACGTTGAACTTAAGTTCATTTCCCTGCTCATAGTGAGCAACAACGATCGAATCACCATCCTTGATAAGATCCTTCTGAAGATAGTACAGCTCCCTGTGCTCACCTGTCTCGGTCCATTGGGAACCAACCTCATAGAGCCATTGGCCATCATAGTACACAGTGTAAGTGCTGCCCGCCGCCGATGCCGTCAGGGAATTCTGAAAAACAAACAGCAGCGCCGCCGCCATGGCAAATAAAGATACCATAATTCTTCTTGTTTTCATGTGAGTAACCCTCCTATGTCAGTAATAATTGTGTTGCGAGCGCCATTATTCCTGGATCGGCAAATACAGATCCCCGTTTTCCACTTCCTTGGCAACCACCACAAAGCGCCCCTGCTCTACGTGATAAACACAAGTGGAAAGTGTGATAAAATGGTCTCCGAATTCCGCCGTGACACCAGTGTCATAAATGGACATCTCGGTGATATTATGATAAAAGTCATCAAATTCCTCTTGCGTGTCCGCCTGAAAGAACTTGTAAAACTTAAATACCTCATCTGTCTTTTTGTACACCTGTGAGCGGAACACCGCAATGATCTCATAGTTGCGCTGACACTCCTCCGTGTACAGGATAATCTGCTTATGTTCCTTGTAAAAGTCCTCACTCTCATAGTCCGTGAGCTTGCCGAACATAGCTCCGGACCGCATGTTATGACCATGAATGATCAAATTGGTGGTCAAAGGATCAATGCAGCTGTCCGTATCCAGAAGCAGGCAACCGTTCTGGTTGTCTTTTCCCTCAAAGTCCCGATAGAGATAATAGGTCTCGTCCCTTGGGGTCCACATGACCGGATAATCTATGTTGGTATCCGGAATGACGATCCACGCCGCCATATCCTCGTTGGCCAGAAAGCTATCCTGATAAGGATTAGACACACGGATCTCCTCCGGTTCTTCTGTGCCTTCCGTGTCAGGCTCCTCCAAAGATGCCTGCCCCGGCTCTTTCTCGGGTTTGACAACCTCCTCCTTTGTTTTGTTCAAAACTGCTTCCGCGGACGCCCGCATGGCTTCTAATGCGCCTTCGGAAGCTTTTGTGTCACGAAAGCTTCTTATTAAAAGAACACCTGCTGCCACCAGACAAATTACTGCAATCGCAGTCAATATGATAGACATTGGCTTTTTTGGTATTTTCATGGCTATATTATACGCTTATTCCGTGGTGTAATGCAACTACTTTAAGAAAATTTAAGAACCAGACTATAAGAGGAGCGGAAACTTTACCACCCATTGTAGAAGTTTTGCAAAAAAGGAGTTTCTCTCTTCTTTTGCAACGATCTCTTTAGCCGGCATAGGAATATAATATTTTACTCTTCCTTTTTCTTCATAGGCAAACAAAAACCCTCAGAGGACTCTCTGAGGGTTTCTCATTCATTAAAAGTGCTGGTAGCCGGACTTGAACCGGCACGGGGTTGCCCCCGAGGGATTTTAAGTCCCTTGCGTCTGCCTATTCCGCCATACCAGCAGATGCTTTTGCTTATGCAGGAGTGGGTGGAGGTGGATTCGAACCACCGAAGCAATTTGCAGCAGATTTACAGTCT
>JAFLRM010000072.1 GCA_022511465.1 Acetatifactor sp. | reverse complement strand
ATTTACTAATCGGCCGAGAGCTTGACCAGAAGGTTGGGGGAGAAGGAAGGAAGTCGAAAGGGAAAGGTTTGGTGTTCGGTTTTGAGGGTACAAGACCCCTTTATCCGTGTAAAAAGAGTAGATTTCTACTCTTTTTTTGTACTTTCCATAATTTTATAGAAAAAAATATACAAATTTTAAACTTTATAGTTTCATTTTCTGGCAAATATGTTATAATAGGTTTAAGTGAACAAAAAAGTCTCGAGAGATTTAGTTTCTATAGAATTTTTGTATGGAGCAATTCTTTTTGAGGAAAGTGACGAGGTGGAAAGATGGATACGAAGATTTTACTTGAAAATGGAACGAATGAGCTGGAGGTTCTCGAATTCACATTAGGCAATAATTCTTATGGAATCAATGTAGCGAAGATCAAGGAGATCATTACATATCAGCCGGTTACCCCGGTTCCTAATTCTCACCCCAGTATTGAGGGTATCTTCATGCCGCGTGATACGATGATCACAGCGATTGACCTGAAAAACTGTCTGGGTCGCGGCGAGTCACAGCCGTCAGGTCTTTTCATTGTGACCAACTTCAATAAGTTGGATATTGCTTTCCATGTAGAAGCTGTTCTCGGAATACATCGTGTTTCCTGGAGAAACATTATAAAGCCCGATGTTACGATCTCAACGGCAGATGAGAGCGTAGCTACCGGTATTATCAAGCAGGATGGCAAGTTGATCATCGTACTTGACTTTGAGAAGATCGTCAGCGATATTAATCCGGAGACCGGACTGAAGCTTTCCGAGATTACGGAGCTGGGAAGCAGAACGAGGAAAAATGTGCCAATCTTGATCGCGGAGGATTCCATTCTGCTGAACAAGTTGATCGTAGATTCTCTCAAGGCAGCTGGTTATGATAATCTGATACATACGGAGAACGGCCAGAAAGCATATGATGTGATCACCCAGTGCAAGAAAGAAGGAACGCTCAAGGAGCATGTGCGCTGTATCATTACCGATATTGAGATGCCCGAGATGGATGGTCATAGATTGACTAAGCTGGTCAAGAGCGATGATGCAACCAAGGATATTCCGATCATTATCTTCTCCTCTCTGGTTAATGACGAGATGAAGAAAAAGGGAGAGTCGCTTGGTGCAGATGCTCAGTTGTCGAAGCCGGAGATCGGTAATTTGGTTAAGGTTGTGGATTCGTTGGTTGAAGAGAAACACTTATTGGATGAGTAATGATCATCATGCTGTGTGGGATTTTCTTATGTCAACAAAAGCTGGGAATTTTCCCAGCTTTTTCCATGTTCAGGTAGATTGAAAATTATGCAGAACGAGATATTAGAGCAGATGATGGAAGCAGATATGCTTCTGATCGGTCTGGGAGAAGAGTTTGATAATGAGCGCTTGTTTCGGGACAGCGAGCAATACCGTAGAATGCGGAAGTGGTTTGAGGACACCAACAAGGAATGGTTGCTTCCGGCGTATCAAGATATGCTTCGGGCAGGGCAGGATCATTTGCTCAGAGAGACTCTTTGTAAGTTTTCAGAGATTCTTAAGGACAAGAATTATTTTGTGGTCACCACATCGACCAACCGTGTAATTTCACAAATTCCTTGGAGAGAGGGACGGTTTGTGGCACCTTGCGGAAATGGCTGGCGGAAGCAATGCATTCGCGGCTGTGTGGAAGGTTTGTCAGAGCTGAAAGAAGCGGAAGAGGAGGCACTCTATGCTCTTTTTCATTCGATGGAAAAGGGAACAGCAGAGCCCGGAGAGGTAGGAGCAATTCTGGGGAAATGCCCCCTCTGTGGGGAGGAACTTATTTTTAATAATATCTATACATCTTCTTACGACGAGAAAGGATATCTGGAGCAGTGGAGCGTGTATACCAAATGGCTTCAGGGCACACTAAATCGCAGACTTTTCATTTTGGAACTGGGTGTTGGGATGCAGTGTCCCACGGTAATCCGCTTTCCCTTTGAAAAAGTTGCATATTACAATCAGAAAGCTTTTTTGTGTAGAGTAAATGGAACTCTTTATCATTTGACGGAAAATTTGAGAGAAAAAGGTTGTTCAATATCTGAGAATTCCGTTGATTGGTTGCACTTCCTGTGTTAAACTATAAAGAGTAAAAGTATGTAACGAAGAAATAAAAGGAATCGAAAGATTCCTTGGAGGACAAGGTATGGCTTCTCAAGAAGAATATTTGGATAGCTTATTGAATGGTCTGTCAGGGGACGGATCGAAAAAAGAAACGGAAGATTTGGGAGATGTATCGTTGGAGGATGTCTCTCTGGAAGAACTTGCTGAAGCTGCTTCCGAGGCGATTCCAGAAGCTGCAGAGGAGGAACTGGAGGATCTGTTGGAGGATGCTTCCCTGGATGACCTTCTGTCAGAAAGTTCTGCCTTGCATGATGTGTTTCAGGATATTTCCGACTCCGAGACATATGGAGCGGAAACTGCTGCTGAGGAGTTACCTGCGGGAGATGATGCCGGTGAGGCTTCTTTGGATGATTTAAACCTGGAAGATCTGGATCTTGAGGAATTGGACAGCGAAGAGCTTCAAGAACAGCTGGAGGCGGAATTTTCTTCTGAGGAAACTGCCGGAGAGGAGGAACTGCCGGATCTCTCAATGCTTGAGGAAGCGGTAGAAGAGGAAAAGTTGCCAGAGGAACTTGTAGAAGAGAACTCTGCAGAAGAGGAGAATTTTTCGGATCTAGACGATCTTTTCAGATCCGGCGGTGTGGAATTGGGGAGTGACTCCTTGACATTGGAGGAGTCTGCTGATATTGACGGAGAGTATGATGACTTTGGCGATCTGGACATGAGCGATATGGATGCGTTGTTGCAGTCAGCCAGTGAGGAGGATATCAATAGGCTCATTGAGGAGAGCAAGGAAGACATAGATATGGAGGAAGCTCTCGGAGACGATGACCTTATGGCGCTGTTAAATGCCTCCGGCGATGAAGAACTTGACGAGATACATGATCTTTTGCAGAAATCTGACAACAATGAGGCGGTGGCAGATGACATGGTCTCCCTGATGCAGAGCATCTCGGGAGATGGGGAGCCTGCAGGTGGCGAGGCACCGCTCACGGATAAGGCGGCCAAGGCTGCAGAGCGAAAGAGACAGCGCGAGGAGAAGAAGGAAGCGAAGCGTCTTGCGAAAGAGGCCAAGAAAGCAGCGAAGGCGAAAAAAGGCCAAAGTGCGGACTTGGAGAAGGAAACTTCTGCAGGTGATCCCGGGGATGGTGGATCAGAACAGAGCATGGAGGAATCTTTGGATCAGGCATTGGATCAGTCTCTTGATGCAGCGCTGGATGCGGTGGCAGGGGTAGAAGATGGCGCCGTTAAGCAGGGTCTTCTTTCCAGACTGGTGAAGTTTTTGACGGAAGAGGATGAGGATGAGGCTGAAAATGAGAATATTCAGCTGTCTGATGAGAACCAGACGATCCTGAACGAAATGGAAGGGGATCAGGGAAAGAAAGGCAAAAAGAAAAAAGAGAAAAAGGAAAAGGAAAAGAAAGGCAAGAAGGATAATAAATCCAAAGATGCCAAAGGTGCTAAAGGTGCCAAAGGAGGGAAGGAAGAAGGCAAGAAGGCTCCCAAACCCAAAAAAGAGAAAAAGCCTAAGAAAGAGAAGGCTCCCAAACCTGATGAGAAGCCCGAAAAGAAGCTCTCCAAAAGGCGTGTCTTCCTGATCGTCTTGATCTGTGCGTCATTTGGCGCTGTGATCATTCTAATTAACAACCTGTCGGGCGATTTTACGATCAAGGCAGCTGGCAAGAATGCCTATTATGAAGGAGATTACCAGACCTGTTATCAGAATCTGTACGGAAGAGATCTGACGGAGAGTGAGCAGGTAATGTTCTACGAGTCGGAGTGCATTCTGAAAATACGGCTGTGGATGAGAGAGTATGAGATTTTTGCTGAGGATGGTTCCGAGGTTGAAGCGTTGGACGTTTTGATCCAGGCTGTCCATGATTATCCGGAGTTGTATGCGTTTGCTGCTCAGTGGAACGCTACGGAGGAAGTGTCTGCGGTGTATAATCAGATGCTGACAATTCTGTCAGAAAAGTATCGTCTGACGGAGAGTGAGGCAATGAATATTGCTGCAGAACCTGACGATGTTGTCTATACCAGAAGAGTCACTGCTATTGCCAATGGGGAGAAGGACCCTGCTTATGAAAAGCCGGAGCCGGTTGTGGTTCCGGAGGCTCCGCTGCCGGATGTGCTTCCGGCAGAGTCGGAGGAGAGTCTTGGCGACACCAATTTTATCGACAACAGGTGATTGGCATTAGAGGATGAAAACGGAATGATTGCAATTATCGATTATGATGCGGGAAATATCAAAAGTGTGGAGAAAGCTATCTTATCGCTGGGAGAAAATGTGATCCTCACCAGGGATGAGGACACAATTCTCTCTGCGGACGGTGTGATCCTTCCGGGAGTAGGTGCCTTCGGAGATGCCATGGAGAAGCTGCATGCCTATCGGTTGGTTGATGTGATCAAAAAGGTAGCAGCGGGCGATATTCCTTTTCTGGGAATCTGCCTGGGACTGCAGCTTCTGTTTGAGAGCAGCGAGGAGAGTCCCGGTGTGGAGGGGCTTCACATTTTGGACGGCAGGATTGTGAAGATTCCGGCGGCTGCAGGACTTAAAATTCCCCATATTGGCTGGAATAATTTGCATTTTCCCAATGTCGGAAGATTATTTCGTGGTCTTCCGGAGAATGTTTACACTTACTTTGTCCACTCCTATTATCTGCAGGCGGCGGATGACAGCATTGTGAAGGCGACGACGGAGTATGGCACCCTGATCCACGCTTCTGTGGAGAAAGGCAATGTGTTTGCCTGTCAGTTTCACCCGGAGAAAAGTTCCGAAACAGGTTTGCGGATCCTACAGAATTTTATTGATATTGTAAATAAGAAAGGCTGAGGCCAAGATGCATACCAAGAGAGTGATCCCCTGCCTGGACGTGAAAGACGGCAGAGTGGTAAAGGGAGTCAATTTTGTAAATTTAAGAGACGCAGGTGACCCGGCGGATGTGGCGGCAGCCTACGACAAAGCGGGAGCCGATGAGGTGGTCTTTTTGGACATCACGGCCTCCTCGGACAGCCGCGCCACGCAGCTTGAGTGGGTGCGGCAGGTGGCCGGCAAGGTGTTTATTCCTTTCACGGTGGGCGGCGGTATTCGCACAGTGGACGACTTTAAGGCAATTCTCAGAGAGGGGGCGGACAAGATTTCCGTCAATTCGGCGGCGATCATGAATCCGCAGTTAATATCCGACGCAGCAGGCAAATTTGGCAGTCAGTGCGTGGTGGTGGCCATCGATGCCAAGAGGAGAGAGGACGGAAGCGGTTGGAATATCTTCAAGAATGGCGGCCGTGTGGATATGGGAATTGACGCGGTGGAGTGGGCCGTTCAGGTGGAAAAGCTGGGGGCCGGAGAAATCCTTTTGACCAGCATGGACGGCGACGGTACTAAGGCCGGCTACGACATACCCCTCACCAAGGCAGTTGCGGAGGCTGTGAGCATTCCCGTGATCGCATCCGGCGGCGCCGGGAAGTTGGAGCATTTTCGAGAGGCGCTTGTGGATGCCAAGGCGGAAGCCGTGCTGGCAGCGTCTCTTTTTCATTACAAGGAGTTGGAGATCCGGCAGGTGAAAGAGTACCTGAGGGAACAAGGTGTCAGCGTGCGGCTGTAGGAAGATATTACTTGAGAATGTACATGTGGCTCATCAGGAGGTTGAACAGTATGAGACGATACGGTGGAGGTGTTTTTACCGCATTTGTAGCCGTGGTGTTAATGGCGGTTCTGTTCACCGGCTGCGGAGACAAAGAAAAGGTCGAAGGAGAACTTACCTTCGGCGAGGACAAATTTTTTGGCGTGGCGCTTATCGAACAGGAAAGTTATGCGCAGGAGTGGGAGCAGCCAGTTCAGATCACAGTGGGCAAAAGTCTTGCATGGACCCTGACTTCAGGCAGGGCGGATTATGTGTATGAACGGAATCTGGAGACCGGTGCGACGCAGCGCTGGGAGTGGAGGCAGGGAGAGAAGGATCTTATCATGGGCCTGGCGGCCGTAGGGGACAGGCTTTACGCCAGCGTGGGAACCGGGGGGAGTATTCAGGTCAGAAAGCTTTTGGGTAACGCCGGCTGGCAGACGATCATGGAGTTCTCCGGGGAGGACGCCCCGGATCAGATTCAGCCCACTATTTTTTGTGTGGATCAGAGAGAGACCACGTTTTTTGCGGTGGGAAATAAAGTCATCAGTTATCTGTCGGACGGCAAAAAGGGATCGGTATACGAGCTGAAAGAGCCTGTGGCATTTCTCAGGGAGAAAAAGCGTGGCGTCATTGAGGCCGTGACCAACTCCAGACAGGAGATCTGTCTGTATACTTTGGAGGAGAACGGAGAAACGGAGAAAGTGTGGACGCTAAAGCTTCCCTCTGTTCAGGCGGTGGAGATCAGGACGGACGATGAAAACATGCTCTGTCTGGCGGTGGATGACTGTATCTTGTTTCTAAACAGAGAGACCGGGGAAATTGTCAGCCGGTTTGACTGTATGTCCGCCGGTGTTTCCACCAATCTCTTTGGGGGCTTATATCTGGTGTCAGAGGGTGTATTGTACCTTGACGGGAAAGCGGAAGGGAACGTCGGAGTGTGGCAGGAGTTGTTCCAGATGGCGGACGGCGCTGCAAGCAGGACTGAGCTGGTATACAACACATATAATCTCACTGAAGCTATGAAAGAGCGGATCGTAGCCTTTAACCAGTCCAACAAGGATTATTATGTGACAGCGCAGGAATACATTTGGGAAATGAATGTTGACAACTGGGAGACACAGCTGCAGGCAGAGATAGTCTCCGGAAACGGACCGGACATCATTGATCTGTATAATATCGACAATTATAGCTATGCTTCTTATGTGGAGAAGGGAAGTCTGGAGGATCTGGAACCTTATCTGCGGCAGGAAGATTTTTATGACGACATCTTCTGGGAAGTGCAGGATATGTACCGTGTAGACGGCAAGCTGTGTCAGGTGGTGCCGCATTTTTGGGTGACGGGACTGAATATCCACCCGGAGTACGCGCAACATGTGGATACCTGGAATTATGAGACATTTGTGAAATTGATGGAAATGAGCCGGGGAAAGTTAGATGTGGTGAGCTTCAGCACTCCGGAGAGGGTGATGAATGATCTCCTTTTGGGGATGGAGGGAGATCTTTTCAATATGGACGAAAGGAAGGCTTATTTTGACAGCCCCGAATTTATCCGTATGCTGGAGCTTAGCAGGGAATATGGGGATGGTGTTTTTGAATGGGAAGACCGGGGCTATGGCGGAGAAGAAATTATAGATATGGTATTGATTAATACATTGTGGATGTCCAATCCCTGGGTATACAGCGACTTGTACGGAGATTATGGGGAGGACGCCGTGCCCTATGGGTATCCCACGATGACAGGTGAGGTTTTTAGACTGGATACCAATTTTGATGCCTGTGGGATCTACTCCGGAAGTAAAAACAAAGAAGGGGCCTGGGAATTCATACGAACTCTGTTTGCGGAGGACTATCAGACAAAGATGAGCGGTATGGTGAATATAACCTGGGGACTTCGAAAGTCCTGCTGGTATCACTCCTGGGATGAGCTGAAGGCTTCGGACGGAATTGGATCCAGCGTTAAAAGGCTGCCGCCTCCCACAGATGAGGATGTGGAGTACTTTATGAACTTGATTCAAAATATTGACTTCTCGGTGGACCGGATGGGCAGCGACATCAGAAACATTGTGATGGAGGAAGCCGGTGCCTATTTCGCCGGAGACCGGAGCGCCGAGGATACGGCAAGGATCATCCAGAACCGGGTGCAGTTGATGCTGGATGAGATGTAAAGGATAAAGAAGGTCTTACAGAAGGAAGTGCAGAAATGGCAATGATAGATAACGATTGGCTGGAAGTTCTGGGAGAGGAGTTCCGAAAGCCATATTATAAAGAACTGTATCAGTTTGTTTTGCAGGAGTATAATTCCGTGCAGGTGTTCCCGCCTGCGGATGACATTTTTAATGCGTTTCACTTAACACCCTTAAGTGAGGTCAAGGTGGTCATTTTGGGACAAGACCCTTACCACAATGTGGGGCAGGCGCACGGACTCTGTTTCTCGGTGAAGCCGGATGTGGAGATACCGCCGTCACTTGTCAATATTTATCAGGAGCTGCACGATGATCTGGGCTGTTACATACCCAACAACGGTTATCTGGTGAAATGGGCGGCACAGGGTGTGCTCATGTTGAACACGGTTCTGACCGTGCGGGCGCATCTGGCCAATTCCCATCGGGGGAAAGGCTGGGAGGAGTTTACGGACGCTGCCATCCGGGCGCTGAACACGCAGGATCGCCCTATTGTGTTTATCCTTTGGGGGAAACCCGCCCAGATGAAAAAGAATATGCTGAACAACCCCAATCATCTGATCCTGGAGGCGCCGCATCCCAGTCCGCTCTCGGCGTATAGGGGCTTTTTTGGGAGCAGGCCGTTCAGCAAAGCTAACAATTTCCTGATGGAAAACGGTGCGGCACCCATAGACTGGCAGATTGAAAATGTGTAATAATTCGAGAGACAGATATACTATAAGCGAAGGAGCAAGAAGATACATGGAAAAGAAAGCATTTGTGACAAAGGAAATGGTGGAGGAGATTGCAAAGACCTATCCCACACCATTTCATATTTATGATGAGAAGGGAATCCGCGAGAATGCAAAAGCACTGAAAGAAGCTTTTTCCTGGAATAAAGGCTACAAAGAATTTTTCGCCGTGAAGGCTACCCCCAATCCCTATCTGATCAATATTTTAAGGGACTACGGATGTGGATGTGACTGTTCCTCCCTGACGGAGCTGATGCTCAGCGATGCTATGGGAGTGAAGGGGGAGGATATCATGTTTTCCTCCAACGATACGCCTGCGCATGAATTTGAGTACGCCGCCAAGCTTGGCGCCACTATCAATCTGGATGACTTTACACACATTGCATTTTTGGAGAAGACTATCGGATACATTCCCAAGACTTTGAGCTGCCGCTATAACCCCGGCGGATATTTTTCCATCAGCAACAATATTATGGACAATCCCGGGGATGCAAAGTACGGTTTTACCACGGAACAGCTTTTTGAGGGATTTAAGATCTTGAAAGAGAAAGGTGTGGAGAACTTTGGTATCCACGCATTCCTTGCCAGCAACACCGTGACCAACGAGTATTATCCTACTTTAGCCAAGACTCTCTTTGAGGTGGCTGTGAAGCTGAAGGAGGAGACCGGCGCACATATTACCTTTATCAATCTGTCCGGCGGCATAGGCATCCCCTACACGCCCGACCAGACACCCAACGATATCAAGGCGATCGGTGAGGGTGTGAGAAAGGTGTACGAGGAGGTTTTAGTGCCTGCGGGTATGGGTGACGTGGCAATCTACACGGAGCTTGGAAGATTTATGATGGCACCCTACGGACACCTTGTCACGAAGGTCATCCACGAGAAGCACACGCACAAGGAGTACATTGGTGTGGACGCCTGTGCGGCCAATTTGATGCGCCCCGCCATTTATGGGGCATACCATCACATCACCGTGCTGGGCAAGGAGGACAAGCCCTGCGACCATGAGTACGATGTGACCGGTTCCCTGTGTGAGAACAATGACAAATTTGCGGTGGATCGTATGCTGCCGGAGATTGAGATCGGTGACTATATTGCCATCCACGACACGGGTGCCCATGGCTTCTCTATGGGATACAATTATAACGGAAGACTCTGGTCGGCGGAATTGCTCTTGAAGGAAGACGGCGCGGTGCAGTTGATCAGAAGGGCGCAGACACCGAAGGACTATTTTGCTACCTTTGACTGTTTTGATATTTATGACAAGTTTGATTTTGAGGCGTAGGATTTAGTGGCCAGTGTACAAGGTGCGCAGAAATGAGGTGAGATATGAGGTATCCCAAATTTTTGCCGAAGAACGGCACCATCGGATTTGTGGCGCCATCCTTTGGGTGTGCGATAGAGCCTTACCGAAGCGGTTTTGCGAATGCGCAGAAGAAATTCTCGCAGATGGGCTACGGGCTGGATCTTGGTCCCAACTGCTATGCGGGAGACGGTGTCGGTATCAGCAGCACACCGGAAAAGTGTGCGGCGGAACTGATGGAATATTATGAGAGCAAGGCAAACGACTGTCTGATCTCTTGCGGCGGCGGGGAGCTTATGTGCGAGACGATCAGCTATGTAGATTTCGATAGAATCAGGAAGGCGGAGCCCAAGTGGTACCTGGGTTACTCGGACAACACCAATATGACCTATCTGCTGGCGACGCTCTGTGACATGGCGTCCGTCTACGGCCCCTGTGCGGCGGCCTTTGGCATGGAGCCATGGCATCCCTCTTTAGAGGATGCGTTTCAACTGCTGACCGGCGAGAAAACGGTGGTAAACGGGTACGATGGCTGGGAGAGAGAATCGCTTAAGTCGGAGGAGAATCCCCTTGCGCCCTACCATGTGACGGAGAAGCGTATTTTAAAATGTTTTGTGGGGAGAAAGCCTGTCACATGGGCTCCCTATGTGGCGGATTCCCTGGAATTTCAAGGTCGGCTGATAGGCGGCTGCATGGATTGCCTGGTAAACCTCTTGGGAACTCGGTTTGACCGGACAAGGGAGTTTGTAGAGCGATATCAGGAGGACGGGTTTATCTGGTTTCTGGAGTCCTGTGATCTGAATGTGTTTGCCATCCGGCGTGCCATGTGGCAGATGGAGGAGGCGGGCTGGTTCTCTCATGTGAAAGGCTTTTTGATCGGCCGTCCCCTGTGCTTTGGACAGGAGATGATGGGGCTGGACGCTTACCGGGCGGTGCTTGAAGTGGCCGGAAGGAAGAACGTGCCGGTTATTATGGATGTGGATCTGGGGCATTTGCCGCCCATGATGCCGCTGGTGGTGGGAAGTCTGGCAAAAGTATCCATATGGGGAGGCAATATACGGGTGGCCATGGAGTATCGGTGACCAACCGGATGGCAAGAGGGAAAATGAATGGAAAAACAAAAATAGTCTTGCCATTCTCACCCAATTATGATAAAATAATTGCGTTGCCTGTGAATGGCAGCAAGCCGGCGTGTCGGAATGGCAGACGAGGCAGACTCAAAATCTGTTGTGGGCAAC
>JAFLRM010000071.1 GCA_022511465.1 Acetatifactor sp. | reverse complement strand
TGACTACCGCGATCACTATATTTGCAAAAAAAATGACACGAGAAAAAAGGATTCCCTTCGAGGTATCTGTTGATCCATTTTATTCGGAAAGTAATATGGAGCATTTGCGCAGGGGTGTGGAAGCGCTCAATGCCGGAAAAGGCGTGGAACATGACATAATTGAGGTAGACGAATGAAAAAGATTTGGTTTGATGAGGCATGGGAAGACTATACCTACTGGCAAACTCAAGATAAAAAGACATTAAAACGGATCAATATGCTGCTTAAAGATATTGAGAGAGGGAACTTTGATGGAATCGGAAAGCCGGAGCCCCTCAAAGGAGATTTGAGCGGATTTTGGAGTCGAAGGATTGATGATATAAACAGATTAGTGTATCGTGTTGTTGACGATGTACTGGAAATTGTTTCTTGTAAGGGGCATTATGAGGACTAGAATAGTGGGGTAAAGGGGGTAAATGTGCAAGGGAGGGGTAAAAATTTTTACCCTGGGGTAATTAGTCTACTCCTTCATATTACTGCACAGGCGGCTATTCAAAATTGATGCCATAGGAATTTTTGAATGATTTGGCGAAAGTAAAGAGAAATGGCTTAAAATAAATAGAAAGCGGAGCTTTCTATTGGGATTATTGAGCGTAGAGAGGTTCACAGGGGCGACTGGTGAGCCTCTCTTTTTGCGCGTGCAATGAGACGTCAGTCGAGTGTGGTTTTTTGATACCGCTGATCACATGGCGACTGGGGACTTGGCATACTGAGACATTACAGTTTTCTTACGTGACACATACGCGTATAAGCATTACTTGAAAATGTTTATAAAATTTTTTATAATAATATAAACGGAGGCAGATTTACATATGAAAAACTACTTGCATTATGGAATTACTGTATATTTGCGATTTCTGAGAGAAGAAAGTTTTATAAACGTTCTCCAAAAAAATCAAATTAAATATTTTGAGCTGCCATATATTGAAAGAATGAAAGCAGAAAAAATAATAGTATATAAAGATAAAGGAACCAATAGAAGAGTATTTGCTGCAATTGTTCCTTGTGGATCACCTGAAAAACCAAGTGAAAAAATTTATATCACAACAGAAGTGCCAATGGACGGGAACTGGAATAAGCTAATATCTGATGTGGATGCACAGAGAAAAGGCAGTACACCAATGAAGGTTGAGTCTAGGTTACATATGGTATTGGACATATTGCTCGAAGATATAGCAAATGATAAATATGATCCGTATGTTGATATGATGTCACCAGCTGAACCAGATTTTACTCACTTAAGGGTAGGTCTTAATGCTTACGGATACGATATAGACACGTTGGATCAAGTTAATGCTCATGACGTTGATCAAGTTTTTTTAAAAAAAATTATGCAATCATAAGAAACCGAATTTTTATAATAAGGAAGAAACATAACAACATTGACTTTCGACTCTATGTACTGTATAATTCCTATAAGTAGTAAGAATATTTCATACACCATATGAAATATTTTAATGTTTTTAATTTCATATTAACGATATGTGTTTGCGAGGGAACTGAACAAGTTGAAAAAGGTTAAGACCTGACCTCTTGACCTGTTGGCTAATACCGGCGTAGGGAAGCAATTTCTTACGTCATTTTGCGTCTGAAAGAGCTTCTGATAAATCGGAGGCTCTATTTTTTACTTAATGGAGGAAAAGAAATGTCGCTTATGGGACAAGTTTTATATCTTAATACTCCTATCTGGGACAAATTTGCGGATACCCCAAATTCCCCAAAAGAAACAAAAATCTTCAGTTGAAAATTACAAATTTTTACTATTAGGATTTGCTGAGAAGGATTTGTGTGTATAATATTTATATGGGACAGGGAGGGCATGATGAAAAAATAGCTTCGATGATGAAGTCAAAGAGGCCAGAGAAGAAATTGTGGCATGGTTACAGAGTGTGCTGCAATGATCGTGCTATAAAACAGATAGCATAAGGTAGATGAGAGAATAAAACATGCAAAGGAGGAAGGGAAATGTGGGCTCTGATTTTTGGCGCTATATTTTTAGGAGCTGGTCTTGGCTGCATATATCTGGTAAGCAGGTTTGCCAAATTTTCCATTGTCCATATGATGGCAAAGGAAAGGAAAGTTGTCCGCTATGCAATTGGGCTTGTCCTAGTAATGCTGATCTTTTCCGGTATAGGGGTGTCTCTTGGCTTGATCAATGCTATGATCGTTATCATACACTTGATGGTATTTTGGCTGATATGTGATGGGATTAACAGGCTTGTGGAAGAGAAGCGCAAAGTAAATTTTGCAAAATATTATGCCGGAGTCTTTGCCCTAGGGATCACTCTTGTATATCTGGCATGCGGATGGTATCTGGCACATCATGTATGGAGGACAGAGTATAACTTGACAACGGATAAACAGGTGGGGAACCTGCGCATCGTGTTGTTTACGGATTCCCATGTGGGCACTACGTTTCATGGAGAGGGATTTGCAGAGCATGTAAAGGACGTGCAGTCAGAAAAACCGGATATTGTGGTGATAGCAGGTGACTATGTGGATGATGATACCACAAAAGAGGATATGATCGCCGCATGCAGGGCGCTTGGCACATTAAAGACTACATATGGTGTCTATTATGCCTTTGGAAACCATGATAAGGGATATTACGGATCTGAATACCGCGGCTACAACGGAGATGACCTGATCGCTGAGCTGGAGAAAAATAATATCATTGTGCTGCAGGATGAAGCGGTATTGCTGGACAACCGCTTTTATCTCATCGGAAGGCAGGACCGCTCAGAGGAATATGGGAGAAACTCCAGGGCTTCCATGGATGAACTGGTCTCCGGCCTGGAGTCCAGTAAGTATACCATTGTTCTGGATCATCAGCCCCATGATTATGATGCACAGGCGGCAGCAGGAATTGATCTGGTCTTATCCGGCCATACCCATGGAGGGCAGTTGTTTCCGTTCAATTATATGGGGCAATGGTTGGGAATAGATGACAAAGCTTATGGATTGGAAAAGAGAGAGGGTACAAATTTCATTGTATCCTCTGGCATTGCCGACTGGGCGATCAAATTTAAAACCGGCTGCAAGTCAGAATATGTAGTAATTGATGTGCAGGGAGGGGCGTGATAAGATTTATAGGCGAGACAATTTTGTGCCGGAAAGGTTTGTTATTGTCAATCATTATATAGCGCAGAGGGCACGCACGTACCAGGCGTTAAAATAACATAGCAATTGACTCTAAACAATATATAGTAAAAAGTAATTGACAACCACTATATATAGATGGTGAAATATAACAAAGATTATAAAGCCATACAATAAAAATAAATCATTGCCAAAAAAGCACATGTGTATTTACAAATAGTCTCTTCTATGCTTAAATTATTAAGCTGTGATCAATCAGGAAAAATAAAAAGATGAAGCGCTATGACTGATCAATTTGAACAATATAGATTCGATGAAGATGCACTTCGCGAGATGGATAATTTTAAAAGAGATTTTATGTCTAATCAGTATAAAAAGGATAAGTCTGAAAATAAAGAGCCTAATTATAGGGAAAAGCTTTTATTAGATGATCAAAAAGCGTTCGAAGAATACTTGGATGATGCTGATCCACAAGATTTTTTAAATTTGAATTAATAAATGTGAGTCTGACTATGAGTCAGACTCTTTTTCAATTTATAATATTAAATTATTATAATAATGGGAGAAAACTTGATATGGGAACAAAAGAAAGCCAAGGATATGAAATAGAGTATGATTTTATTCTGGATCATTATTCGATAGAGGATTTACAGAAGCGTTTTGGAGTTTGGTATTCGGATGCGAAGAAATTTATTGAAAAAAAGGATTGTCAGATTATGCACAAATTAACAGCAGACGTTTAGGGTATGCGGTTTGTGATTATTTTGCAGACATGATAAGAATGAAAGAGTTCCATGGGATAGATCATGCAAATCTGAATAAGGTATATGCGTATAGCAGTTATTGGTTTTTACGTCGTCAACCGATTCAATTGGTCTCAAACGTTGAAAAAGATGCAGATTTGTATATAAATGAACTTTTTATTGTGAATAACCTGGTGGCAAAAATGAAAAGGCACTGTTCACATAAAGACATAATTCAAAAACAAACGCTCTTAGAAATGGCAAATTTGTAGTTTTTTTGCGGCTAACGGGAATAGGAGCACGATGAAAAAATGATTGATCAGCAGGCTTTTTTTAGGAAAAATAAGAATCAAGAGATGTTTTATCAATTGGGAATATCGTGGGATACGTTGATGGATATAGAGGAGGATTACAATTCAAAATTGGATGATTTTAAGAAAATTGCCGCAAATTATGTTAATGAAATTGGCAATCTGGCACATGTTCATTCTGTTAAGTTTCGTATAAAAGATATAGAACAAATTAAGTAAATAATAATGAAGGAGTACGATCCATGTGTGTATGAGATTGTACTCCTTTTCTTGTGGTTTTGGAATATTCCCAAGTTTTATAGATACCGTGACAGTTTTTCCGCAATAATACCAACATTTTTATATGTGATCATTTTGCATACGAGATCAGTAAATCTTCCATATTTGCGATATAAAAGATTAAACAAAAAATAAGCAGCTCGTTGACTTTTATCTTCGGGCATTCTCTTTAAAATATTTTTCAGACTGTATATTTTTCTATAGATCCATAGGTATCCGTCATACAGTTCCTGTTCTGTCATTTGTGCCGGGCAAAATACAACATGGGCCGTGTTATACTCAGATAGATCATCGGATATGATCCGGTCTTCTTTTTTTAACCTGTTATATAATTCCGTGCCGGGATAGGGAGTCAATATGTGGGATGTGACAGTTTCAATTTTATTTTTTACTATCCAGTCAAGTGTTGCGCTGAATGTTTCCGAAGTATCACCGTCAAGTCCAAAGACAAAGCTGGCATTGATCATGATTCCCCTGTCATGAGCCATTTTAACTGCTTTCTCATATATCTCTATGTTGTTTTGTATTTTGTGGACATTATTGATGGAATCCGCCTGTATACTTTCAAATCCTACAAACAGTCCCTGACATCCGCTGCTTTTCATTAGATCAAGCAGATCAGCGTCACATAAAGCATTCAGTGAAACCGCCGCATTCCACTTGATATCCAGAGGTTTAAGTCTGGTTAATAAATCTCTAAGCCACGCCGGATTTCCCGCAAAATTGTCGTCTATAAACATAATGTGTTTTGATCTGACCGCTTTTATATCCTGTAAGACAGCCTCAATATCACGGTTCACATACATTCGTTCATTGGCGCTGTTATAACAAAAATCACATCGAAACGGACAGCCTCTGCTTGTATGGATCACGTTGCAATATAAATATTTGTCTTTCGTCAAAAAATCATATGCCGGAGGTACGATATCCTTCCCGCTAAAATCTTTATGGCACTTATATATTGTCTTTAAGGTCCCATTTTCAAAATCTTTTATAATATCGGGCCACGTGCCCTCCGCCGCCCCAATGCACAATACGTCAAAAACATCCTGCGGAATGGTATCATATGCGGTTGTTATATGTATTCCTCCTGCCACGACAATAATGCCCTTATCGCGAAATTTTTTCGCAATTCTAACAGCCCCCGGCAGAGTATCAACGGTAACGGATATTCCAACGATATCAGGATTATCGGTGTAATCAATGCTTTGTATGTTTTCGTTTTCCAATGAAACGACATGTTCTTCCCTAAGCAGATTCACGATTGTTAATAGCCCCAATGGGGGAGCCATATGAAGTTTGATATCTGTGTCCATGGGACGCTTTATCATTTTGGGCTGTATTAATTTTATGTACATACAAGTCTCCTTTTCCGTTTTGTTCTTTTGTTCTTTATACAATCACCTCAGTTGTAAACCGAGATGCAACCCTTCTTGGTTCTAACTGAGTCAGATCAATACAGTAAAAGTATATATGCCGGAGGGGTAAGGATCCTACTACCATTTCCAGAGAGATCCGTAAATACAGTTCCGAGATTGCCACCGGCTATCCGGGGTTCCCATTCAATGCCTGTAAGGATCGTTTCCACTGCAGGAACAAAAAGGTGTGCGGAAAGGAGTGTACCCGTAAGTCGGATGTCTTTTGCAAGCTCTGCCAGTCCTGTAATGCGAAATGCCCTGATTTCATCGAGGAGGTCTGTACTGCACGGTTCCGTGTTCCCTATGTCTGCAACGGATGTGAGTCTATTGGCAGATGTTCCCTTTTAAAGACCCTTTATGATGCAGAGCATGCACATTTGAAGGCTCATGAAAAGATATCTGCTTCCAGGAGCGGCCTGTGTGTTTCCGAGGCGAAGGTGGCCCGGTTGAATCAGATCATCTCCCCGCTTGTGGCGCAGGGCCAGTCTGTCAACCAGATCTACATAAACCACCAGGATGAGCTGATGTGCAGTGAAAAGACTATCTATAATTACATCGATGCCTGCCTGTTCGATGTTCGTAACATTGACCTTCCAAGAAAGGTACGGTTCCGTGAACGGTATAAAAAAACCGAGTTCAAAGTGGACAAAGGCTGTCGTTCAGATGGATTCCGTCATCGGATCCAAAGGCGGGAAATGTCTGCTCACCATCCACTTTGTGGGATCCAGCCCGATGCTTGCCTTCCTGCGGGATGCAAATACGTCGCAGTCTGTCATAGACATTTTTAATGAACTGGAGCGGGTGCTTGGTCCGGAAAGCTTTGAGCAATTGTTTCCGGTCATCCTGACGGACAACGGAAGTGAGTTTTCCAATCCTAAGGCCATTGAGCATAGGGAAAAAGACTCCCGAGGTATATCATACCGCCGCACAAATGTCTTTTATTGTGATGCCGGCTGCCCTTACCAAAAAGGTGCGATCGAGGTCAACCATGAGCTGATCCGCCGTATCCTTCCCAAAGGGACTGATCTTAATGGTCTGACCCAGACGGACATCACTCTGATGATGGACCACATCAATTCCTACAAAAGAAAAAAGCTGAACAACCGTAGCCCATACGAAACGTTCAGCTTTTATCACGGAGAAGATATCCTGAAAAAACTTGGCTGTCATCCGGTGCCCGCCAGTGACATCCTGTTAAAACCGGCTCTTCTCAAGAAATAAGAAAAAAATAAGCAGTGCCGCCAACACCAATCCCAGTTAAAGATCAGGGGTGGATCCTCCGGTTACAATAAGACCGAGAGGGAATCGACCTTTCATCGGCATGCCTATTTTTCCTAATCATACACCAGAAAAAAGGAAAAATCAAACTGCATTTGAAATACAAAAGGTGTATTTGACTTACAAAACTGGCATTTCCGGTACAAAAACTGCGTTTCGGTTACAAATATTTAATTGTCGGTTACAAAAACTGCATTTGGATCTACAAAGTGGCATCTCGCCCTACAAGTCACCCTTTATACAATCAGGATAGCACAGAAGTATTCGTGAATCAATAAAAAATTATTGATAAACAATAAAAAGCGGAAAAATGTCCACCTCACAGGTAATTAGTCCACCCCACTACATTGCTGCACAGGCGGCGATTGCACAGAGGTAATGAAGGATTAAGTATAGTAATCAGCAGTTTTTAGATCCGTTTTCTGGATGGATGAGATAAGGCGCGGGAAAGAGCAGGTTGTAATCACTTTGTGGACTACCTATAATATAAGTATAGGGAAATTAGTATAAATAGGCCGCAATTTAAAGGTGGAATGCATAAATGGACCACATTAAAGTGAAAGATATGGCAGCATCATATGGATATAAAGAAAGCTATTGGGTCATAGATAGGAGATCCCTGCTGGAATAGGAAAATCGGAGCCGCTGAAAGGAGATATGGGTGGGTTTTGGAGTCGAAGGATTGAGGATGTAAATAGATCAATATCCAGCGTTTTTATAGTCTGGCTAAAAAGTTTCTATGATGAATTAGCGGTCATAGACCACTTTCACTTTGATAAAAACGTAGTTAACATAATTATAACCGCCAGGTATTTTGCCATCAAGGGCATCGTAGCCAATCATAGTCCACGTATCTTCATTCTCACCAGTAGGATTACCTTGGTTTACTACACTATCAGTCAGCTTGATGCCTTCGCCGCTGGCAAATCCGCCATTCTGTAGCATAGCGGAACCAGTTACATATTCTAAGTGAAATGCCGTACCATCGAGACTTTTGAAGACAACATCATCCAAATAGATGTCCGGAGTAGCATTTGTAGCAGTTAACCAACCATTTACTGCTACTTCAGTGCCGGAAGCATAAGGTACATAGAAACGAACTTTCACATTCTCAGCGGTTGCGTCCGTACCCTTTGGACTATTGTTGTGAACATAGAGACGCACAACATAGGTCTCGCCATCGTAAACGAATACTTCCGAACCATGCCAGACATTGTTGACACCGTAACCGCCAGTATCGAAACGAGCACCAACGAAATTGGTTTCATTTTTTAGCCTACCTCGTGCGTAAAGCTCTGAGTCAAAGGTTTCATTGTAAATAATAGAGTTAAAAGTAATGTTGTCACCAAGCACCCCGTTGTTTATTTCTTGTAGTGCATATGTCGGTCTTGTTGGTAATTTTTCAATAATATATGCGCGATCAACTACATCACTCCACCAAAACAAAAATTTGTTCTTTGCAGCTACAGTTGTTGATTCATCAACAATAATTGGTTCTTCATATATGTTTCCATTTTTAGGATCAGAACCATCTAATGAATAGTATATTTGAAATAATAGGTTGTTATTTGATATGGTAACCTCTGTGAAACCAACATATGTTGCAGTTTTCTCATTTAATGGATATATTTCTGGTGAAGGTAAGGTTATATTGATCAATGAAATAACAGAGCTAACTGCAAGGAAAAAAGCAGCCACTGCGTTAAAGCAAGTACTTTTTGTGAGTTTTTCTTTTTTCACTTGGCGGACAGTTTTAAAGCAAAAAATAATGGCGAATATTCCGCATATAAACGATATTAATATTATAATCATCCCTTATCCCCATATGTATATTAATATTTTTATACTTTAATGTTGGATAATACAAAAAAATTACAGAGTACTTTGTTATTACAATCTGATACTATCACATATAAAAAAACGCTGTCAACAGGAGAAACGCTTTCATTGTTTTTTTCATCCAGATTGGCTCCCAATTCAACTATGCACTTGCTGCTTTTTACTGACAATTTCAACCTGTTTCCGGAATATGGCATCGCAAACCTGATAGTCCTTTTTTAAGCGTCAGAAAATACCGTTTGCATGAAACCCTTGTGAGCATTTTTATCAAGGAATTGATCAGGTGATCTGTCACGCCAGATTCAATAACCGTTATTTCGATTTTAGCTTCTGCTTGATTGAACTCCCGGCAAATCACGACGCATTCAGGGTGTTTGTTCGGCTTTTTCCCTTTTATTTTCTCCATTGTTAACACCTTCTTTCATTTATCACGGTATGTTTGACCGGTCAAAGATTTTAATCGACGCCTGACCGTTTTCCTTCACAACTTCGGTTCCGACTGTGATTTCTAATTCGACTGGTTCGTTTTTCTGCACATCGAAGACAACTATATGAAACGACAATAATTATTGTACTCTAAAATTGGCATGATACAATGGAATTATCAATAGCATATGGGGAAACGGTAATTCCATGAATAAATGTAAAATTAATAATGCGCAAAAAAAAACTTGCAAATCCAAGAAGCATTATCACGATCCGAAAAAGCCAAACATTTTCACAAACTGGATTCAGTCCTGCTTACCGTTAAGGGGATGCCCTCAAAAGAAGTTGCATCACTATACAATGAGTCCCCCACAACGGTTTCCTACTGGATCAAAAAGGTTGTTGAATCGGGCGTGGAATCGTTACGAGAGGGAAAAACCGCAAGGTGGAGATGTTACTTTTGAGATATGGGAACAAAACAGGAACTCTCTTTTCTTATCACAGATACCGGAAAAGGATTCTCTGATGAGCTTCTAAAACATGCAACAGAGCAATTTTTTATGGATGATGATAGTCGGAACTCAAAAACCCATTATGGTATCGGTCTATATGTTGCGGCCTCTATAGCAAAAAAACACAATGGAAGAATCATGACATCGTTTTTCCAATGGAGTGGAAGAACCTTTTTTTAACTCAAACTATTGCAATTATATTGAATATGTGTATAATAGTGTATGTTTGATATATGCGAATAAAAAGTTAAATAAAAGTAAACTTCGACTAAAAGATAAGGGGGTGTGATTTTGGATATCGGCAAGAAGATCAAAGAGCTTCGCAAACAAAATGGTCTTACGCTTAATGACCTTGCCTCACGCAGTGAGCTGACAAAAGGATTTCTCTCACAGGTGGAGAGAAATCTGACGACACCAAGTATTGCAACTTTGGAAGATATAGTAGAGGTTCTCGGGACAAATATGTCAGAATTTTTTCGGGATGAGGAAAAGACACAGATTGTATTTCATACGGAAGATTTTTTTGAGGATGTGAAAAAGGATTATACAATCCAGTGGATCGTTCCCAATGCCCAGAAAAATGGGATGGAGCCGATACTGCTTACCATTCATCCGCACAAGAAGAGTTTTAGCCTGACGGCCCATGAGGGGGAAGAGTTTGGTTATGTGCTGAGGGGAAGCGTGACTTTAGTTCGCGGAAATGAGAAATATAAGTTAAAGGCAAAAGAAACATTTTATCTCAACGGAAAAGAAGGACACTATCTCTATAATCATGGAAATAGTGACGCAAAGATATTGTGGATCACCACACCACCACTTTTTTAGAAAGGAGAAGGTGATAGATGCAAGAGAAAAAACTGATAGAATTTCGAGGCATCGTGAAGAGTTTCGACAATCAGATCGTTTTAAGGGGTGTAAACCTTGATATTTATGAAAATGAATTTGTAACTCTTTTAGGCCCCAGCGGATGCGGAAAGACAACCTTACTTCGGATCCTGGGAGGATTCTTAAATGCCGATGAAGGACAAGTGATCTTTGACGGGGAGGAGATCAATGACAAGCCGCCTTATGAGAGAGAGCTCAACACCGTATTTCAGAAATATGCGCTGTTTCCGCATTTGAACGTGTATGAAAACATTGCGTTCGGACTGAAGATCAAAAAGATGGGAAAAGATGTTATTGAGCAGAAAGTAATGAAGATGCTGAAACTGATCGGACTTGAGGGGTATGAGAATAAGAACACCACCCTTTTATCCGGCGGACAGCAGCAAAGAGTCGCCATTGCCCGTGCTCTTGTCAATGAACCGAAGGTGCTCCTTTTGGACGAGCCGCTGGCTGCACTGGATCTGAAACTCCGCAAAGAAATGCAGTATGAGCTGAAACGGATCCAGCAGGAAGTTGGTATTACCTTTATCTTTGTTACACACGATCAGGAAGAGGCATTGACTATGTCCGACAAGATCGTCGTGATGCGAAGCGGTGAAATTCAGCAGATCGGAACACCTCAGGAGATTTATAATGAGCCGGCGAACCGTTATGTTGCAAACTTTATCGGTGAGAGTAATATTATTCCGGGTACCATGCTGGAGGATTATAAAGTACGGTTTGATGACATCACGTTCGACTGTGTGGATTACGGATTTAAAGAGAATGAACCTGTGGATGTGGTCATCC
>JAFLRM010000070.1 GCA_022511465.1 Acetatifactor sp. | reverse complement strand
TGCATTAAAGGCTTTCAAAGACAATGATATGAGTGCGAAATATTACGGAAATGCATCGGGAAGCACGATTCCCATGAGCACGGGATTCGATCAGTGGTGCTGGGGACAGAACGTATTCTATGCAGGTTTCGGATTTACGAACTGGCCCAACGATGTGTGCAACGATCTGGTGCTTAAAGACGACGGAACTGTTGAATTCATATGCACGACGGATGCGTACCGCGATGCGATCACTTATTTTCACGATTGGTACGCAGAGGGGCTGATGGATATAGAGATGTTCAGCCAGTCGGATACACAGTTGATCTCAAAGTGTTCACAGGGGTATGTGGGAGTCACCACGTGGTGGTATATTGAAGAGGTTATGGGCGATTATGCCAAAGACTATGTGTTTCTGCCGATTCTGGACGGACCGGACGGTACTCACAATGTGACTGTGCGCACGGGCGGCGGTATTAACAGCGGAAGCCTGAATATCACCAAGGCATGCAAAAGTCCGGCAAATCTCTTGAAGTTCTTTGACCGGTGGTACGATCCGGAGATCGTCATGCAGCTTCAGTATGGACCGATAGATGTTTACTTTACAGCGCAGGATGAGAACGGCGTATGGTTGAGTATTTCGGACGCGGAGTGTCGGGAGAAATTTGGCAAGAGTCCCGGCGAGCTGAAAGGTGAGCAGGAAGTATGGGGACCGAAACTTATTCTCAGCGACTATTACAGCACAACTTTCAAGATGGAAGACAGGGCAATCGAGAGACTGAGTGATCTGTATAATTACTGGATGCCGTATGTTGACAGCGCCACTACTTTTCCTGTAGACTGTGTATATACGGGAAGAGAACTTGATACCATTGACTGGTATAAAGCGAACTTTGAGAATACCGTATCGGAAAATGAAGGTCTGTGGCTGAAGAATGGCGGACCGACCGATGAAGAATGGAACAAGTATATCGAGACGCTGAAGAAGAAGTGTGGTATGGATAAACTTCTGGAAGTATATCAGACAGCATACAACCGTTATGCAGGCTTAGACGCCGGCGAATAATAATGGAGAGAGCAGGAATATAGCATGATAAGCCAGACTTTACGCGATGCGAGAAGATATGAAGAGGAAATGGAGAGAAAAATCGCAAAGGAAGACAGACCGGACTTTCATCTGTCTTCCCGCGTAGGCTGGATGAATGACCCTAACGGCTTCTCTTACTATAAGGGTGAGTATCATATGTTCTATCAGTATCACCCCTACGATTCTCACTGGGGACCGATGCACTGGGGACATGCGGTCAGCAAAGACCTGCTTCACTGGGAGTATCTGCCTGTCGCTATGGCGCCGGATGCGGATTTCGACAGAGACGGTTGTTTTTCCGGCAGTGCCATCGTATTGCCGGACGGAAGACATTTGCTGTTCTACACGGGTGTTTCCAAAGAGACACAGCCGGACGGAAGCCTGCGGGATGTACAGACACAGTGCATTGCGATAGGAGACGGTGTGGATTACGATAAGTATACGGGCAATCCGGTACTTACCAAGAATGATCTGCCTGACGGCAGCAGTAAGTTTGATTTCCGTGATCCTAAGGTTTGGTTAAGACAAGACGGTACGTATCGCTGCGTTGCGGGAAACTGTACAATGGATGGGGATGGACGGATCCTTCTCTTTAGCAGCACGGATGGCATCAATTGGAAATATGAGAAAATACTGGCTGCTAACAACAATCGTTTTGGCAGGATGTGGGAATGCCCGGACTTCTTTGAGCTGGATGGCAAAGGCGTACTGATCACCAGCCCGCAGGATATGCTTCCGCAGGGCTTTGAATATCATAACGGAAACGGTACGCTGTGTCTGATCGGTTCTTATGATGACGTGACAGAGATCTTTACGGAAGAACATGATCAGGCCATTGACTACGGGATTGATTTCTATGCACCCCAGACAGTGCTTGCACCGGACGGCAGAAGGATCATGATCGGATGGATGCAGAATTGGGATACCTGTAATCTCCATGCTTCGGATCGGCCATGGTTTGGACAGATGAGCCTGCCAAGGGAGCTTTCAGTACATAACGGACGGCTGTATCAGAAGCCTGTGCGGGAACTTAAAAATCTGCGCGGCGAGGAGGTGCGGCATGAGAATGTAACCTTCACGGATGTGATCAGACTCGCAGGGGTAGAAGGACGCAAAGTTGATATGGAATTGACGATCCGTGCTGCGGATGCGGAGAATATCTATCAGAAGTTTGCGGTGAGATTTGCCCAGAATGACATTTACCGGACCTCCATCAGCTTCAGGCCCCGTGAATCCATTGTCAAAGTGGACAGGAAATGTTCCGGGTCCAGGAGAGCGATCATTCATCAAAGGCGCTGCCTTGTGAACAGTAAGGGCGGAGAGCTGAAGCTGAGGATCATTTTGGATAAGTTCAGTGTGGAAGCCTTTGTGAACGATGGAGAGCATGTGCTTTCCGCGACGATGTATACCGATCTTACAGCGGACGGCATTTCCTTCTATGCGGACGGCAAGGTGACCATGGATGTGGTGAAGTATGAGTTGAAAGGATAGAAAAGCAAGGAGACAGTGGGATGAAAAAGTATGATGTGGTGGCATTGGGAGAACTGCTGATTGATTTTACGGAGAACGGAACGAGCGGGCAAAAGAATCCGATTTATGAAGCGAACCCCGGCGGTGCCCCCTGCAATGTGCTGTCTATGCTGACGAAACTGGGCAGAAAAACCGCATTTATCGGTAAAGTGGGGCGTGATATTTTCGGGAATCGCTTGAAAGCTACGCTGGAAGAAGTGGGTATAGATACTTCCAATCTGGTGATGGATGAGGAGGTTCGAACAACGCTGGCATTTGTAGAAACTTTTCCGGACGGAGACAGGGATTTTTCATTCTATCGAAATCCCGGTGCAGATATGATGTTGCGGGAAGACGAGGTAAACGCGGAACTGTTAAATGATACGAGGCTCTTTCATTTCGGCACGCTGTCCATGACCCACGAGGAAGTGAGAAACGCCACAAAGAAAGCGATCGCGGTCGCAAAGGAGGCCGGTGCAGTCATCTCCTTTGACCCAAACCTGCGGGAACCGCTGTGGAGATCACTTGATGATGCAAGGGAGCAGGTTGCTTACGGAATGTCAAAGTGTGATGTCTTAAAGATTTCAGACAATGAGATTCAGTGGTTTACCGGGGAGGAGGATTATGATGCCGGTATCCGCAAGCTGAGGGAGAAGTATAGTATTCCACTGATCATGCTTTCCATGGGAAAGAGCGGAAGTCGTGCTTATTATAAAGATCTGTGCGTGGAAGTTACCCCCTTTTTACAGGAGAATACGATAGAGACCACCGGAGCGGGAGATACTTTCGGGGCCTGCTGTCTGCACTATGTTCTTAAATATGGTCTGGATGGCCTGGATGAGGAGAAGCTTAAGGAGATGCTAACCTTTGCCAATGCGGCGGCTTCCATCATCACAACCCGAAAGGGTGCGCTTCGTGTGATGCCTGAAGAGAATGAGGTGCGGGCGCTGTTAAACCGTTAGCCTTATAAATAAGATCAAGAGCTCCCCTAATCTTGCCAGGGGAGCTCTTGACGCTTTTTCAAAATTATCATATAATAAAAAGGAGTATGCGGCAGAATATGCTGTCTTACCGGAATGGAGCACATATGATAAAGAGTATGACTGGTTTCGGCAGGAGCGAGGTTGCCGAGAACAACAGGAAATTCACGGTGGAGATCAAGTCGGTCAATCATCGTTATCTGGATGTCAATATCAAGATGCCGAAGAAGTTCAATTATTTTGAGTCTTCTATCCGCGGGGAGTTGAAAAACTATATTTCCCGCGGCAAGGTAGATATTTTCATCAGTTATGAAGATTTTGGAGAGAGTACTTCTTCCGTCCGGTACAATCGGGCGCTTGCGGAGGAATATTTGAAGTACTTGCGCCAGATGGCGGAGGAATTTGGACTGGATGACGATGTGAGAGTGTCCACTTTGTCCAAGTATCCGGATGTCCTGACCATGGAGGAGCAGGCCGAGGATGAGGAAGAACTCTGGAAAGAACTGCAGAAGGCAATTGAAGGCGCCGCTAAGATGTTCGTGGAGACTCGAGTTGTGGAAGGTGAGCATCTGAGGGATGACTTGATCAACAAGCTGGATGAGATGCTGAAGCTGGTGGCCTTTATTGAAGAACGGTCGCCACAGATCATTGCGGAATACCGGAAGCGGCTGGAGGATCGAGTGCGTGAGCTTTTATCCGACACTGCGGTAGATGAGGGAAGACTTCTGACGGAGGTCACGATCTTTGCGGACAAGGTCTGCGTGGATGAGGAACTGGTTCGCCTGCGCAGTCACATTGAGACTGTGAAGAAAACTCTCATCGAAGGAGGAAGTATCGGACGGAAGCTGGACTTTCTGGCACAGGAGATGAACCGCGAGGCAAACACGATCCTGTCTAAGTCCAACGATCTGGAGATCTCCAACTGCGGAATCGAATTAAAGACCGAGATTGAAAAGGTAAGAGAACAAATTCAAAACATTGAGTAACAACTTAGAACAGCAGAATTTTATCTGAATTTCCTGAGGAATGTTTACATTCCGAAGGGAAAGCGGATAAAATTCTATTGGCTGAGTATCAGCCAAACGAGGAAAACCGAAGGTTTTTCGAGTCTGTTCTAAGAGAATATGGATGCAGGATTATTATGAACAAACTGATACACGTTGGGTTTGGAAATATCGTAAACACGGGAAAGCTCATTGCGATCGTGAGTCCAGACTCTGCGCCGATCAAGCGTATGGTGCAGAGTGCGAAGGAGACGGGGCTGGCGATTGATGCCACACAGGGGCGCAAGACGAAGTCTGTGCTTGTGATGGAGAACAGTCAGATCGTGCTGTCGGCACTGCTTCCGGAGACGATCGCCGGCCGGGCCCAGAGTGGGCAGGAAGGGCAGGAGGAGTCCGAAGAAGACGAGGATTAAAGGCTGTAAAGCGCAAAAAGAAAGGTGTGTTGAAAGACGATGGCAGATAAGGGAATACTCATTGTGATATCCGGTTTTTCCGGTGCGGGCAAAGGTACTCTGGTAAAGAAGATGCTCAGTACTTACGACAATTATGCCCTGTCTATTTCCATGACAACCAGAAGTCCAAGAGAGGGTGAGCGCGACGGCGTAGAATATTTTTTTACAGATAAAGAGCATTTTGAGCGAAAGATCGAGGAGAACGGCTTTATTGAGTATGCCAGCTACTGCGACAACTATTACGGCACACCAAAAGCTTACGTGGAGGAACAATTAAGCGCCGGAAAAGATGTCATTCTGGAGATTGAGATCCAGGGGGCATTGAAGGTGAAAGGGCAGTTCCCGGAGAGTCTGCTTCTCTTTGTGACCCCGCCCAGCGCTGCAGAGTTGGAGCGGCGACTGAGGAGCAGGGGGACGGAGACGGAGGATGTGATAGCTAAACGTCTCGCCCGTGCGGTTGAGGAATCAAACGGCATAGAAGCCTATGATTATATTGTGGTAAACGATGATCTGGGTTCTTGTGTGGCAGAACTTCACCGGCTGGTGGACGCGGCCCGCAGGGCACCGATCCGAAGAAGTACTTTTATAAAAGAGATCAGAGAAGAATTAAAAGGATATGTGAAAGGAGCAGAGTAATATGTTACACCCGTCCTACAGTGATTTAATGAAAGTAGTAAACAGTGAGGTGGAGGAGGGAGATTCTCCCGTAGTCACCAGCCGTTATTCTATCGTGATGGCCACCGCCAAGAGAGCCAGACAGATCATCGCCGGAGATGAGCCCCTGGTGGAGGGGAAGGAAGGAAAACCCTTATCCATCGCTGTGGAAGAGCTGGATGAAGGTAAGATCAAGATATTGAATGACGATGAGGAAGAAGAATAGGAAAATAAGTAGCTGGTGTGTATGACTCCAGCTACTGTTTGTGTCAGAGGAGTTTTATGAAAATATTATTTGTATCTCTCGGCTGTGATAAAAATCTGGTAGATTCCGAGAGGATGCTTGGCATGCTTCAGAGAAGAGGCTACGATTTTACGGATGATGAGGCAGAAGCGGATATTGTTGTGGTAAACACCTGCTGCTTTATCAACGATGCCAAGGAAGAAAGCATCAACACGCTGCTGCAGATGGGAGAGCTGAAAAAAGAAGGCAGGATCAAGGCTTTGATCGCCGCCGGTTGTCTGGCGCAGCGCTACCGGGAGGAGATCCAGAAAGAGATTCCGGAGGTGGATGCGATCCTGGGAACCACAGCCATCGACCGTGTCGTGTCGGCGGTGGATGAGGTGTTGGCCGGCCAAAAACAGAATCATTATAATGATATCAATGCAAAGCCGACGGCGGGCGAAAAACGTGTTGTCACCACCGGCGGACATTACGCCTACTTAAAGATCGCGGAAGGCTGTGACAAACATTGTACCTACTGTATCATCCCCAGGGTGCGCGGCAATTACCGCAGTATTCCAATGGAAGAACTGCTTGCGGAAGCCGGAGAATTGGCCGGGATGGGCGTGAAAGAGTTGATACTTGTGGCGCAGGAGACCACTCTGTACGGCGTGGACCTCTATGGGGAGAAAAGCCTGTCCAAGCTGCTCCATGAACTGGCACAGATAGGGGGTATCTATTGGATCCGCCTTCTGTACTGTTATCCGGAGGAGATCACTGACGAGCTGATCGAAACCATTGCCACGGAGCCTAAGGTGTGCCACTATCTGGATATCCCTGTCCAGCACGCTTCCGACCCGGTGCTCAAACGGATGGGCCGCAGGACTAACGAAGAAGAGCTAAGGACGATGATTGACAGGATCCGGGAGAGGATCCCCGATATCTGCCTGAGAACCACTCTGATCAGCGGTTTTCCCGGGGAGACTAAAGAGGATCACGAGGAGTTGTACCGCTTTGTCAACGAGATGGAGTTTGACCGTTTAGGCGTATTTACATACTCACAGGAGGAGGATACCCCTGCGGCTGCAATGGCCGATCAGGTGGAAGAGCCCGTGAAGGAGAGCCGCAGGGATGAACTGATGGAGCTCCAGCAGGCCATCGCCTTTGAGAAGGCCGAGAGCATGATAGGACGTGTGCTTACGGTCATGGTGGAGGGGAAGGTGGCCGACGAAGAGACTTACGTGACGCGAACCTACAGGGATGCTCCGGGTGTGGACGGCTATCTTTTTGTGAATACCACGGCGAATTTGATGACCGGGGACTTTGTCAGGGTTCAGGTCACCGATTCCAACGAATATGATCTGATTGGAGAGCTATACCATGAGTAAAATGAATGTACCGAATCAATTGACTATCTTCCGTGTAATCCTGGTTTTTCCCTTTGTTGTGCTCCTTCTGGGCGGAAATGCCGGATGGTTTGGAAACAACCAGCTGATCCCCAATTGGATCGCGCTGGCCATTTTCATCATAGCCAGCCTTACAGATCTTCTGGACGGCAAGATCGCCCGAAAGTACAATCTGGTGACAAACTTTGGAAAATTTATGGACCCTTTGGCCGACAAGCTTCTTGTCTGTGCGGCGCTGATCTGTCTGGTGGAGATGGGCAGAATTCCCTCATGGGTGGTCATCATCATTATCAGCCGGGAATTTATTATCAGCGGCTTCCGTCTCATTGCCTCCGACAACGGTGTGGTGATCGCGGCAAGCTACTGGGGTAAATTCAAGACTGTTTTCCAGATGATCATGGTGTGTCTGATGATCGCGGGTCTTCAGGATCTGATCCCCTGGTACGCCATTTTGACCAATGTGGTCATGTGGATCGCCCTGATCCTTACAATAGTATCTTTAGCGGATTACCTGATTAAAAACAAAGATGTAATGGAGGACAAACATGACCGTTGAACTGATAAGCGTAGGAACCGAAATCTTACTGGGTAACATCGTAAACACCAACGCTGCCTATCTGGCCGAAAAATGTGCCGGTCTCGGCTTGTCCTGTTACTTCCAATCGGTTGTGGGTGACAATGAAGAGCGTCTTACCATGGTGCTTCAGAGCGCGGTGGAACGCTCGGATGTGGTTATTTTGTCCGGCGGGCTTGGTCCCACGGAGGATGACCTGACCAAGGAAGTGGCAGCCAAAGTGTGCGGCAGAAGTCTGTGTATGGATGACAAGAGCAAGGAGCGTATTGCGGAGTTTTTCGCCAGCAGAGATATCGAGCCTACGGAGAATAACTGGAAGCAGGCGCAGATACCGGAGGGCGCCATCGTCTTGGACAATGACAACGGCACGGCTCCCGGAGTTATCATTGAGGATGAACGGGCGAAGGTGATCCTGCTCCCCGGCCCGCCGAATGAGCTGATGCCTATGTTTGAGGACAAGGTGGTTCCCTATCTGGAGAGACTGGCCCCCGGAGTCATTGTCTCCCAGACTGTGAAGATCTGCGGTGTGGGAGAGAGCAAGGCGGAGACCGTGGTGAAGGATCTCATCGACGAACAGACAAACCCTACCATTGCCACCTACGCCAAGACCGGAGAAGTACACATCCGCGTGACTGCTTCTGCGGAGGGGCACAAGGAAGCGCGCAAGCTGATCAAGCCGGTGGTGAAGGAGCTTAAGAACCGCTTTGGCAACGATATCTATAGCACGGAGGAAGACACAACGCTGGAGAAAGCAGTGGTAGATCTGCTTCTTGCCAACGATCTGACATTTGCCTGTGCCGAATCCTGTACGGGAGGTCTTCTTGCGGCCAGACTGATCAATGTGCCCGGTGTGTCCGACGTGTTCAAGGCCGGATTCGTGACCTACTCCAACAAGGCCAAGAGAAAATCGCTGGGTGTGAAGAAAAGTACGCTCCAGAAGCATGGCGCCGTGAGCAAGGAGACGGCGGCGGAGATGACAAAAGGCACGGCCTTTGTCACCAAAGCGGATGTGACGGTGTCGGTGACAGGTATCGCCGGCCCGGACGGAGGCACTCCGGATAAGCCGGTAGGGCTGGTCTATATCGGCTGCAATGTCAAAGGCGATGTGACCGTGAAAAAATATCAGTTTAATGGAAATCGTGCAAAAGTCCGTGAAGCCGCTGTTGCCGCGGCATTGTCCCTGATGCGAGGCTGTGTTTTGGAATATTTCAGCAAAGTCACCTTTGGAAAAAAATAGAACAACATATTTTACGAAATCAGAAAAATGTGCCATATATGCTTGCAGAGCGCAAGGATTTATGGTACATTTTCTTTATCTGAACTTTCATTGATAGGGAGAGGCAATTCTTATGTTCTGGCATTTCGCCAAAGGTTTCAGAGAGAAGAAAAAATTAGGAGGGATGCCATTGAGGGAGTTTTATGGGACATACAAAAGTATAAAATAGTGATTGACAAAAACGAACAAATGTTTTATCCTATCAATATCAGAACATTTGTTCCTTGAAGAAAAGGAGATATTTCATGGAAAGAGATGAGAAGTTGAAAGCGCTCGACGCAGCGCTGAGCCAGATTGAGAAGCAGTACGGAAAGGGAACCGTGATGAGACTGGGTGATCCTTCCGCACAGATGAATGTAGAGACGATTCCCACCGGTTCTCTGAGCCTTGACATTGCGCTGGGACTGGGAGGTATTCCCAAGGGAAGGATCATTGAGATATATGGACCGGAGTCCAGCGGTAAGACAACTGTCACCCTGCACATGATCGCGGAAGTGCAGAAGATGGGCGGTATCGCGGGATTTATTGATGCGGAGCACGCTTTGGATCCCGTCTACGCGAAAAATATCGGTGTAGACATTGATAACCTGTATATTTCCCAGCCGGACAACGGTGAGCAGGCATTGGAGATCACAGAGACCATGGTGCGTTCCGGCGCTATCGACATCGTGGTGGTGGACTCCGTTGCGGCGCTTGTTCCCAAGGCTGAGATTGACGGAGACATGGGGGATTCCCACGTGGGGCTTCAGGCGAGACTGATGTCTCAGGCGCTCCGCAAACTGACTGCCGTCATCAGCAAGTCCAACTGTACGGTGGTGTTCATCAATCAGCTGCGTGAGAAAGTTGGCATTATGTTCGGCAACCCTGAGACGACCACCGGTGGACGTGCCTTGAAGTTCTACTCTTCCGTAAGGCTGGATGTGAGAAGGATAGAGTCCCTGAAACAGGGCGGCGAGGTGATCGGCAACCGTACCCGCGTCAAGGTTGTGAAGAACAAGATTGCTCCGCCTTTCAAGGAGGCCGAGTTTGACATTATGTTCGGAGAGGGTATTTCCATGGTGGGTGATATTCTGGATCTGGCAGCGGAGAACGACATCATCAGCAAGTCCGGCGCGTGGTACGCCTACGAGGGCAACAAGATTGGTCAGGGCCGCGAGAACGCCAAGCAGTATCTGAAGGACAATCCGGGAGTGTGTGAGGAAGTGGCGAAGAAGGTTCGTGCACATTTTCATTTGGACGACAGTGGGGCGCAGGAAGAAGCTGTGGAGGAGAAAGGTACTGGCGATAAGCCGACCACAGGGAAAGCAGCTGGAAAAGCGGAAAAATGAGAGATCAGAGGTGCCATATGAAGGTGACACAGATTGAGGCACTCTCCAAGACTCGCAGCAAAATATATATAGAAGGAGAGTTCGCCTTTGTATTATACAGAGGCGAACTCCGTCTTTATCATGTGAGGGAAGGGGAGGAAATTTCGGAGCAGGATTATCGGGCGATCTTGGATGAGGTACTGCCCAAGAGGGCAAAGCTCCGCGCTATGAATCTGCTGCAGAAGAGAGAATACACTGTGGAGGAGCTTCGGCGGAAGCTGAGGCAGGGGTGTTATCCTCCGGAAGTGATAGAAGAAGCCCTTTCCTATGTGGCTTCCTACCGGTATACGGATGATATGCGCTATGCGGAAGATTATATCACTGTCCATGCGGAGGACCGAAGCCGCAGAAGGATCGAGCAGGATCTGATGGCAAAGGGGATCTCGAAGGACACGATCGAGAAAGCCTGGCAGGTGTGGCAGGACAAGGGCGGCGTTTGGGACGAGCAGGAGCAGATCTGGAATCTCTTGAGAAAGAGAAACTACGATCCGGCTGGTGCAGATCAAAAGGAACGGCAGAAGACATACGCCTTTTTAATGAGAAAAGGCTTTTCGACAGAGACTATTCACAGGGTTCTGCGGGCGGAAGAGTATTTTGATTGAAACAACGGCATCAATTTATCGAGACTTGTACTTGACATAACAGCGTTTTCAGTTTAAAATTGTAGTGTTGTAAATTGCTTGTTAGAATGTTTTCATATATACATTCTATGATAAACCGTGGGAAAGCCACCTACGGCTACAGTGTACAATGAAAATTTAATAAGGAGGTGCTCCTGTAATGTTGACTAATGTGATCATCGCAGTAGTTTGCATCATTGTGACCGCCGTTATCACTTCGTATGTTGTCAGCAACTATCAGAAGAAGAAAAGCGCTGCAACGATTGGTAATGCGGAGGACAAGGCCAGAGAGATCATTGATGAAGCTCTGAAAACTGCAGAGGCTAAAAAGCGTGAGTCGTTACTTGAGGTCAAGGAAGAGTCCATTCGAACCAAGAATGAATTGGACAAGGAGATCAAGGAACGCAGAGCCGAGGCACAGCGCTATGAACGCAGAGTGCAGCAGAAGGAAGAGAACATCGACAAGAAGGCCGATGCGATCGAGAAGCGAGAAGCAAGTTTGGCAGCCCGAGAAGAATCCCTCAACAAGATGAAGGATGAGGTTTCCAAATTGAATGAACAACGAGTACAGGAACTGGAACGAATTTCAGGTTTAACCTCTGAACAGGCAAAAGACTACTTATTGAAAATTGTTGAAGATGAAGTAA
>JAFLRM010000007.1 GCA_022511465.1 Acetatifactor sp. | reverse complement strand
ACCGCGGTATGGCGGACGAGGATATTATGGCGATCGCGGAGTGTGATCGGGAATTATTAGAGGATATTAGAAATAAGTGAACATCCAACAAACAATACTTGGAGAAATATATCAATGTTGACAGTAGAAGAAATAACGAATATCGCTCACAATTGTGCCAATAGGAATAAAAACCAATATTATTCGTTACAGTTATTATTTGTTAAGAAATCACAATTTTTAGATGGATATTATGACGCAAGTTTCAAAGTATTAAATGAATTGGGACATGAAATAGAAGGCCCGCTGATGGTTGCGATCAATGAACAAAATGGGGATATCAGCTCAATGGAAGAGCTGATTATGCAGCATAGTGGAGATAGTAAGGTCAAAATATCCAATAAACCAATTAAAAATTATAGATGATAAAACCTTCCACATTGTGTTAGAATAATATTAATAGAAACCACTTTTTACACAGTGGAAGGAGGGCTGCCCATGAAGCGACTGAGAGGATGTTTTCTTGTGATCTGTGCGATTGTATTTTGGACTACAGGGGCGCTTCTGGACGTGGATGCCGTGGGACAGCCGGAGTCTGCCATTACCATTGTAGCACATAGGGCCGGAGCAAGTATTGCGCCGGAGAACACATTGGCGGCGTTAGAACAGGCGATTCGGGACGGCGCTCCCATAGCCGAGATTGATGTGCAGCAGCTCGCTGACGGCACCTTGATCGTCATGCACGATTGGAATTTTCTGCGGACAGCGGGTGTGGATCGCAATGTGTGGGAAGTGGACTACGAGGAGATTGCCGGATATGAAGTGGGCACTGCCTTTTCCGATGCCTATCACGGGGAGCGGATTGCCACGCTGGAGCAGTTCCTACAATGTGCGGACGGTCGAATTGGTCTTATGATCGAGCTGAAATATACCGGACATGAGGTGGGACTGGAGGCAGCGGTGGTGGAACTGTTGCACCGCTATCAGATGGATCGAACCTGCATTGTGGGGTCTATGAACGCTTCGATTCTGGAGCGTGTCAAGCAGCTGGATGCGGGGATCCCTACGGTGTTCATTGCACACGATCTGACGGAAGAACAGTATGAGATGGACTGGGCGGACAGCTACAGTATCGAGGCAGTCAACTTAAGTGAAGACATGGTGGACAGGATCCATGAGCAAAATAAGCCGATCTATGGATGGACGGCAAATAGATGGAGCGTCATGCAGATGATAGTGGACAGCGGAGCCGACGGAATAGTCACGGATAATGTCTTTGAAACACAGATGTTTTTGCGCAACTCTTCTAATCGTTTCTCGCTGAAAAACTACTTGCTATCAGGGAAAAAGATGGTATGATATATATTTGAAAGAATAAATTGGAATGGAGCAAGGAAATGGACAAGATTATCTTAACGGGAGACAGACCGACCGGCAGGCTGCACGTGGGACATTATGTGGGATCTCTTCGCAGACGTGTGGAACTGCAGAACTCCGGAGAATATAAAAAGATCTTCATTATGATCGCTGACGCGCAGGCGCTCACGGACAACATTGAGAATCCGGAGAAAGTGCGTGAGAACATTATTGAAGTGGCGCTGGACTACATGGCTTGCGGTTTGGATCCCGAGAAGTCAACACTTTTTATCCAGTCCCAGATTTCGGAGCTGTGTGAATTGACATTCTATTATATGGACTTGGTGACCGTGTCACGCTTACAGCGGAACCCCACGGTAAAGAGTGAGATTCAGCAGCGCAATTTTGAAGCCAGTATTCCGGTAGGATTTTTCACCTATCCGATCAGCCAGGCGGCTGACATTACGGCGTTTAAGGCGACTACGGTTCCCGTGGGAGGGGATCAGCTTCCCATGATCGAGCAGACCAGAGAGATCGTACATAAGTTTAACTCTGTGTACGCTCCCGTTCTGATGGAGCCCTCCGCCCTGATCCCGGAGAGTGAGGCGTGTCAGAGACTGCCCGGCATAGACGGCAAGGCTAAGATGAGCAAATCTCTCGGAAATTGTATCTATCTGGCGGACAGTGCCGATGAGGTGCGCACCAAGGTTATGAGTATGTACACTGACCCGCTGCATCTTCAGGTCAGCGATCCCGGACATCTGGAGGGTAACACCGTTTTCACTTATCTGGATGCTTTCTGTAAGGAAGAGCACTTTGGGCGTTATCTGCCGGAGTATGCCAATCTGGACGAGTTGAAAGCTCATTACCAGAGAGGCGGTCTGGGCGATGTGAAGGTGAAGAAGTTCTTAAACAGTGTGATGCAGGAGACGCTGGAACCCATCCGCAACCGCAGGAAAGAGTTGGAGAAGGATATTCCCGCGGTGTATGATGTCCTGAAAAAGGGCAGTGACATAGCTCGGGAAGTGGCAGCGCAAACTCTCTCAGAGGTGAAAAGCGCGATGCGGATCAATTATTTTGAGGACGAGGAACTGATCCGTGCCCAGAGCGCGAAATATGAGGCGGAATAGGAGATATAATGTCTGAAAAGAAATTACTTGTGGTTCGAAACGCGGTGACTATTGGAGTCATTCTGGGCCTTGGCATTCTGCTGTGCGTGTTTGTCTGGGTGACGACGCCCAGAGACCGAAACAGTGGGGAACTGCTGGAAGTGGAGAATGTGGCGGGCACAGACAGTGTAGAGCCTGCGGATGGGTTGGTGCCCACGGAGGATGACGATGCGAAAGCAGAGGATTTTCTTGAGGTAAATGATACAGTGACCGCAAAGGATCTGACCAATCTGCGCTCAGAGCCGACTATGGGTGATAATATAGTGTCACAGCTGTTGAACGGAGAGACTTTAACCCGCACCGGTGTGAATGAAAGTACCGGCTGGTCGTGTCTTGAATGGAACGGGCAGACGGTATACGCTGTGTCAGAGTATTTGACTACGGATCTGGATTACAAGCCGGTGGTAGGGCCCACTAATCGAAACTTTTTCCTGACTGCAGATCACAATGTAGTTGTCTTTCGGGACTGTGATGACGTGGTCACGCCAAAGGAGTACGTGAATCTGCGCACAGAGCCCAGTACCTCCCAGGGCGACACCACGGTCAGGGCGCATCTGGAGGCTGGTGAGCAGGTGCATCGTACCGGGTATAGCCCGGATTCCGGATGGTCCAGAGTAGAGCACAACGGTGAAGTACTGTATGTGGTCAGCAGTTATGTAGTTTTGGTGGAAGAGACAGGCACAAGTAAGCAATGACCTGTGTCAAAAACCGCATAAAATAGCAAAAGTCGGAGACAATAGTCCCAAAACTTTTTAAAGGAGAGTGGCGGGACGATGAGTCAAAGTTCAGATCAAAGATTGGGAAGGTCCAGCGTGAAGCTGGGAAGAGACGTATATATCAGCAGCAGTGCCAGTGTGGTCGGCAAGAAGGAAGGAGAGGGCCCACTGGGACTGCTGTTTGACATGGTGGGGGAGGACGACCTCTTTGGGTGCAATACCTGGGAGGAGGCGGAGAGTAACCTGCAGAAAGACGCAGTCTATTTGGCGTTGGGCAAGGCCAAGTTGAAGCCAGAGGACGTTTCCTTTATTTTTGCCGGTGACTTACTTGGTCAATCGATAGCCACATCATTTGGTATATCAAGCTACAACATACCACTACTGGGTGTATATGGGGCCTGTTCCACCTGTGGAGAGAGTCTCGCGCTGGGGGCTATGAGCATAGCCGGTGGATATGCGGACAAAGTGGTCTGTGTCACTTCCAGTCATTTTGCCAGTGCGGAGAAAGAGTTTCGATTTCCGCTGGAGTATGGGAACCAGAGACCGCTTTCCGCCACTTGGACAGTGACCGGAAGCGGAGCCTTTGTCTTAAGCAGCGAGAATGCGGATAATAAGGCGAGAGCACGCATTACCGGCGTGACAGTGGGAAAGATTGTGGACTACGGTCTGAAGGATTCCATGAACATGGGCGCGTGCATGGCTCCGGCAGCGGCTTCTACGCTGGAACAACATTTCAGTGACTGGAGTAGTCAACCGGAGGATTACGACAAGATCATTACGGGCGACCTGGGAACTGTAGGTCAGACAGTCCTTATTGATCTGCTGCGGGAGAAAGGCTATGACATCTCCGCTGTCCATATGGATTGTGGAATTGAGATCTTTGACGCGCAGTCACAGGACACCCACGCTGGGGGAAGCGGCTGCGGCTGCAGTGCCGTGACGCTGTCAGCCTATATTTTGAAGCAGTTGGAGGAAGGGCACTGGAAGAAAGTACTTTTCATGCCCACAGGTGCGCTTCTCAGCAAGACCAGCTTTAATGAAGGCCAGAGTGTGCCGGGCATCGCGCATGCGGTGGTGTTGGAGAAGATTGGCTGACACTGCCAAAATATGGTTGCATTGGCGGTAAGAAACTGCTAAAATGATTCACAAAAGGTTGGTGATCCTATGCGCAGAATGGAGTTTAAGATGGAACGTCCAGGCCTGCTTGAGGTCGGGCGCAAGATAACGGTGACTGAAGGGTTGCTTCCCAGCAGCTATTATTACACCATCAACCCTGCGCTGGCAATGTCGGCCAATATTCCTTTTCGGAACCGCCTGCAGAGCAGGGAGGGCGAAGTGGTGGACATTGTGGAGAACGACAGAGGTTTCTATGTGACGGCAGAGTTTGACGAGCCGGAGGTAGGTAGCTGACAGGCTTATCCGACCGAAGAAGCCCCCTGCTTCGATTATCGAAACTACGAGAAGAGGAGATATGGATATGTTAAAGAAAGTTTCTACACAGAAGGCGCCTGCAGCGATCGGCCCCTATTCTCAGGGAATCATCACGGGCAATCTGCTCTTTGCATCGGGTCAGATCCCCATCAATCCTGCGACCGGTGAGATCGAGGGTAAGAATATTACCGAGCAGGCAGAGCAGGCCATCAAGAATGTAGGTGAGGTTCTTGCGGAGGCCGGAACCGACTATACAAAGGTGGTAAAGACCACTTGTTTTCTGGCGGATATGGATGACTTTTCGGCTTTCAACGAGGTGTACGCGAAGTATTTCACCGAGAAACCGGCCAGAAGCTGCGTAGCGGTCAAGACACTTCCCAAGAATGTGCTCTGTGAGGTGGAAGTGATCGCAGAACTATGAGCAGACAGAAAACGCGAAACAGCTTTTTACTCTTTTTGACGGCGTGTATATGGGGAATGGCATTCGTTTCCCAGAGCAAGGGGATGGAATATATGCATCCCTTTACTTTTAACGGCATAAGAGCGCTTATCGGCGCTCTCGTGCTGCTTTTGTACATTGTGATCACCCGCAGGGCAGCAGGGGAAAAGGCGGTACCCGTCAACTGGCCGGTGACGATCCGGGCAGGGATCTGGTGCGGTATCGCACTGACCGTAGCCAGCACACTGCAGCAGTATGGCATTTTCTACACCACGGTGGGAAAGGCCGGTTTTATCACCACGCTGTACATTATCTTTGTCCCCATCGGCGGGATCTTTTTTCGAAGAAAGGTGTCTGCAATAGTGTGGATAGGGGCGGCTATGGCGGCAGTGGGTATGTATCTTCTCTGTATGACGGAGAGTTTCTCTTTGGGGCGCGGTGATATTATGGTATTTTTGTGTGCGGTTATCTTTGCCGCTCACATCATGATCGTGGATCACTATGCGGAGCAGGCGGAGGGAGTGATCGTCTCCTGTATTCAGTTTCTGATCTGCGGGGTGGTGTGTACCGCAGCGGCTCTCATCTGGGGGGCTCCCACGTTCCTACAGCTCAGAGACGGAGCAGGGACGCTTCTGTATGCCGGCGTTTTGAGCTGTGGAGTTGGTTACACTCTGCAGATCGTGGGTCAAAAGGGCGTCAATCCTACGGTGGCGGCGCTGATCTTGAGTATGGAGTCCGTTGTGGCTACTGTGGCAGGCTGGGCAGCTTACAAGATCGGGTTGCTAAAGACGGATCAGAGCATGACACTCAGGCAGATTGCCGGCTGCGCCATTGTATTTATCGCGGTCATTTTGGTGCAGCTGCCTGCGGAATGGTTTTCTTTTGGACAAAAAAAGAAGAATAGCGAAACGATACATAATTGACAAGAAAATGCAGACACTAGACTCCAAAGTTCTGTCTGAATAAGGCAGGGAAAAGGAGTAGTAGCAGGATGGATTATGTAAATGCGTTTTGGGTTGGCGGCCTGATCTGTGTGTTGGTGCAGATTTTAATGGAAAAGACGAAGATGATGCCCGGCAGGATCATGGTGCTTTTGGTGGTGACAGGTGCCGTGATCAGCGCGATCGGATGGTATGAACCCTTTCAGGAGTTTGCGGGAGCGGGTGCCAGCGTGCCGCTTTTGGGTTTTGGAAACATCCTGATGAAGGGGGTTAAAGAGGCAATCAGAGAGCAGGGTTTTCTGGGACTTTTCGCGGGCGGTTTTAAAGCCGGTGCCGTGGGATGCTCTGCAGCTTTGATCTTCGGCTATCTGGCCAGTCTGATCTTCAAGCCCAAGATGAGGAAATAATGAAACTTAAGGGATTTCAAAGGAAATCCCTTTTTCAGTCAGAAAACCGGCCACTGCCTTGTCCCAGATGGCATCAGGCTCCTTGCTCATGACAAAAGTATTGTAGGATATTCCCGTAGTGATATTGGCTTTGCTGCCATCGTATTTAACGGTGAGCACCAGTGCCCGGATCAGGGAAGTATCCACATCGCACGCCGCCTGCGCAAGCAGGGAGGCGGCTTGCTCCGGTTTATAGTGAAGCACGAATTTAAAAGAGAGGGGCGTGTGTTTTCCCTTGATCAGGTCAAAGAACAAGCCCTTTATATCGCTCCAGGGCTGAAACTCGTAAGGGAGACATTCTTCTCCACGTTCTTCTGCGGGATAAAAAGCCGTGTTGATATGCCCGTCAACGGTGTAGGTGAGGGCGGTGCATATAGTGGATTCCTCCAAGAGGAAACTGTCAAAGGTATCACCGGCCAAAAGCTGGTTCATCAAAGGTTTTAAAGCGGTAATCTCAAAGGTTGTCATAGAATTTCTCCCATTCTGTATTGCCATTTATGAGCAGATTTCCGGAAACATATCGCGTCCTCTCTGTCCTCTCGCATATCATATCATGAAATGTGATCCCTGTACATTTTTTTACAAAACTTTAAAAAGACGTATTTTATTCTTTACTATAGATGTTTTGTATGCTATTATAAGTAGTAATAAAAACTATGTGAACGGGTTATTGAGAATGGAGAAGGTGATATGAGTTATAAGATCGTTGTTGACAGCTGTTGCGAGATTCCTAAGGAATTCCGGGGGGATAAAAGATTTGAGTCGGTGCCCCTTGGAATTGAGGTGGGTGACTATCACATTATGGATGATGAGACCTTTGATCAGGCCGAGTTTCTACAGAAGGTGGCGGAGTGTCCCAAGTGCCCCAAGTCCTCATGCCCGTCTCCGGAGCGATTTATGGAAGCGTACCGTGCAGAGGTAGACCATGTCTATGTGGTGACATTGTCTTCTCACTTGAGCGGCAGTTACAACAGCGCTATGTTGGGAAAGAATCTGTATCTGGAGAAGTATGGTGAGAAGCAGATTCATGTGGTGGATTCGGAGTCCGCCTGCGGCGGTGAGACGCAGATCGCGTTAAAACTGGTGGAGCTGGAGGAGCAGGGGCTTCCTTTTGAGCAGGTTGTTAAACAGATTGAGAGTTTTCGCAGCACGGTTCATACCTACTTTGTGCTGGATAATCTGGAGACACTTAGAAAGAACGGGCGAATGTCCGGAGTGAAAGCGTTGGTGGCCAACACTTTAAATATTAAGCCGATAATGGCAGGAGATAAGGGAGTTATCGTTCAGAGAGGACAGAGCATCGGCATCAAGAAAGCTCTTGCTAAGATGGCGGATGTGGCGGTATCAGAGATGTCCGGACAGGGACAGCGCACGCTGATCGTTTCCCATTGCAACGCACCGGAGCGGGCTGAACAGGTAAAGCAAATGATCCTGTCCAAGAAGAAGTTCGCCAAGGTGTATGTTAACGACACCACCGGCATCGGCAGCATGTATTCCAACGACGGCGGTGTGGTAGTAACTGTCTGAGGGAAAGTTAATGTGCTTTTTATCGCAGGAATCTCCAATAGAGAAGTGCTAAACCAAAAGTTTCTATAGCAAAAATAGCCCGCATTCCATAGCGGAAATACCAGTGCTTTGTCTTGTGGCGGTAATGTTCCATTCCAATGATGCAGCCGAGACTCCCGCCCAGAAGAGCCGTCAAAAAAAGAGAGCGCTCCGAGATGCGCCATGCACCCCGGATTGCTCTTTTTTTATCCATGCCCATGAGGATAAAACCTGTGATATTGATGAACAGTACATAACACCAAAATAGAATCTGTACCTTCATAGTCACCTCATTACACGTTTTTCATCGGATCAATGCCCTGCTCCTGCTGCTTCATCGCGCGCACCTTGCTGGAGAGACCAAATAGATTGATAAAGCCCTCCGCATCGTGATGATCATACAGATCGCCGGTGGTGAAGGATGCAATCTTCTCGTTGTAGAGAGAGTAGGGAGAGGTGGTGCCGGCCTTGATGATGTTGCCCTTGTAGAGCTTGAACTTCACTTCACCGGTCACATACTCCTGTGTCTTCTCAATAAATGCCTGCTCTGCCTCACGGAGGGGGGTGAACCACTTGCCCTCATACACCAGGCTTGCAAAGCGGATGCCCATCTCGTTCTTGAGCGCATAGGTGTCGCGGTCTAAGATCAGCTCCTCAAGCTGTTGGTGAGCCTCCATCAGGATCGTGCCGCCGGGAGTCTCATATACACCGCGGGACTTCATGCCCACCACGCGGTTCTCCACGATGTCCACGATGCCAATGCCGTGCTTGCCGCCCAGCTCGTTCAGAGTGCGGATGATATCGGAAACTTTCATTTTCTTGCCGTTCACGGAGGTGGGAACACCCTTTTCGAAGGTCATGGTCACATACTCGCCCTCGTCGGGAGCCTTCTCCGGTGTGGTGCCCAACACCAGAAGATGATCAAAGTTGGGCTCGTTTGCGGGATCCTCCAGCTCCAGTCCCTCGTGGCTGATGTGCCAGATATTGCGGTCGCGGCTGTAGGAGGAATCTGCGGAGAAAGGCAGATGAATGCCGTGTGCCTCGCAGTATGCGATCTCGGACTCGCGGGAGTCCATGGTCCATTTCTCGTTTCTCCAGGCAGCGATGATCTTCAGATCGGGAGCCAGAGCCTTGATGCCAAGCTCGAAGCGGATCTGGTCGTTGCCCTTGCCGGTAGCGCCGTGGCAGATGGCGGAAGCGTTCTCTTTCCTTGCGATCTCCACCAGCTTCTTGGCGATCAGAGGTCTTGCCATGGAAGTGCCCAGCAGATACTTGTTCTCGTATACAGAGTGAGCCTGTACACAGGGAATAATATACTTGTCACAGAACTCGTCAACCACATCCTCGATATAAAGCTTGGAAGCGCCGCAGGACTTTGCTCTCGCTTCCAGGCCGTCCAGCTCTTCCTCCTGTCCGCAGTCTACACAGACACAGATAACCTCATAGTCGAAGTTCTCTTTCAACCAGGGGATGATTGCGGTGGTGTCCAGACCGCCGGAGTAAGCCAAAATAACTTTCTCTTTCATAAAAAATGCCTCCCTTAAATATGTATTCGTAAAAAAGTAATAGACGTCTTGAATAATATACAACATCCCAATGGGAAAAGCAAGGGAAAAGCGGTAGGCTCTGCGAAAAGTCCAACAAGTTTGGCTTTCTTCTTAGACTTGGCTGTCGGTTTACAAGTAATCTAGGTTTTCATTGAACAGGATGCCTGACTGTCCTGCGTTTTTCGGCATCTTCAAATTCTTGAGCATTTTAACCTCCTCCGGATGTAATTCCAACCATATCACCTTGACAATTTCTTTGTTCAGAACGGTGGCCTCCGCACCATTTTCATACACATCGGCAAATGCCTCCGCGACCATCTCCCTGCGATTTTTACGGCCGTAGGCGGAAGTTTGATCTACTTGTGCTTTTTCCCAGTCAGTTTTGGCAGTATTCTCGGTATTGTTCGACTCACTTTCGTTTTGGGGGGCATCTGAACCTATCAGATCTGGTGAATCAGGCTCCTGACCATTGTTATTGTCAAGGAAGTGTATATAGGACTCAGCCCAGGGATTATCTGCCTTTTTCTTTTGGCTGTTGGCAATCCTTCTTATCGCATTATTGACGATCTTGCGGGCGGTTTCTTCAATTTGATTTATATGTTGTTCCGCAAGCTTTTCCTCACGTTTATTTTCTATGAGAACTTCTCTTCCACAATCACTTTCGCTCAGTTCGTTCAGGAAAGCTTTTACCTCTTCTTTGTTTTGGAAACCTATATTCATATTTATCCAGTCTTCCAAAACAGAATCGTCTATGTCCCTATGTAGATCCTCCTCGACGAGGGCCCACAGGGCGTCCTCGCTATAGTTTTTGAGAGTGTTCAGCTCTTTTTCACTGTGATCCCTTGTCGCCAGTATCATATTGATGATATGCCCCAATTCATGCACGCCATCATAGAGACCATGTCCTATGTTACCTTTTTTTTCACCGGAAGAAACCCTTGCCATTTCTAATGTATTTGTTTTCGCTGGTACGTATAGGGGGCTCCATTTAATATTAGATTTTTCCGTTCCTAATGCAAGTTGGGCAGCCATTATTTCTTCTATCATATTTTCTTTTGGCATCAAAACGAAATTGCCAATATGATCCTTCAATTCAGGAAAATCTCGAATCATTCGAGTCATTGCAATAAGCCTTTTTTTCACTTTATCCAAACTAATAGATAGATTACCTTTACTTTGAGATAATTGGGAAGTAAAATTTTTATTTTTCAGCACCTTTTCGCCAAAGATTGTCTCGAGCTTTGCCAAAGTATCCGCCTTTTCAAGGGCTTTCACGTTTTTGCTTAATTCCGCATCCTCAACGGGAGTGCCAACGACTTCCGGATAGATGATATCCACAATTTGATCTGTTCTCGATGGGTCTCTCCCTGTTTTTTCTATTTCCTGAAACTTTTTGTGAACTTGTTTATAATTGTCTTTCTGACCCGTCGTACTCGTCAATTGGTTTTTCGAGATTTTCCAGGGCCGCCGTTTTATGGCACCAACTAAATCAAACATATTGCATCCCAGCATGGGGGCTTGACTGGCGGAGGGGATAGCTGTGACCTGTAGCGGCGAATCACCGTCCATAACCTGCTGTGCCATGGCATCAGCCGCCCGCTCTGTGGCAGGGTCGTAAGAGGGCATTCCGGCTACACCGTCCATGCCGATACCTCGGCTCTGTTGGACGACATGAGCCAGTTCGTGGGCCAACAGTCGTTTCCCGCTCTCAGTGTCCGGAGAGAATGCTCCCGGCGCAAAGCGGATCAGATCACCCTGCGCCAAGGCGGTGGTTCCCAACCGGCGGGGTAGATCGGACTGAACCAGCCGTACACTGGAGAAGGCAGGGCCAAAGAGGGATTTCATGCGTGCCCGCGAGGAATATGGCAGGGAGATAGGAACAGTGTGCTCATTATCCGTCGCATTCTGGAGATAGTGTTCCATATGCTGTGGATCTGCATTTTGTGTGGCAGCAGGAAAGCGCTGGACAGGTTCGGTTTTAGGCTGTTTTTTTGTTAACTCGAACGGCATGGATGTCCCTCCTTGTGATGTTGCTTAGAGTATCATGATGCGATTAAAAACAATTATAATTATATATTCTTATATGTCACTATAATATTTTTGTGTTGTTTTGTCAATTTTGTAAACCTTAAGGTCAGTGTTTTGGCCAGCGGCAGTTTGTTTGACACGACAGGGGAAGTATTATAGAATATTAGCAAAATTCAAAAGAGCGAGGACGGAAAACATGAGAAAGCTGGGATATGAAATCGGGCGGTATTTTTATGTTTTTGTTTGTGTCGCTTTTTGCATACTTATGCTTTATGGACGGAGGATGGGAGGAGGCAGGATCCATGATGTTAGTGGCGTTTGGAATATCGCTCTTTGTGGTATTTCTTGGAGTGGGGGCCTGTATTTATCAGAAGAAAAATAAAATCATGTATGACAGAAATAAGGTGCGGATCTGCAGGGTTTTTGGAGAGACGATAGAAATGTCTTGGTGGCAGTTCGGCCGCATGGTAAAGAGCGGTGGTAACTGGACGGGCAAAACCTGTAAATTGTATGACAGGAATGAGCAGTTGCTGATTCGGATTAATTCAAAATGGGAAAATTTTGACTCCTTCTGTCAGTATGCATCGCAGAGGATCCAGGCGGATCCTAATTGGCGAGGTGAATAATTATTAAATTATACATTAAATATGCAGTATATTATGAATATAAATTTAAATAATAATTTATTTTGTGCATAAAAATAAAAAATAGTGGACTTTTACCAAAAAAGTGGTATGATGTAACTGTTTAGAACTTATCGTACCATATTGTCAGAGCCGCGCGCAGGCGGCAGAAACGAGAGGAATTATGATCAGAGCAGGTATTATTGGAGCAACCGGATATGCGGGCGGAGAGCTGGTGCGTATCCTGACCAACCATAAGGATGTCAAGATTGTGTGGTATGGCTCAAAAAGCTATATTGACCAGAAGTATTATCAGATATATCAAAATATGTTTCAGATCGTGGAGGATGTCTGTAAGGATGATAATCTTCAGGAACTGGCAGATCAGGTGGACGTGATCTTTACGGCTACGCCCCAAGGATTTCTTGCAGGACTTCTGACAGAGGATATTCTGTCCAAGGTAAAGATCGTGGATCTGTCTGCCGACTACCGCATCAAGAATGTGGCAGTCTATGAAAAGTGGTATGGGATCGAGCACAAGTCCCCTCAATTTATCGGGGAGGCGGTGTATGGGCTCTGTGAGATCAATCGCGATCAGATTACGGAGAAGACGCGGTTGGTGGCCAATCCGGGCTGTTATACCACCTGTTCTATTCTGACGGCGTACCCTTTGGTCAAGGAGGGTCTGATTGATGTGGACACACTGATCGTGGATGCCAAGTCCGGTACTTCCGGAGCCGGCAGGGGGGCCAAGGTGCAGAATCTGTTCTGTGAGGTTAATGAGAATATGAAGGCGTACGGGGTGGCGAATCACCGTCACACACCGGAGATTGAGGAGCAGCTTGGGTATGCGGGGGATTGTCAGGTGACGATCAATTTCACGCCTCATCTGGTACCTATGAATAGGGGGATCTTAGCGACGGAGTACGCGAAGTTAAAGAGGAAAGCGGACGGGACGCTTCCTTCCTACGAGGAGATTAAGGTGGTGTATGACAAATATTACGGGCAGGAGAAGTTTGTCCGTGTGCTGGAGAAAGGTGTATGCCCGGAGACCAAATGGGTGGAAGGCAGTAACTATGTGGATATCAATTTTGTGATCGATGAGAGAACGGGGCGCATTATCATGATGGGAGCGCTGGACAATCTGGTGAAAGGGGCCGCCGGTCAGGCGGTGCAGAATATGAATCTGCTGTTTGGACTTAAGGAGAGCGAAGGGCTGGAGCTGGTGCCTTGTTTTCCGTAAGAAGGGATGTCGGAGACAGATAAACAAGATAATTGAGATAGGAATGAAGATAAAATGAGTACGAAGGAATATACGATCAGGACGATGACGTTTGAGGATTATGAGGGGCTGCGGGCGCTTTGGATGACGATCAAAGGATTCGGGATACGAAGTATCGACGACTCTAAGGAGGGCGTGGAGCGGTTTCTTAAGAGGAATCCGGATACGAGTGTGGTGGCCGTGGCGGAGGATGGCGCTATCGTGGGCGGTATTCTGTGTGGACATGACGGAAGGCGCGGGTGTCTGTATCATGTGTGTGTGAGGGCAGATCACAGAAGGATCGGGATCGGCAAAGCGATGGTGGTGCATTGTATGAATGCACTGAAGGCGGAGCAGATCAATAAGGTGAGCCTGATCGCTTTTACAAAAAATGATGTCGGGAATGCGTTCTGGAAATGTATCGGTTGGACAAAGCGTGAGGATCTGAATTATTATGATTTTACTTTGAATGAGGAGAATATCACGGCGTTTAATCAGTGATGGTGTATCAATATAGGCGGCTTGGCATGCGAAAGCAGTCAGTTTCAAGGAGGTTTAACAATGAAAGAGATACAGGGCGGCGTGACCGCGGCAAAGGGTTTTCTGGCAGCAGGTGTGGAAGTAGGAGTCAAATATCAGAATCGAAAGGATATGGCGCTCATTACCAGTACGGTGCCCTGCAGGGTGGCGGGGACTTTCACCAGCAATGTGGTGAAGGCGGCGCCGGTTCAGTGGGATATGGGGTTGGTGGAGAAATCGCCTTTTGTGCAGGCGGTGGTGGTCAACACCGGTATTGCCAACGCCTGCACCGGCAAGCAGGGTTTGGACTGCTGTCGGGCAGAGGCGGAGTGCGCGGGAAAGCTTCTGGGTATCCCTGCGGAGGCGGTACTTGTGGCATCCACCGGTGTGATCGGAATGCAGAATCCGGTGGATCGGATCCTTGTCGGTATTGAGAAGCTGGTAGCCGCAAAGTCGGACTCTCCGGAGGCGGCGGAGGATGCGGCCAAGGCGATCATGACTACGGACACGGTACACAAGCAAATAGCCGTTTCGGTGGAGATTTCCGGCAAGACGGTCACACTGGGGGGAATGTGCAAGGGTTCCGGCATGATCCATCCCAATATGTGTACCATGCTGGGCTTTGTCACCACGGATGTGAATATTTCCAAGGAGATGCTGCAGAAGGCGCTGAGCGCGGACGTGGTGGACTCTTTCAACATGATCTCCGTGGACGGGGACACCTCCACCAACGACACACTTTTGGTGCTGGCAAACGGGCTGGCGGGCAATGAGGAGATCGTGACGGAGGGTGAGGACTATGATATCTTCTGTCAGGCGCTTCATTATATCACTACCTATCTTGCAAAGAAAATGGCCGGCGACGGCGAGGGTGCCACAGCGCTGTTTGAGTGTAAGGTGGTTGGTGCGGCGAACAAGGAGGATGCAAGGACGTTGGCAAAGTCCGTGATCTGTTCCTCCCTGACCAAGGCGGCGATCTTTGGACACGATGCTAACTGGGGGCGAATCCTCTGTGCGCTCGGCTACTCCGGCGCAAAGTTTGATCCGGAGAAAGTAGATCTTTACTTTGAGAGTAAAAGCGGGCGTCTTCACATCTATGGCGATGGTGTCGGCTGTGACTATAGTGAGGAGGAGGCCACGAAGATCCTCTCCGATCCTGAGGTGACTGCTCTAGTGGATATGCACATGGGAGATGCGGAGGCCACCGCATGGGGGTGTGATCTGAGCTATGACTATGTGAAGATCAATGCGGATTACCGCTCCTGACGGCGAAGCAGAACGGTGTGCCGATATTGGTCATGGCGAGGTAGAATATGGCGATTTCCAAGATAAAAATTTCTTTTCCCTGCGATGTGGAGCGAGTCTGGCAGATTGTGACTTCGCTGGAGGATTGCGCGTGGCGCAGTGATCTGGACCGGATTGAGGTATTGGATGAGAAGCGGTTTGTGGAGTACACAAAGGATGGTTATGCCACCACTTTTACCACCACCGTAAAGGAGCCTCTGAAGCGCTGGGAGTTTGATATGGAAAATGACAATATGGCAGGGCACTGGACGGGTATTTTTTCGAATGAGGGCGACCAGACAGTAATTGAGTTTACGGAGGAAGTCACTGCGAAAAAGGTATGGATGAAGCCCTTTGTCAAAACGTATCTGAAAAAGCAGCAGACCACATATGTTGCAGATTTAGAGAAGGCGCTACCTAAACGGTAAGCGGTTCGACCTTCGCCGAATGAGTACATTCAAGGCCTCCAGGAATTTTGGAAGTGATTTTGATGGAAAGTAAAACGAAAGGGGTACATACACAAGTCAAAACTTTATGGTACGAAACATTAAAACAGCAACCGCCCATACCACACAGTGGGAGGAAACCGGAATGAAAAAGAATATTGTAAAAACCATTTCCCGCTATCTGTTCATCGTGATACTCGCGACGACTCTCACCGTGATCATTGATTTTGCATGGCAGGGCATTCCATTGTTTGGTCTTCCTGACAAGGAGCATATCGTTCAGGTGGAGATCACGGACCACAAGTTGGGTGTGACCAAGACTCTTACCGACACGGAAGATATTGAGCTGGCGAGAGGCTGTGCGGGATGGCTGGAGTACCGGTTGGGTGAGGTCGCGGACGAAGATCCGGTCATCACCGTTGTTTACACCGACGATAAAGGCAGAACCTATGAGGTCTCTGCTAATGAAACAGCCGTAATTTACAAGGGAAAGGCACATTTGTTGAAGGATGATGAATCCTTTGTAAAAATTGTGGAGGGAATCTTCTTCTTAGGTAAGATCATGGATGCCCAAAACGAATACCTGACCGCCTATGCGGAATATTTGCAGCAATATCACGAAGAAAATACCTCCTTTGCAACCGAGATGAAGTTTGCGCTTCTGTACGTGGACGAGGATGAGGTTCCGGAGCTGGCGATCATAGATTCCGACGCTCATGCTAGCGGGGTTCACATTTGCGTATACAAAGAGGGAGAAGTAACCGAGGTGGGAGAGTACGGAAGCTTTGGCAAGTTTCAGTATGTGGAGCGTGGAAATTTAATCCGCAGCAGCTATATGGGGCAGGGAGAGCTGACGTACAGTTATTTCTGTGTGATTGACGCGATGAGTATCGAATTGCAGAGCTTTCACGTAATGCCTAATTATTCGGAGGACGCGACCCGGTATTGGGAAACCTATGAGGTGGACGGCGTGGAGGTCTCGGAGGCGGAGTACGAGGAGGCTTCTGGACAGTGGGACACGGAACATATGATACTGTTTGGCTGGGACGATGCCTCTTATATCAAAGATAAGGGACTGGACGAACTTATATCGGAGATGGAGGGAATGTTGGAATAAAAAGACCAGAAAATAAAATTTACAAAGGATAGAAATACCCGCCGCTTTGTGATAAAATAGCAAGGATTGAAATTTTGGAAACGGGAAAGGATATGCTCCTATGGAAAAAGACATGCAGGAAGTTATGAGAAAAGCGGAGGTCCTCATTGAGGCACTCCCTTACATACAGCGCTTTAACCGCAAGATCATTGTGGTAAAATACGGCGGCAGCGCCATGAGTAACGAGGAACTACAGAAGAACGTGATCAAGGACGTCACGCTCCTCAAGCTGGTAGGATTTAAGCCGATCATCGTCCACGGCGGCGGCAAGGAGATCAGCCGCTGGGTGGGGAAGGTAGGCAAGGAGGCGAAGTTTGTCAACGGCCTGCGTGTGACCGACGAGGAGACCATGGAGATTGCGGAGATGGTCTTAAACAGAGTCAACAAGAGTCTGGTGACCATGGTGCAGGAGCTGGGTGTCAAGGCGGCCGGCGTCAGCGGCAAGGACGGTGGACTTTTGAAGGTGGACAAGAAGTATTCAGACGGTCAGGATATCGGCTTTGTGGGAGACATCAAGGAGGTGGATGCCAAGATACTCTACGATCTTCTGGACAATGATTTCCTTCCTATCGTGGCACCCATCGGTCTGGATGACAACTTTGAGACTTACAATATCAATGCGGACGATGCGGCTTGTGCCATCGCCAAGGCAGTGGGCGCAGACAAGCTGGTATTTTTGACAGATATTGAGGGGCTCTACCGCGACATCAACGATAAGAGTACCTTTATCTCCAGACTTACAGCCTCCGACGCGGAGAAGCTGATCGACAGCGGTATCATTGGCGGCGGTATGCTGCCGAAGCTGAACAACTGCACCTCCGCCATCCAGAACGGCGTGAGCCGCGTCCACATATTGGACGGCCGTGTGCCCCACTGTCTGCTTCTGGAGATTTTTACCAAGGAAGGTATCGGAACGGCTATCATTGCGGATGATGATAATCTGGCTGTCGGTGTCAGGAGAGACCAGTTCTGCCCGGAGCATTGAAAGAATCTTAAATAGAAAACGAGGAATTTATTATGAGTGAAACGATGAAAGCCTATATCGAGGAGGCGGAGAACGCTCTGCTTCACACTTACAACCGTTATCAGATCGTGCTGGAAAAGGGTAACGGCGTGTATCTTTACGACACTGATGGAAAAAAATACCTTGACTTTGTGGCGGGTATTGCAGTGTTCGCGTTGGGCTACAATAACAAGGAATACAACGATGCGCTGAAAGGGCAGATCGATAAGCTGATCCACACCTCCAACTATTATTATAATGTGCCTGCCATCGAGGCCGCAAAAAAGATTAAGAAAGCCTCAGGCATGGACAGAGTTTTTTTCACCAACTCCGGTGCGGAGGCCAACGAAGGTGCTATCAAGGCAGCCCGCAAGTATGCCTATCTGAAGGACGGCACTACCGACCATGAGATCATTGCCATGAATCACTCCTTCCACGGGAGAACTATGGGCGCGCTCTCTGTGACCGGCAATGTGAAATACCGCGAACCCTTTGAACCCATGATCGGGCACATCAAGTTTGCGGATCTGAACGATTTTGACAGCGTGCTTGCCCAAGTGACAGACAAAACCTGCGCGATCATGCTGGAGCCCGTACAGGGGGAGGGAGGTCTTTTTCCTGCCACGGAGGACTTTTTGAAGAAGGTGCGTGCTCTCTGCGATGAAAAGGACCTTTTGCTTATCTTTGATGAGGTGCAGTGCGGCATGGGGCGTACCGGCTATATGTTTGCGTGGCAGCGCTACGGCATCAAGCCGGATATCATGACTACCGCCAAGGCCCTTGGATGCGGCGTTCCGATGGGAGCTTTCCTGATGACGGAGAGGGTGGGACAGCATTCTCTGACAGCGGGCGACCACGGCACTACCTACGGCGGCAATCCACTGGCAGCTGCTGCGGCGGAAAAAGTGCTTGATTTATTTGAAAAGGATCATATAATAGAACATGTGCGGGAGGTGGCTCCCTATCTGGAGAAGCGTCTGGAGGAGCTTGCGGCGAAGCATGAGGATATTTTGGAGCGGAGAGGATGCGGCCTGATGCAGGGACTGGTGTTTGCCCATCCGGTGGCTGAGATCATAAACAGGGCGCTGGAGAAGGGCCTGATCCTGATCAATGCAGGTGCGGACATCATCCGTTTTGTGCCGCCCCTTATCATCACGAAAGAAAATATTGATGAAATGGTAACGATTCTGGATGCGTGCATCCGGTGATGTGATTTGGAGTTTTCTGTATGAATCTGAAAAAAAGAATTCTTGCGACAGCAGCTGTGGGGATCATAGCTGCTGCCGCGGTTTATGGAAGCACCCGTGAAATGGCGAGCGTTGAGACGGAGAACGGCATGGCTTCGTGGTTTGGAGAGCGGGACACTTTATATTTTTGGTACTCGGACGAGGCGCTGACCAATTATTTCAACAGTGCGGCAGTCGCCTTTGGGGAGAGGGAGGATGTGAGGGTGATCCCGGTACTCACCTCGGAGAGCGAGTATCTGGAGGCGATCAATCATGCATCTTTAGAGGGAAAACAGATACCGGATGTGTATCTTGTCAGCAACGATTCCCTGGAGAAGGCATATCTGGCAGGACTGGCCAGCGAGGTTCGGGATGCGGGCGAGATCTGTAATGCGGAGCATTTTCCGGCGACGGCGTTGTCCGCCGTTACCTACCACGACAAGATCGTCGCGTACCCTCTTTTTTATGAGACAAGCGCACTGGTGTACAATGAGACTTATTTGGAACAATGGGCAACTCAGCAGGCAGAGCGTGAGATTGCGGCGGAGGATCTGGAAGATGGCGAGCCCCCGTTGGAGGACAGCGAGGTGACGACCGGCTTTGATGAAGATACATTGGCAGCCAAGACACGGGAGTATATGGAAGGTGCGCTTCCTGCGACGGTGGATGACATTTTGGATATTGCAAATACTTTTGATACGCCCGAAGGGGTGGAGGGTGTCATGGAATGGGATGTCTCCGATATTTTTTACAACTATTGGATCGTGGGGAGCTATATGATCGTGGGAGGTGATGCCGGAGATGATGCCGGACAGATACGGATCAACAGCGAGGAGGCCATTCAATGTCTGGAGGTATATAAGGCGTTGAACCAGTTCTTTTCCATTGAGTCGGACACAGTAACCTACGACTCCACCATACAGGATTTTATCGACGGAAAGGTGATGTTTACCATCGGCACCACCGATGTGGTGGCCAGGCTGGAGGAGGCAAAGGCGGATGAAAGCTTTGCCTACGAGTATGGAGTCACCACCATGCCGGATGTCAGTGAGGAGCTTTCCAGCCGCTCGTTGTCTGTTACCAACGCAGTGGTGGTTAACGGTTACTCTAAACACAGGGAGCTGGCGAACAGGTTTGCAGCATACCTGACAGACGAGTGTGTGGATGGTTTGTATGAGAGTAGCGGCAAGGCTGCAGCCAATCGAAAAGCAAACGTCGGCAATGGCGCACTTGACATATTTGCGCTGGAGTATGCGGACAGTGTTCCGCTTCCCAAGATGCTTGAGACCGGCAACTATTGGATGCAGCTTGAGATCTTGTTTTCTAAAGTATGGAACGGTGCCGACGTGACAGAGATGGTTCAGGAGCTGGCGACACAGATCGAATTGCAGGTTCGGTAGTGTGCTGGGCGCGTATAAATAACCGGTTATGGGATAACCTACCAATGAGAAAGTTTCCTGAGAGAAAATTTCAGAAAGGTGGTATCTCATGATCGGTTTTTTTATTGCTTTGATTTCCGGAGCGCTGATGAGCATTCAGGGAGTATTTAACACGCAGGTGACCAAGGGATCCAGCATTTGGACAGCCAATGCTTTTGTACAGTTCACAGCCCTTTTAGTCTGCCTGGCGGCATGGCTTTTCACAGATCGAAGCTCCTTTACCCAGGTGTTCCATGTGCAGCCTAAGTATATGTTGCTCGGCGGTGCGATTGGTGCTTTTATCACCTACACAGTCATCAAGAGCATGGATGCGCTGGGGCCCGCCAGGGCAGTTATGTTGATCGTGGTTGCGCAGCTGATCGTAGCTTATGTGATTGAGCTCTTTGGATGGTTTGGCGTGGAAAAGCAGCCTTGGGAGTGGAGAAAGGCAATTGGAATGGCAGTTGCCATCATTGGCATCGTCGTGTTTAAGTGGAAGTGATTTTTATGAAAAGTAACTTGTAAAATAGAGGTAATTATTTTACAATAAAAAATATCAGCATAGAGAGGCAACCCTCTGATCCCATGCCGGAATGCAAAGCGTTTTTGTATGGGAATGAAAATGGAGGGGCTATGATGAGAAGAGAGATAAGGATATTGTGCGGGCTTTGTATGACAGTGTTGTTGGCAGGCCTGCTCATGGGCTGCGGAGTACCGGATGCGGCATATGTGGTCACGCAGACGGAAGGCGCAGTAGGACTGGTAGAAACAGAGGAATTTCCAGAAGACGCGGAATCGGCGGGGGCAGAGTCCGGAGCGCAGAAAGCGTCTCAGGAGCAGATTTATGTGTATGTGTGTGGTGCAGTGATAACTCCCGGTGTGTTTGCGCTTCCCGTAGGCAGCAGGGCGGATGACGCACTTCGAGCAGCAGGTGGATTTTCGGAGGATGCACAGACAGACTATGTCAATTTGGCGGCTAAAGTGTCCGATGGCGAGAAGCTATATATTCCGACCCGGCAGGAAGCGGAGGCGTTTGCCTCTAATGAGAGCGCTGAAGCGCAGAGATTGGTGAATATCAATACGGCAGATGTATCGCTTTTGTGTACGCTGCCGGGGATTGGTGAGTCCAGGGCACAAGATATCATTGCCTACCGGGAAAAAAATGGTGCCTTTCAGAACATAGAAGATATTATGAAAGTCTCCGGGATTAAGGCGAGCACCTATGAGAAGTTATGTGACAAGATTACTATAAATTAGCAGGGAGGAAGAAAGCAAGAATGGCTGGCAAGAGAGCGTTGGTTGTAGATGACGAAAAACTGATCGTAAAGGGGATCCGCTTTAGTTTGGAGCAAGATGACATGGAGGTTGATTGTGCGTACGATGGTGAGGAAGCCTTAGAATATGCCCGCAACAATCAGTATGACATTATTCTTTTGGATGTAATGCTGCCCAAGCTCACCGGCTTTGAGGTTTGCCAACAGATCCGCGAATTTTCCAATGTTCCCATCATCATGCTGACAGCGAAGGGAGATGACATGGACAAGATCCTGGGACTGGAATATGGTGCTGACGACTATATCACTAAGCCTTTCAACATTTTGGAAGTCAAGGCCCGCATTAAGGCGATCATGCGGCGCATCGACCCGAAGAAGGCGGCGGGAGGTGAGGCTCCTAAGCTGGTGGAGAGCGGCGATCTGAAGCTGGACTGCGAGGGGAGGAGAGCCTATATTTCCGGTAAGGAGATTGGGTTGACAGCCAAGGAATTTGAAGTTTTGGAACTTTTAATGCTAAATCCCAACAAGGTGTACAGCAGGGAAAGTCTGCTGAAGCTGGTATGGGGAGCGGATTACCCTGGGGACGTGCGCACAGTGGATGTACATATCAGACGTCTCAGAGAGAAGATTGAGTCCAACCCCAGCGAGCCGCAGTATGTACATACCAAGTGGGGCGTGGGTTACTATTTTTTGAATACCTGAGGATTGAAGAGAAGAAACAGCGGACAGTAGGTTGAGGGAAATGATAGCAAAGATATGGAAAAGGCTGCTTGCGATGCTCCCGCTCAGGAGTTTGCGCGCACGCATTTTTGTACTCATCTTGGTGGTGGGCATTGTTCCCAGCGTTCTCATGCGCTACGGGATTGTGGAAAATTACGAGGAGCGCTCTGTGGAGCAGAGGACTTCAGCCGTGCAGAACCAGCTGATGATATTGGCAAACCATCTGATCAGCAACAATTATCTGGACAATTACCGGTCGCAGGAACAGACATACCGCAATTCCAGAGAGGTCATTGATGCGGAACTGGAGCTTTTGTCAAATCTGTATGAAGGCCGCGTGATGATCATCAACAGTAATTTCAAAGTAGTTCAGGACACCTACGGGATCAGCGAGGGCAAGACCATGATTTCCGAAGAAGTGATCCGTTGCTTTCAGGGGGAAAATATCTCTCACTATGATCAGGAACACGGTTACATAGAAATGACCACCCCGATCATGGACAATCGGATGGCTGTGCAAACGGGGGAGAGCAGTACGATCCGCGGAGTTATGCTTACAAGCATCTCAACCGACAGCATTGCTGCCACTATGGAGGTTTTGAATAGGAAAGCTTTGATCCTGGAAGCTTTGATGATCATGGCGATCTTTGCTCTGGCGATCATTCTGTCTATTGTGCTGACCAAGCCTCTTAACCGTGTCACTGAGGCGATCAATGAGGTTCAGGCAGGTTACAGTGACGAGAGTATCTCCGTGCCGGACTATGTGGAGACCGTGCATATTGTGGATGCATTCAATCAACTGATCGGACGCATGAGAGTGTTGGATGACTCGAGACAGGAATTTGTGGCGAACGTGTCCCATGAATTAAAAACTCCTATGGCGTCCATGAAAGTGCTGGCCGATTCTCTGATGGCTCAGGGTGATGTACCGGCGGAATTGTACAGGGAGTTCATGGAGGACATTGTCTCGGAGATCGACAGAGAGAATCAGATCATCACAGAACTCTTGGCTCTGGTAAAGATGGATAAAAAGGTTCAGGACCTGAATATTGTCTCGTTGAATATCAACGACCTGGCGGAGATCATCCTGAAGCGTTTGCGCCCTATCGCCCGCAAGAAGGATGTGGAGGTCGTGTTTGAGAGCATTCGCCCGGTGATAGCGGAGGTGGATGAGGTCAAGTTGACACTGATCATGAACAATCTGGTGGAAAATGCCATCAAATACAACAAGGATCACGGTTGGGTGAAGGTAGTGCTGGATGCGGACCATCAGTTTTTTACATTTCAGGTCAGCGACTCCGGGATTGGCATTCCGGAGGATTCGCTGGCACATATCTACGAGCGTTTTTACCGTGTGGATAAGTCCCACTCCCGTGAGATCGGTGGAACCGGACTGGGGTTGGCGATCACCAAGAGTGCGGTGCTGGCACACAGAGGCTCTATCACGGTTACCAGCACAGAGGGGGAGGGCACCAGTTTTCTGGTGAAGATTCCTCTGATCTATATTGCACAATGAGGGAACGGTTAATGAGAACAGGGACAAAAAAGAGATGGTTTACAAGAGGGGTTTTTCTGCTTGCGCTGGTTCTGTGTCTGTCTGTGTTCACGGCCTGCGGCAATGAGGAGCAGCCGGCTGAGAACGCTTATAGCATCTATTATGTCAGCAACTCGGAGACGAAGGTGGAGCCCCATTATCATATCATACAGTCGGATACGTCGGAGGAACAGTTGGAAGAACTGATCACCTGTCTGTCCACTATGCCCGATATGTTGGAATACAAGGCTCCGTTGGCTTTGGGCTTCGAGGTGCTCTCGGTACAGGTGGAAGATGGAAGGCTTATGCTGGATGTGAGCGCGGAATACAAAAACATGTCTGCAATACGCGAGGTTCTGGTGCGGGCGGCCATTGTGCGCACATTGACCCAGATCCCGGATATCAAATATGTAGGCATTACCGTGGAGGGAGAACCGCTCTACGATAATGCGGGAGATCTGGTGGGGCTGATGAGCGCGGATCAGTTTATCAATAATGACGGCAGCGAGATCAACACCTATGAGCCGGCCAGAGTCATGCTGTATTTTGCCAACGAGGATGGGAATAAGCTGATCGCAGCTTATCGAGAGAAATATTACTCCACCAACACGCCCTTGGAGCGCTTTGTGGTGGAGGAGCTAATCGCCGGCCCCAGCGGACAGGTGGCGGGATTGTATCCTACCATCAATCCGGAGACCAAGGTGATCAATGTTATGACCAGAGATGGAATCTGCTATGTGAATCTGGATTCCAGTTTTCTGAATGTGGTCAACAATGTGTCTACAGAGATAGCGATGTATTCCATTGTGAATTCTCTGGTGGAACTGAACAATATCAACCGTGTGCAGATCCTTGTTAATGGTGAGGTGCCAGCTTCCCTTAACAGCGCTGCATTAGAGCGCAATCTGGATTATGTGACCACACTGGACAATGAGGGCGGAAGATAAAAGAGTATTTGGTACTATAGAAAAAATTAAAGGATAAGAGGGATACAGGATGAGAAGACCACTATTTTTGGTGTGCCTGTGTCTAATAGTGATATTGGCCCTGCGCGATGCGACCTGCTCCGCGCAGGGCATATCCTCCGGGGGTGATCAGAGGACGATCGCATCGGTCGGTCTGGCACAACGCGGAGAAGTGACAGTCACAGGGCGGGTGTATCAAAAAGATACCCAATATTTCTATTTAGATTCTATTATTATTCATCAAGCTGAAAATCTTCAGCAACATATTCCAGTAACAGATTTTTTTCTAGTGGAGCAACAAGAGTGGGAACAGGGTTTGGAGCCGCATCTGGGAAGCACGGTGATCGTGCGGGGCACATTTCAATCCTTTTTGAAGGCGACCAACCCGGGCGAATTTGATGCGGAGACCTATTATCGATCAATGCAGATAGGGGGAAAGCTTGTGGATGTCAGAGTGCTTGCCCGGTCGAAGGAGTACTCCCGGCTGCGGGAAATGCTCTTTCAATTGAGGAAATACTGGAAGAATCGGCTGTACGTGATTTTTCCAGAGAAAGAAGCCTCTATCATGGCTACGATCCTGCTGGGGGAAAAAGTCGGACTGGACAGTGAGATCAGGGAACTTTATCGGAGAAACGGGATTGTTCACATTTTAAGCATATCAGGGCTGCATATCACGATCATTGGTATGGGCATCTACAAACTTTTGCGCAGGATCGGAGCACCATCCTGGCTGGCCGCAGTCTGCGGAGGGGGAATTCTGCTCTTGTATGGCATAATGACAGGAATGGGGATCTCAGTGTGTAGAGCTATTGGTATGTATTTTCTTAGGATGCTGGCGGAGCTCGTGGGAAGGACCTATGATCTACTGACAGCGTTGGGGATGGTGGGAGTCATTATGCTTTGGAAGCATCCGGGTTACCTGCACCATAGCGGCTTTTTGCTGTCCTACATGTCGGTCTTGGGAGTAGGTGTGACTTATCCTGCTGCTTGTGTGCTATGGGAAAGCGGCAAAGTGCGGAAAATACACAGGTATGAAGAGGATCACTGGAAACTGTTCTGCAGGGAACAGGTGCAGAAATGGCGCGATCGACTAATTCAGTCGATATTGGCAGGACTATCAATCACTCTGACCACAATGCCTGTACAGCTCTGGTTTTACTATGAGGTGCCCACCTATTCGGTGCTGCTAAATCTGCTGATATTGCCCTTTATGAGTGTATTGATGGTTGCAGGGATGGCTGCCATGCTGGTGCCGGGACTTGGGATTGTCGGTACGGCAGACTGGGTGATCTTGACAGGGTACGAAAAGCTGTGCAATTTGTTTGATAAGCTTCCCTTTCACACTTGGAATCCGGGGAAACCTGCGTGGTGGCAGATGGTGGTTTATTATGTGCTGCTCTTTAGTGTGGTGTGGCTTGCCGGATGCAGAAAGAAAGAGAAGAGAGAAAAAGTTTGCAGAATGGTTCTCTGCCGCAAAATACCTCGTCCGGTGGTTTGGATTAGTATATTGACCATGCTGGTCGGTGTTATGGCAATTCAACTGCCGCAGGGAAATGTGGTAACCTTTCTGGATGTGGGACAGGGAGATGGAATCTGTCTGCGGACAGTGTCCGGAGAAGTGTATCTCTTTGATGGCGGAAGCAGCAGCCGCAGTCAGGTGGGAAGGTACGTATTGGAGCCTTACCTGAAATATTATGGTTTGTCCCATGTAAACGCGGTTTTTGTGTCGCATCCGGACGCAGACCACTGCAATGGTATTCTGGAGTTAGTGCAGAATTGCGAGGATTGGGGTGTTACTATCGATCAGCTGATCCTGCCGGCGGTGGGATGGCAGACTGCGTCGGAGAGCAAAGAAGAGGATCCTTTTGGAGAGATATTGGGGGCTGCTGCGAGGGTGAAGAGGCATCCCATTGAAGTTTTCTATGTACAAGCCGGAGACAGCTGGCAGAGTGGAGAAGTACTTTTTCAATGTTTGCATCCGTCAAAAGCGGCGGAGGATACCGCTTTGTGGGCGAAGGATACCAACGCAGCCTCGGAGTGTTTTTATGTCAGCTTTGGAACAAATTCACTGCTTCTCACCGGAGATGTTCAGGGGGAAGGGGAGAAGAGGTTGATGGAGGAGTTAGAAAGGTGTGGGGTGGATGATGTTACAGTGTTGAAGGTAGCGCACCACGGTTCGAGAAACTCTACACCCCAGGAACTTCTTGAACAAGTGTCGCCGCGTGTGGCGGTGATCTCCAGCGGGAAGAATAATCGTTATGGACATCCGCATGAGGAGTTGGTGGAACGTCTGGAGGAGGCGAAAGCGGTGATCTTTAAAACGGCGGAATCCGGCGCGATCACAGTCAGGTTTGCGGAGGGGAGGGCAGAGGTGTATACATTTAGGTAAGGTGTGTCGTATATTCCTTGATCATTGCGTAAAGTCTATCTGTTGTTTCCGCTGTGATCCGTTCTATTTCTTCCTCAGTATGTGTATGGTAAAATGACGGCGGAAATAATCCGAAGCAGTTGCCTCCCATAAAGTCCCACCACTTGTCCATTTCGCGGAGCTTTTGCTTAAAAATGAAATTTTTATATAGTTTTAATATTTTTTCGATCAATTTTCTAGTCATATGCTTCTTTCCCACTTTTTTAATCTTCTAAAAAATAAATTTCTCTTTTTTTCAGATGTCTTGAATAATTTATGGTGCGCGTACGCACTATATATTATAACCTGCCACCAATTAAAATACAATAATAGAGGACAGGATAATGATAAAATATGATAGACTATGGATTACTCTAAAAGAGAAGAATATAAGTCAGTACAAATTAATAAAGGAATATGGCATAGATTACGCACAACTGCACAGGTTGCGACATAACATGGTGGTAAAGACAACTATTCTCGACCGATTGTGCAACATTCTTGAATGTCAGATTGAGGACATTATGGAAGTTGTCCATGAGAAAGAAAAATAGTTGTCTCAAATCTAACCCGGAAATACTATTACAATAATTGATTATAACATAAAAACAATATAAAAGATATAAAAAATGTGCAATTTATTAAAAAATTGCACAGATGGTCTGAACACATAATCTTATAAAACGGACAAGATCAACATTTCTACGCTCATCATATCGTTCATCCGTCCGGTCTTCACTGCCTCCTCCGTATCCACGCACTGTCTGACTGCGGCTCTTAAATCGGTCATCTTAAACTTTTCCGCCTGAGCCACATACTTCCCGGCAATAAAGGGCGGAACACCAATCTGAGTTCCGATCGCTTTGTTGTCAAAGCCCTTCTGCCGCATAGTCTTCACTTGGAGCAGCATATTGCACTGCCTTGCGATCAAAAACAGGATGCGCATGGGGAGCTCTCGCAGAGCGATCAAATCGTAATATAGATCCAACGCCTTCTTCTGTTGCTTGTCGGCGATAGCATTCACCATGTCAAAAATATGATTGCTGATCCGGTTGGTACAGATCGCCTCCACGTCCTCAGCAGTCACCACGTCCCTGTCCATGCAGTAGCAGATCAGCTTTTCCAGTTCCATTTGAATGTTTTCCATATCCGTGCCGGTTTTGGTGAGAAAGAGCTGCAGCGTGTTCTCCGAAATGTTTTTCTCTTCCTTTTTCAAAAGTCCTGCGATCCAGCGTTTCAGGGTGTTCTCATCCTGTACGGCAAACTCTGCGGCATAGCCTTTGGCCTGCACGGTTTTGTACAGCTTGCTGCGCTTGTCCACCTCGCTCTCGGTGAACACAAAGAAAGTAGTTTCGTTGGGCGCGGACAGATATTCCGCCATTTTTTCGCCGCCGGATTTAAATAAGCCGCTGTCGCTGATAAAAATAACACGGCGCTCCGCCAAAAAGGGAAGCGTTTCTGCAAGATCAATGATCTCGCCTACAGAGATGTCTTTTCCCTCGTAAAAGTGCGTGTTCATGTCGTCACCTTCATTGCACATGGCCTTTCTAAGGCGTTCGGTATATTGTTTTCTCAGGTAGCGTTCCTCGCCGTAGAGAAGATATACCTGTTTAAAGCTGCCCTGCTTGATATCATTGCCGATCTTTTGCATAAACACAAAACCTCCGGTAGATCCTGATCATGCTTTCAGTATATACGAAAGGAACCAAACATGCAAATTGAATCATTCCATAAAATGATCTATTGAGCTTCCTTTCTTCTTGTGATACTATAATAGTAGAAAAAGCATATATACAGGATGATAAGGAGTAAGGCAATGAGCAAAGGAAAAGGTTTTTTGAACGAGTTCAAGAAATTTATCATGCGCGGTAATGTGATCGATATGGCGGTTGGTGTGATCGTCGGCGGTGCATTTACGTCGATAGTCACCTCCCTGAATCAGGATATTCTGACCCCGATCCTGGGAATTTTTGGAGGCACTGATTTTAGCAATCTGATGGTGAAGCTTGGGAGCGGGGAGATGGCTCCAATGCTGACCTACGGTAATTTTATCACGGCGGTCATCAATTTTTTGATCACTGCATTTGTGATCTTCTGTCTGGTCAAGGCTATCAACACCTTGAGCGAGAAGTTTACACGCAAGGAGGAACAGCCTGCAGCGCCTACGACCAAGAAATGTCCTTACTGCAAGAGTGAGATTGCCGTTGATGCGACCAGATGTCCTCACTGTACCTCACAGTTGGGCGCAGAATAATTGGTGGAAAGAATAGAGGCAGTAATGAATTTATATGGGAAAAGGATGGTCCTCTGTGTGGTGGGATGTCTGGTAATGGGGATCATGGCCGGCTGTGGGAGCAGCAACGAGAAAACAGAAGAGGGAATGCAGCTGATCCAAAGCTTGGATTATGAAGGGGCGCTGAAGCAGTTTGTGGAGGCACAGAATTTGGGCGAGAACAGCCGCTTGATCGCAAGAGGGCAAGGGATTGCCTATATGGGGTTGACGGATTACGAGCAGGCGGTTGCGTGTTTTCAAGAGGCGTTGGCCGGCAGCAGCGGTTTTTTGCAGCCGGTGGACTATGATTTGAATTATTATATGGCGGCGGCCTACACCAAGAATGGTCAGTATGCGGAGGCAGAGAAAACCTATGATGCCATATTGGCGCTTAAGGGGAAGGAAAAGGACGCGTATTTTCTCCGTGGAACCGTGAGGCTGGCTCAGGATGACTATGAAGGTGCCAAGGCCGACTTTGACAGAGTGTTGTCCATGGATCCCAACAATTACGATCGTCTGATCGAGATTTATCAGGTTTTGGAATATTACGGTTACACTGAGGTGGGCAGGGAATACCTGCAGAGAGTGCTGGATGATACAAACAAGCAGATCACGGCGTACGATCAGGGACGCATCTTCTATTATATGGGAAGCTACCGGGAGGCGGCGTCCTCTCTGGAACAGGCCCGTGAGAGCGGCAACGCCAGAAGTTATCTATACCTTGGAAAGGCCTATGAGGCCATGGGTGATTACAACTATGCAGCCAACGTGTACAACAGCTATCTGGCACAGAGTGATCCGGATGCGGAGATCTACAATCAACTGGGATCGTGCGAGATGACCCTGCAGGATTACCAGAAAGCTCTGGAGGCCTTTCAGGCAGGTATGCGAATTGAGAACAACGGGATCATGCAAACATTGTCTTTCAATGAGATCGTGGCTTATGAGTACTTGGGAGAGTACCAGAAAGCGTCCGTTTTGTTGAATAATTATTTGAGCAATTATCCGGACGATGAAGCGGCGATCCGGGAACAGACTTTTTTGTCAACCAGATAATTCAGCCTTGGCAGCGATGTGCTGTGATCAATAAAATTGCCGCATGAAGGCGGCAGAACGGAGTAATGATGATCAATAAACTGATATCAAAAATACAGAAGACAAACGCTCCCATTGTAGTGGGACTGGATCCCACGATGAAATTTGTGCCGGAGCACATAAAAAGCAAAGCGTTTGCGGAGTGCGGAGAGACTTTGGAGGGTGCAGCGGAGGCTGTCTGGCAGTACAACAAGGGAATTGTGGATGCCATCAGTGATCTGGTGCCGGCGGTAAAGCCGCAGATCGCTATGTATGAGCAGTTTGGAGTGCCGGGCGTGATCGCATTCAAGAAGACGGTGGACTACTGTAGGGAGAAAGGTCTGGTGGTCATCGGGGATGTCAAGCGCGGCGATATCGGCTCTACCTCCGAGGCATATGCGGTAGCACATCTGGGCAAGGTGCAGGTGGGCGATAAGTCATACTACGGATTTGATGAGGACTTTGCGACAGTGAATCCTTATTTTGGGTCCGATGGTGTGAATCCTTTTGTCAAGGTCTGCAAGGAAGAGAAAAAGGGAATTTTCGTGTTGGTAAAGACTTCTAATCCTTCCAGCGGAGAATTGCAGGACCGCCTGATCGACGGAAAGCCTCTCTATGAAATTGTGGGAGAGAAAGTCGCCGTATGGGGTGAAGAGTGTATGGGCGACGGCTACAGCTATGTGGGCGCTGTGGTGGGGGCCACATACCCTGAACAGGGCAAGGTGCTCAGGAAACTGATGCCCAAGACGTTCATTCTTGTGCCCGGTTATGGTGCGCAGGGCGGAAAGGGGGCCGATCTGGTTCACTTCTTTAATGAGGACGGACTGGGTGCCATCATCAACTCCTCGAGGGGGATCATTGCAGCATATCAGCAGGAGCAGTATGCAAAATACGGTGCGGAGAATTATGCGGACGCGTCCAGAGCGGCGGTTCTGGCCATGAAAGAGGACATTGCGCAGGCTCTGGCGGCAAAGTAGAGTGTAAAGAGTGCAGGGGGCATATTCTATGGAGAAAAATGTACGCCTTGTCAATATCTATATCAAAATTCATAACAAACAAGCGCTGACCATGGATGACATGACGTTTCTGGCGAAGTGGGATCCGGAGTGCTTTGCGAAGACTTGCCGCAACCTTGTCTACAATCTGCCGGAGACTGACAAGCTCATGCAGCCTGCGGAGGAGCCGAACACGGATCAGGTTCAGCCGGGGCAGAGCGTTTTGCCGCCAGAACAGAGCGTTTTACCGCCAGAACCTGTTGAACCTGTGATGACGGAGCGGGAGCGGGTGCAGAACTTTTTTGCCAATTTGAAAAAACTGGAGCTGAATGATCTGAAAGTTCAGGATGTCAATGTGGAGAACGTGAAGAACCTGATGGGAAATCTGTACATGGAGATGATGTTCCCACATAATGACAGGGAGTCCTACTTTAATGTGCAGACGGATCCGAAGGACTCCGTGTTCAACAGAAGAGTGTAAAACAATGAAAGGCTTCGGTGCATCGGAGCCTTTTTCGATGCTACCATGAAAAAACAAGAGAGTCAAGCTGTTCTTATGTTTTTGTGTTTTGCATCTCAAGGTCAACCTTAGAATGCGGTACCTCCTTCGATTCGTTGACTTTTAAGGGTGTGTATGGTATTCTTAAAATTGATCGAAGAAGCGCAACAGAGCGTGGAAAAACGGTAAAACCGATAAAACAGCGGGAAGGAAAAAGAAGATGCCTGTAACAGAATACTTGGAGAGAAATGCAAGATCATATCCGGATGAGGTTGCTTTGGTAGAGCTGAATCCGGAGGAGAAGGATACGCGCAGAACGACCTGGAAAGAGTACGAGCTGATCGAGCCCGATAGGTTTCAGCCGTATCGGCGTGAGATCACGTGGAGCGTGTTTAACGAGAAGGCCAACCGGGTTGCCAATATGCTGATCGGACGCGGGATCCAAAAGGGAGACAAGGTAGCTATCCTGATGTATAACTGTCTGGAATGGCTGCCGATCTACTTTGGAGTGTTAAAGTCCGGTGCCGTTGCAGTGCCTTTTAACTTCCGCTATGACGCGGAGGAGATCTTGTACTGTGCAGAATTGGCAGAGGTGGATATCATTATCTTCGGTCCGGACTTTATCGGTCGCATTGAGGTCAATGCGGAGCGCCTGAGCAAGGGGCGTCTTTTGATCTTCGTGGGAGACAATTGTCCGAGCTTTGCGGAGAGCTACCACGAGCTGGTGGCAGATTATTCCAGCCAGGCGCCGGGGGTGGAGATTACGGAGGAGGATTTTGGAGCTATCTATTTCTCTTCCGGTACGACCGGGTTTCCAAAGGCGATCCTTCACAAGCATCAGAGCCTGACGCAGGCTGCCGAGATGGAGCAAAGGCACCATGAGACAGGGAGGGAGGACACTTTTCTTTGCATACCGCCGCTGTACCATACGGGGGCGAAGTTTCACTGGATGGGCAGCTTGGTGGCGGGAAGCAAGGCGGTTCTCTTGAAAGGCACAAGGCCTGAGACAATTTTTACCGCAGTGTCCGACGAACACTGCACGATCGTATGGCTCTTGGTGCCGTGGGCGCAGGATATTCTGGATGCGTTGGACAGAGGAGATTTGAAAATAGAGGATTTTCAGCTGGAACAGTGGAGGCTCATGCACATTGGGGCGCAGCCGGTTCCACCGTCTTTGATTAAGCGCTGGAAGGAATATTTCCCGGGGCACGACTATGACACTAACTACGGGCTGTCCGAGTCCACGGGACCGGGATGTGTGCATTTGGGCATGGAAAATATACATAAGGTCGGCGCGATCGGCGTTCCGGGTTACCGGTGGGAGTGCAAGATCGTGGATGAGGCCGGAAACGAGGTTGCACAAGGTGACACGGGAGAACTCTGTGTGAGGGGACCGGGTGTGATGACTTGTTATTACAACAATCCGGAGGCGACCGCGGAGGTCTTAAAGGACGGTTGGCTCTACACCGGAGATATGGCTATACAGGATAAGGACGGTTTCTATTTCCTTGTGGATCGCAAGAAAGACGTGATCGTCAGCGGAGGAGAGAATATCTATCCGGTTCAGATTGAGGATTTCCTGAGGCGTTACGAGAAGATCAAGGATGTGGCGGTGATCGGTCTGCCTGACAGGAGATTGGGCGAGAAGACGGCAGCTATCATCGAGATTAAGGAAGGATTCTCCTGTGATAGAGAAGAGGTAGAAGAGTTTTGCGCGGGACTGCCCAGATATAAACGTCCCAAAGAGATCATCTTTGCTGAGATTCCGAGAAATGCCACCGGAAAGATAGAGAAGCCAAAACTTCGCAAGATTTATGGAGCGGATCGTCTGGTGGAGAAAGAGAACCAAGGCTAACGGAGGGGACTATAGATGAAAGAATTGATGCTTGGGAACAAAGCGCTGGCGCGTGGCCTGTATGAAGCAGGCTGTCAGGTTATTTCCAGTTATCCGGGCACTCCCAGCACGGAGATCACGGAAGAAGCGGCCAAGTATGAAGATATTTACTGTGAGTGGGCACCAAATGAGAAGGTGGCGCTTGAGGTGGCTCATGGAGCCAGTGTAGGCGGCAGAAGGAGTGCCTGTGCGATGAAGCATGTGGGCTTGAACGTAGCGGCAGACCCGTTGTTTACCATTTCCTATCAGGGTCTGAACGCCGGTCTTGTGGTCTGTGTGGCGGACGATCCGGGTATGCACTCTTCCCAGAATGAGCAGGATTCCCGTCACTATGCCATTGCTGCCAAGATCCCTATGCTGGAGCCCTCCGATTCCGAGGAGTCCAGAAGCTTTGCCAAGAGAGCCTACGAGATATCGGAGAAGTTTAATACGCCGGTGCTAATTAAGATGTGTACCCGTGTGTCTCATTCACAGAGTGTGGTGGAGCCGGGGGAGCGCATCGTGCCTGATCAGGTGCCTTATGTGAAGGATCCGACGAAGGTCATGATGACAGTCAATTCGAGAAATGCACATGTGCGCGTGGAGGAGCGGACGAAGAAACTTATCGCTTACGCGGAGGACTGTGACCTGAATCGTGTGGAGATGGGAGATACCGCCCTTGGGATCATCACTTCCTCCACCTCCTATCAGTATGCAAAAGAGGTGTTTGGCGATGAGGCGAGCATCCTAAAGCTTGGGATGGTTTATCCGCTTCCGGAGAAGAAGATACTGGACTTTGCGGCCAAGGTGGATCAGGTGGTCGTGCTCGAGGAGCTGGACCCGATCATAGAGAATCACTGTAAGCAGTTGGGAGTGAAGGTGTCCGGAAAGGATCGATTCCCTATCTGCGGCGAGTTCTCCCAGAATCTGGTGAGAAGCTGTATGGGGCTTGAAACGCAGGAGAGCATGCACATTGCGGATGAGATTCCGGGACGGCCCCCTGTGATGTGTGCGGGATGTCCACACAGGGGAATCTTCTACATCCTGAAGAAAAATAAATGTATGGTGTATGGCGATATCGGCTGCTATACCCTGGGTGCGGTCGCACCCTTAAACGCGATGGACTTAAATGTCTGTATGGGAGCCTCCTGCTCCGGACTGCACGGCTTTAATCTGGCTATGGGAAAAGAGGGAGAGCGCCACAGTGTGGGTGTCATCGGAGATTCTACCTTTATTCATTCGGGAATCACGGGAATCACTGACATCGCCTACAACATGACAAATTCTACCGTCATCATACTCGACAATTCCATCACGGGAATGACGGGACATCAGCAGAATCCCACCACGGGCAAAAATCTCCGCGGAGAGCCGGCTGGAAAGGTGGATCTGGAAAGTCTTTGCAGGGCTCTGGGCTTTGAGCGGGTGCGTGTGGTAGATCCCTATGATCTGGATGCGGTTGACAAGGCTCTGAAAGAGGAACTTGCGGCAGAGGCACCGTCCATCATTATCAGCCGCAGACCCTGCGTTATGATCAAGGGCACGGTGCACCAGCCGCCGATCTGTCCGAAGGAGGAGAAGTGTGTCGGCTGTAAGGCGTGCATGCAGATTGGTTGTCCGGCCATCTCCGTAAGAGAAGGAAAGGTCCGGATTGACTCCACGCTGTGTATCGGATGCAAAGTCTGCACGCAGATGTGTAAGTTCGGTGCGCTGGAGTAGCGTGAGAAGAATTTCTAAGGATCATGGAGGTTAGTGTGCAGATACAGGAAAGGCGAAAGGAGCTTATGGCGACAAAAAATATCATGATCGTAGGCGTCGGCGGTCAGGGAACGCTTCTGGCAAGCAAACTGCTCGGCTGTGTGCTGCTGGAACAGGGATACGACGTGAAGGTGTCCGAGGTGCACGGTATGAGTCAGAGAGGCGGAAGTGTTGTGACCTATGTGCGCTTTGGCGAGAAAGTTTATTCCCCGGTGATCGACAGGGGAGAGGCGGATATCATTGTCTCGTTTGAGAAGCTGGAGGCGGCGCGTTGGCTGGAATATTTAAAACCGGGCGGACAGATCATCATGAATACTCAGGAGGTTGATCCCATGCCGGTGATCACCGGTGCGGCGGAGTATCCCGGACAGCTTGTGGAGAAGCTTAAGGCGGCGGGGGCAAAGGTGGATGCGAAAGACTTTCTGACCATTGCAGAGTCCGCGGGGAGTGCCAAAGCGGTAAATATTGCCCTGATGGGCAGGCTCTCCAACTATTTTCCGGAGATTTCGAACGAGGAGTGGCAGAAGGCTATCGAAGCATGTGTGCCGCAAAAATTCTTGGATCTGAATAGGAAAGCCTTCGAGATGGGAAGGAGCGCCTAAAGGGAAGGAAATTAACGCCGGTCTGTTGCGGAAATACCCAGCAGACCGGCCGCATTATCTCCTAGAACAGCTTGAACTTCCGACGGTGTAAGACCACTCTCACGGATGAGGGTCAAAGATTCTGTCAGATCTGTCCAAGGGCTGTCGCTGCCGAATAAAACGCGATCTGCCCCGATCGATCTAACCATTCGTAGGAACTGTTCGCGTTCCAGAGGTTTGTACGGACCGTCCGTAGTCTGCCCGGTGCCATCGCGCAGAGGTGGCAGCGTGAAGGCGGTGTCCAACCAAACGTCATATTCGGCGAGGAGTTCCTCTGCATCATCCCAGCAGCCCCAACCGCCCATGTGCGCCAGCACAAGCTTCCGGGGCTTGATCTGTTCTAAGGCCGTGCGGATGCGCTCCGGTGTCACAAAGGTCTGATCCGGAAAGCTGGCATCCAGCCCTGCATGGGTCAAAATGATAAGATCGTTCTCGCAGGCGCACTCCATGATCCGCAGATAGCGGATGTCGTCAAAATACGTCTGCTGAAAAACGGGGTGAAGTTTGATGCCCCGCACTCCGTGGGCGGCAAGATTCTTTATGATTTCCCGATAGTTTTCACTGTCGGGATGAATACCTCCAAAAGACAGGACACCGGTCTCCGAAAAGTGTTCATTCGTTTGGAGTGCCGATCGGTTGATCTCTTCCTGATGTGAGGGATTGGTGACCACAGGCAGCAGTACCGCACAGTCGATGCCCGCCTCCTTCATGGAGGCTTGAAGGGAAGCCAAAGTTCCGTCTAGGTAGTTCTTAATGTGTGCACTTTCGGAGAGTTTTGCGATTGCTCTCTTTACGATCTGTTCCGGAAATGTATGTGTATGAAAATCTATGATCATAAAATGTTCCTTTCTATAATTCAAAAAGATACCCCTTAATATTATAATTATAACAAAAATATAACACAAGATATAATAAAGACTCTATTTCCTCCGGTCGAACTTTGCAGTTTCTTGACAAAATACGTGGCGGCAGATATAATAGATTTGTTTCGACAAATTTAGCGCCTTATATAATGGGCTGTGGAGGAAACATGTTTGATATACGGGAAATACCAGAGCTCGAAGCAGAGATGAAAAAAGTAAATACCCATATAGAGCGTTTGTGCAGATCTGATAGCCCATCCATGCAGAAAATGATGGATTGGGTCTTGGAGGCAAGGGGAAAGCAGATCCGACCGATATTGACGTTGTTGTGTTCTAAGCTGAAGGGCAAAAAGGTTGATGCTACAGAGACGGCTGCGGTCATTGAAATATGCCACACGGCATCACTGATCCACGATGATATCATAGATGATGCCGATATGCGCAGGGGAAGCTTATCCGTTCACAAAAAGTTTGGTCCTGAAATGGCGGTATATGCCGGAGACTTTATGATATTTTCTACCATCGGGCGAACCGGCCTTATGAATAAACCGTGGTATCGAACCATGTTTGCAAAGCTGGAGGTCATGTGTAACGGAGAAGTTGGACAATTCGATAACCGTTACAATGTCGACATTACGGAAGAGCGATATATCGATAATATCATCGGCAAAACCTCTGCAATGTTTGCCATAGCCTGTGGAGCAGGTGCCTGTGAGGGGAAATGTAATGAAGACGAGCAGAAAGCCGTAGATATATTTGCAGAAAAGCTCGGTTTGATATTCCAGCTCAGAGATGATCTGATGGATTTTGTATCGACCAGTGAACTTTCCCAAAAGACAATCCACAATGATTTCTGGTCAGGATATTACACACTTCCTGCGATACATACATTCGCGGATCCGGAGTGTGGCGCAGAGTTAAAGGAGATTGCCCTGGAAATACGGGATGGAATGCATGGGAAAGAGATGGATTCCCGAATTGCAGAGTTGATCAAGCTCACAGGAGGCTGCCAATATACACTATCTCTGATCGACCGATATTCGGAGGAGGCAAAAAGTGCCTTGTCACCGTTTCGTGATTCTGATCCCAAAAGGAAACTCCTCGAATTAGTTGATAAGATCCGGACAAGTGCGCACGCCTATGTTTCAAATGCGTCAAATTATTAAGAAGGTCATCAGGGACGATGACCTTCTTTATTTTTACAATTCACTATACCCATTTCCATTTCCGCTTTTCCTATCGCCGCACCCATTTGCCGAAGAGGGTCTTCTTAAATCTTGAAAGTGCCTCCTGAGCAGGGCGGTAGTTTTGAGCTTTCTGAAGATATGCTACTCCCTTCTTAATGTCTTCAGGTACCCCAAGACCGTCGGCGTAGATAAGGCCGAGACCGTAGTTGAGCAGATCGGTGGACCATTTTACTTCCTCGAAAAGGGATCGTGCTCTGACGGGATCCTTCTGGCAGCCATAGCCGAAAAGGTAACAGATCCCCAGCATGTCGTTGCCCCAGTCGTTGTGCAGAGCGTGTGCCTCCTCAAGCAGTCGGACAGCTCTGGCGTAATCTTGAGTGACACCATCCTGTCCCAAGAAGAGCAGCTGCGCTGCCCGATTGAGGCAGCCTATCTGATTGGGGTCTTCCATGCCTTTTTCATAGCAAGACAATGCATAGGGAGCGTCTTTGGGAACCACCTTTCCGTCCTGATAGGGGCGCCCCACGTAGAACCAGGCATCCAGCTGCCCTTGGTTGGCGGCGCGGAGGCACCAATCCAACCCCTCTTTTTCCTGATCGCTCTCCTGAAGGTGGCGGCCCCATTTCAGCTGCCAGTCAGGATGCCCCAGTTCGGCGCACTGTTTGGCCAAGATCCAGGCCTTACTGGGCTCAGGGTCGATCAGATTCTTTTCTCCCTCCAGATAAAGATTGAATAAGTTGCGGGCGGAAAAACCCATGCCGCCCTTGATGGCTCGTTCGAACCAAGGAACACAGGCAAGCATGCTCTCGCGCAGACGTACGATCAGCTCCTCCCGGGAGAGGCTGTCCAGGTCCTGCTTTTCAATGCGGAAGATGTCCCCCCAGAAGTAGGTGTTGCCGATCATATTCTGGGCAAAAGCGCATCCGGCCTGGGCCTTCTCATATACAATGTCCCAAGCAGCCTTTAGGGAGGGGAAAGGCATGGCGGCTTCCAACTCGGGGGTCAGCATTCCCACCCGCATAGAGCCCAAGACGCCCATGGCGCTGCCCTGCATGACGCTCTGGCGAATGAGCTGTTCTACCTTGGCATCGTCTTCCCCAAATTCAAAGCAATGGTACTTCCAACTGTATTCGGGACCGGAATAGCACCGGGAGAGAAGGTAGGCAGCATCACCGTCACCGGCATCGACCGCCTCGCTCAGGGATTTGGCGGCCTGAGCAGCCCGCTGGTTGTCATAGCAGTAATAAATATCTTCGATAGCTTTATCTACAATAGGATTGAAATAAGATTCCATATTTGATATCTCCTTTCTAAAATGAGTGCAGTCTTTTACTCCGAACTGCACGGCAAATACAGTACACGTTGTATTATACCAATATTGTCTTGCCCGGTAAACAGCAAAAACCGCGCGATATCGTTTTTATCGTATTATTTTTGAAATATTATAGTACTCTCCAATATCCTTCTTCCAGGCCATCAACATATAAATCTTCCAAGAATGTTTGGAGCGAAACTTCCAAGAATGTTTGGAGCGAAAAACTGATTGAATGTTTAAAAAATTTATGATAGTATGAAAGAAATATTTATGATCACGCTGCAAGGCAGATATATACGGTGATCTCTAAAGGAGAAAACTGGAGGTTTTAAGATAGAATGGAAGCATATAAAAAAGAATTTATCGAGTTTATGGTGGACAGCAATGTCCTCAAGTTTGGTGAATTTACCCTAAAGAGCGGGCGCAAGTCCCCCTTCTTTATGAATGCGGGGGCCTATGTGACAGGAGCCCAGCTTAAAAAGCTCGGTGAATATTACGCGAAAGCGATCCATGACAATTACGGAGACGATTTCGACGTGCTGTTTGGCCCGGCCTACAAGGGCATTCCTTTAAGTGTAGCGACGACCATCGCTTACAGTGAGCTTTACGGTAAAGAGATCCGCTATTGTTCCAACCGCAAGGAAGTCAAGGACCATGGAGATGTGGGGATTCTCTTGGGAAGCGATCTGAGAGACGGAGACAGGGTGGTGATCATTGAGGATGTGACCACCTCCGGGAAATCTATCGAGGAGACTTTTCCTATTTTGACCGCACAGGCAAAGGTGGAGATCAAGGGGCTGATGGTCTCCTTAAACCGCATGGAGAAGGGGCTTGACGGCAAGGTCAGTGCTCTTCAGGAGATCAAGGAGAAATACGGCTTTGAAGCAAATGCCATCGTGACCATGGCGGAGGTGACGGAACATCTCTATAACAGACCCTACAAAGGACAGGTGTACATTGATGACACCTTAAAGGCAGCCATTGACCAGTACTATGAGACTTATGGCGCGTAGACAAGAGCATATGTCACGCACTAGTTGAAAAAAAGGCGGGAGGATTGATCGATATGGAAGAAAAGGTGTACAAGACTATGAGAGGTGCAGGTGCCATGAATATTGCGTTGGGGGTGATCACGCTGACTGTCGGATTGGCTACGGGCGTGTTGCTGATCATCGGCGGAGCAAGGCTTTTGGCCGGCAAGACGAAGCTTTTATTTTGATGAATAGCGATTTATGAGGGCATTTCCCCCGGGGGAGTGCCTTTTTAGCTGGTGTTTTCGTGGAAAGGTTATAAAAATATGAAGAAGAAATATATATACACCAACAAAAGACATTCCAATCGTGCAGTGATGTCCACAATTTTGGGAATACTAAGTAATGCGTCCCTGACAGCCGTGATCTATTTGAGTTATCAAAGCGGAGGAGATATCCCTGCCGGCTATGGCATGACAGGTTTTTTGGCGGTGATCTTCTCGTTGATCGGTCTGGTCCTTGGAGTTGTGACGGCCAGAGACAGGGAGTATTACCGGCTGTTCCCCTGGCTTGGCATTCTCCTGAATTTGATCTCGCTGAGTGTGCTGGTCCTGATCATTTATCTGGCAACATATATGTAGAATAAACGCGATGAACACTGCTGTCTTGTCAGGATTATCAATGTTATAAGGAAAGGCAGGAAAGAAGATTGAGCAATCAAAAGGATACTTTTACGACAGAGGAGCTGTTGGATGAGAGATGGCGGCTCTGCTTTGACCGAATTAGTCAAATTACATTGGAACATTTTGGAGTGCCGGCGTTTGAGGAGTATTTCGCAAAGACGGCCTTTTTTTTGATGCAGATGGACAAAACATATCGGTTTGTGACGGATGGAGGGATGGAGAAAGCACCTCTTGCGGAACTAAAGGAGCGCAATCGCGGTCTGTATGAGGATATTTTGCCTGATAATTACGACAGAAGCTATGCCAATCCTGCCTATGCGGTGGAGCGGCTGGGAGAAGAGTTTGGCGCCATGTTGTCTTTTCTCTATGTGGAACTGCGAAGCCTCATTGGCTTTGTCCATGAGGGGCGGCTGGAAGAACTGGTGATCCGCGGTGAACTTTTTGTTGAGGTGTATTCCGCGTTCGTATACCAATGGGAGGAGGAAAAGAGGCTTCCCGCCATGGAGGATATCCGGCAGATTATGTACTGGTTTGTAAATGATTACGCGGACGCCTCGGCAGAGCGACTCGTTCGGGATCTGGTGGTGTCTAAGGAAAATTTTGCGGTGAACATCATAATGGGCAGTGACCTGACAGATATGCGCTACCTCTATGCCTACGGAGAATATGTGGGGGACAATGAACTTCAGACGGCGCGTTTTCTGGCCGATCTGCCAGAGGAAACCTTGAACACCATGGCGGATACCTACACGGAAGGGTATCGCATTGGCTTTGTGGTGGGAGGCAAGGATCTTTCAGGGAAGCAGACGGTAGAGCTCCGCTATCAGCTGGGATTTGAGCGCATGATGCGGCGTGCCATTGAGAACTTTGAAAAGATGGGGTTGAAGCCCACGGTGCATCGGGCGGCAGCCAGTATTCTCTATAATCCCTCTCTCTTTAAGAACGGCTATTACGGAGGCACTCCCAACAGGCAGTATGAGTTTGACCACAAGGATGACAGGGCCCTCTTTCTGGATAAAAATTATGTGAACCGCAAGCTGGAGGTGACGCGGACTGCCTTTGAAAAATATAAAGAACAGGCCAGAGGATACGCCGGTCCGGCGGTAGTGGAGACCTTTGGGGAGAGGAACTTTTCTCCGGTGAACAAACCCCAGAGTCTGTCGCTTACCAAGGAGCAGAACCGTTTGTGGGTGGAGTACCGGAGCCAGGCGGGAGAGCAGCAGAGAAATTATATTATTGAGGAGGAGCGTAGCTTTACCATTATTGCGTTCCCCGTGCCGGAAATATTTCCGGATGATCCGGAAAGGTACAGAGAATTTTTCAGTGAAGTGATCCGCATTAATACATTGGATTACAGTCTTTATCAGCGGATACAACAGACTTTGATCGACGCGCTGGACACGGCGGAATTTTGCGAGATCAAAGGAAAAGATGGCAATCGGACGAATCTTACAGTGAAGCTTTACCGGCTTGGAGATCCGGAGCGTGAAACCATCTTTGAAAACTGTGTGGCGGATGTGAATATCCCTGTGGGGGAAGTTTTCACTTCGCCTGTGCTGTCCGGTACGGAGGGAGTACTCCATGTGAGCCGTGTGTACCTGAACGGTCTGGAGTACAAAGATTTGGAGCTTACGTTTGCGGATGGCAAGATCTGTGATTATGACTGCGGCAACTTTGAGCGGGAGGAGGAGAACAGGGCTTTTGTCTATGAGAATGTCCTGTTCCGACATGAGACGCTTCCCATGGGAGAGTTTGCCATCGGAACCAACACCACCGCCTACGTGGCAGCGAAAAAGTACGGCGTAGAGGATAAGCTTCCTATTTTGATAGCGGAGAAGATGGGACCGCACTTTGCGGTGGGGGACACCTGTTACTCCCATGCGGAGGAGGTCAGGGTGTGCAACCCTGACGGTAAGGAGATCGTGGCGAAAGATAATGAAATATCCCGTCTGCGCACCGAAAAACCGGCGAAAGCTTATTTTAACTGTCATACGGACATCACTATCCCCTACGACGAACTGGGGGAGCTGAACGCGGTGCGGCAGGATGGCGAGGTGATCCCTATCATCCGGAATGGTCGTTTCGTGCTTCCCGGCACGGAGGAACTGAACGATCCTATGGAGGAAATAAGAAATTTATAAAAAATTAAAATAATTTCACAGATAAATATTGTAACAACACTCTAATTTTGGTAAACTAGGGTATAGATAATGTTATCATGTCATTTAAAACTACAATATATTGTGCCCGACGGTGGTACAAAAGGAGGACGTCATGTCAGCAGCTAAGGTTGGTATTGTGATGGGCAGCGACTCTGATATGCCCGTTATGGCGAAGGCAGCAGATATTTTGGAGGAGCTCGGAATCTCTTATGAGATGAAGATCATCAGCGCGCACAGAGAGCCTGACGTATTCTTTCAGTATGCGAAGAGCGCGGAGGATAAAGGCTTTAAGGTGATCATTGCGGGAGCCGGCATGGCAGCACATCTTCCCGGTATGTGTGCGGCGATATTCCCGATGCCGGTGATCGGTATTCCTATGCACACCACATCGCTGGGCGGCCGTGATTCCCTATATTCCATCGTGCAGATGCCCTCCGGCATTCCGGTGGCTACGGTGGCCATTAACGGCGGAGCCAACGCAGGTCTTCTGGCGGCCAAGATTTTGGCGACTTCCGATCCTGAGCTCCTTGGGAAATTGAAAGATTACAGTGAGAAGCTAAAAGATCAGGTGGAGGCCAAGGACGCCAAATTGCAGGAGATCGGTTATAAGGCATATCAGGAGAGTCAGAAGAAGTAAACAGGGGACAGACTGCGAGGAGAAGGACAATGGCAATGGATTATAAAAATGCGGGTGTGGATATCGAGGCAGGGTATCAATCCGTGGAGCTGATGAAAAAGTATGTGAAGGAGACCATGCGCCCGGAGGTTCTGGGTGGTATCGGAGGCTTTTCGGGAGCCTTCTCTATGGACGCCCTCAAGAAGATGGAAAAGCCTACACTCCTGTCCGGCACGGACGGCGTGGGAACCAAGCTGAAGCTGGCATTCCTGTTGGATAAGCATGACACCATTGGCATCGACTGTGTGGCAATGTGTGTGAACGATGTGGCCTGTGCCGGTGGGGAACCGTTGTTTTTCTTGGATTATATAGCGTGTGGCAAGAATTATCCGGAGAAGATCGCTACGATCGTGAAAGGCGTAGCGGAGGGCTGTAAGCAGGCAGGGGCCGCCTTGATCGGCGGAGAGACTGCGGAGCACCCAGGGCTGATGCCCGAGGAGGAGTATGATCTGGCAGGATTTGCGGTAGGTGTGGTGGATGAGAAGGATCTGATCACGGGAGCAGACATTAAGCCCGGTGATGCCCTGATCGGCATCGCTTCCTCCGGTGTGCATTCCAACGGTTTTTCGTTGGTGCGCAAGGTGTTTGAGATGACTGAGGAGAGTCTGAACACCTACTATGAAGAGTTGGGAACTACCTTGGGAGAGGCGCTCCTTGCGCCCACCAAGATTTATGTAAAGGCTTTGAGGGCCGTCAAAGATGCGGGCATCAGGGTAAAGGGTTGCAGCCATATCACCGGCGGCGGATTCTATGAGAATATTCCACGCATGCTGCCCGACAATGTCCGCGCTGTGGTGAAGAAGGACAGTTACGAAGTGCCGTCTATCTTCAAGCTTTTGCAGAAGACAGGCGGTGTTGAAGAGAAGATCATGTACAACACTTACAACATGGGACTTGGAATGGTACTCGCTGTAGATCCCGCCGATGTGGATAGAACCGTGGAGGCGATCAAGGCTGCGGGCGAGACTCCCTATTTGATAGGTACTTGTGAAACAGGAGAGAAGGGCGTGGCCATATGTTGAGAGTAGTTGTTTTGGTGTCCGGAGGCGGCACGAATCTGCAGGCGATCATTGATGCGGTGGCGGCAGGTCGGATTTCAAACGCAAATCTTGTGGGTGTGTTGTCCAACAACAAGACGGTCAAGAGTCTGGAGAGGGCGCGCGCGGCGGGGATTCCTGCAGTCAGCGTATCTCCTAAGGACTTTGCGGACAGGGAAGCTTTCAATGAGACCTTTTTGGAGAAAGTGAACGAATTTCAGCCGGATCTGATCGTACTGGCAGGTTTTTTGGTGGCGATCCCACAGCAGATGGTACGGCGGTATGAGGGACGTATTATCAACATCCATCCCTCTCTGATCCCTTCTTTCTGCGGAGTGGGCTATTATGGGCTGAAAGTGCATGAAAGAGTGCTTGAGCGCGGGGTCAAGGTCACGGGCGCCACAGTGCATTTTGTGACGGAGGGCATGGACGAGGGCCCTATCATCGACCAGAAGGCGGTGTACATAGAGGAGGGGGATACCCCGGAAAGCTTGCAGCGACGCGTTATGGAGCAGGCGGAGTGGATACTTCTGCCACAGGCCATCGATGATATTGCAAACGGGCGCGTGCGCATGGAAAACGGTAAATGTGTGAGAGAACATTAGGCAGAGCTAGGGCGAGGTGAGCGGTCAATGAAAGTGTTAATTGTGGGAAGTGGCGGAAGAGAACATGCGATTGCGGCCAGTGTAGCCAAAAGTACCAAAGTGAAAGAAATATATTGTGCTCCCGGCAACGCGGGGATTGGACAGATTGCAGAGTGCGTGCCCATCGGAGCCATGGAGTTTGACAAGTTGGTGGCGTTCGCCAAAGAGAAAGCGATCGACCTCACCATTGTGGGAATGGACGATCCGCTGGTGGGCGGTCTGGTTGATGAGTTGGAGGAAGCGGGGATACGAACCTTTGGACCCAGAAAGAACGCAGCCATTTTGGAGGGAAGCAAAGCTTTTTCCAAGGATCTGATGAAAAAGTACAATATTCCTACTGCCGCATACGAGAATTTTGACGATGCCAAAGAGGCCGTCAAATATCTGGAGGAGAAAGCCACTTATCCTATTGTGCTGAAGGCTGACGGTCTGGCGTTGGGCAAAGGTGTACTGATCTGCAACACCAAGGAGGAGGCGCTGGAGGGCGTAAAGTCCATTATGCAGGACAAAAAGTTTGGCTCTGCAGGCAACCGGATGGTGATAGAGGAGTTTATGACAGGCAGAGAGGTCAGCGTGCTTTCCTTTGTGGATGGCAAGACCATCCGGATCATGACCTCTGCACAGGACCACAAGCGGGCAAAAGATGGCGATCAGGGGCTGAACACCGGAGGAATGGGGACTTTTTCTCCCAGTCCTTTCTATACGGAGGAAGTGGATGCCTTCTGTAAGAAGTATATCTATCAGGCGACGGTGGATGCCATGGCGGCAGAGGGGCGTCCCTTCAAGGGAGTGATCTTCTTCGGCCTGATGCTCACTGAGGATGGCCCCAGAGTGCTGGAGTACAATGCCAGATTCGGCGATCCGGAGGCGCAGGTGGTGTTGCCCCGCATGAAGAATGATATTATAGAAGTCATGGAGGCGTGTGTGGACGGCACACTGGATCAGATCGATCTGCAGTTTGAGGACAATGCCGCGGTTTGTGTGGTATTAGCCAGCGACGGCTATCCGGTCGCCTATGAGAAAGGCTATCCGATTCAAGGTTTGGAGCGCTTTGAGAAAGAGGATGACTATTATTGTTTCCACGCCGGAACAAAGCGAACGGAGGAAGGGATCGTGACAAACGGGGGGCGCGTCCTCGGCGTCACGGCGAAGGGTAAGACGTTGAAAGAAGCCAGAACCAATGCCTATGCGGCGACGGAGTGGGTGGCTTTTGAGAATAAATATTTGCGTCATGATATCGGGAAGGCTATTGATGAAGCATAGAGGTGTGTAGCATGAGAAATCGTTTAGGTGGATTGTTTATCGAGGATTATTATCATATCCCTCGCGTCTGCAATGAGTGCGGCGGGGTTATGATATTTAAAGGTGTTGGTGAGTACCATTGTGAGAAATGTGGCGCAGTGGATTACGACGATTACGGCAAGGTGCGGCTGTATATAGAGAGCCACAAAGGTGCCAATGCCAAAGAGGTGGAGGATGCCACCGGTGTCACCCAGCGGTCCATACGGCAGATGCTGAAGGACTCGAGGATCGAGGTGGCAGAGGGATCCAAGGTTATGATGAAGTGTGAAGCGTGTGGGCAGCCCATCCGGAGTGGTCAGTTCTGTCCGCAGTGTGAGACTAAGATGCACCGTGCTATGGAGGCTGCACAGCGTGAGCAGCTGATGAAGGACTTGAAAGGCTACAGCATATCGAAGGGCGGAGAGGAAGGACACAGACGCTTTGTGCGCGACAACTGATCCGACCGGTACTTTGGTCTTGATGCGCTGCGGCGCGATTCCCATAAGAGGATAAAGCGCAGTTGTTGCGCGGAAATGAGGAAACCTATGAGAAAAATGAGAGAAGCACATTGGAGCCGGCGGGCTGTCATGGGAATATTATCTCTGGTGATAGCGTTTACGATCGCTATTGTCGCAGATGGGTTCTCCATTGTGAGCCATGCCCAAAGTCAAGGAAAGGTGATTGCGGAAAGCGCGAATATCCGTCAGACGACGAGCACCAGCAGCCAAGTTGTGGCCAGCGTGGTTCGAAATGACGAGATCACCATCAACGGTCAGACTACAGGAGCGGACGGCTACACTTGGTATCAAGTGTTTGTAAACGCTAATACGCTGGGGTATATTCGTTCCGATCTGGTGGAGATCACAAGCGGAGGAACGCCTCCTGCTCTGTCCAATACGACCACGACGACTAATAACAACACGACAACCAATAACAACACAGCTACGCCCGCTGCCACCTATAATCCGACGGTGGAGGTGACGGAGGTGAAACCGGTCAGTGCTACTGTGACAGGTGGGCGGGAGATTCGTGTGAGGGCAGATGCCTCCACCAGCAGCGGTATTGTGACTACGGCAAAGAACGGAACAGCATTGACGGTAACCGGACAGGCTACCGGCACAGACAACAATGTGTGGTATCGTGTGACTTTTACAGTAAACGGTTCTGAGGTGACAGGCTTTATACGATTCGACTATGTAAAACTGTCGGAAGATGTGACTCCCGTTACGGACGCACCGGAACCGGATGAACCATCAGGGTCGGATGAGCCATCGGAGCCTGTGGTGACAGTCAAGGATTGGGAGACCCAGCTTGAAGGGGAAGATTGGTATCTGATTGACAATGTGACCGCCAATCAGTGGAAGGTCAAAGATATTTTTTATGCGGCGGACACCAACAAGACATTGGCTGAGCAGCAGGCGGGTACGATCAAAAATCTGAAGATTGTCATTATCATTCTGGTGATAGTGATCCTTGTATTGGCGGTTGCGCTTACTATGGTGATCTTTAAGATGAGGGATATGTCGGATTCTGCGTACTTTGCGGAAGTGGAGAAAGAAACGCTGCGAAGGAAGAACCCGGGAAAGGTTCAAGGAAGTGGTAAAAAGCCGGTACGTCCGCAGGGGGCAGGGGATAGAAGAACATCTTCACAGGGTAGACGTCCGGTACAAGGAGGCGCAAGACCCGCCCAAAGCAGCCAGAATTCTCGCCCTACACAGGCGAGCAGAACAATACAGAGCCCGAATGCACAGCGCCCGGATGAAGGGACAAGACCTGCCCAGAGTTCGCAGGGAAGTCGCCCGGCACAGGGGGAGTCAAGACCTACCCAGAGTACACAACGTCCGGTGAGAGAAGGGGCAAGACCTGCATCCGCGCAGCCCAGGGATGAGCGCAGAACCCAGCCACGATCGTCCTCTGACAGCGCTTCAAAGCAGGCTTGGAAGTCCAAGAATTTCATGGCGGACGACGAGGATGAATTTGAGTTTGAATATTTAAACTGGGACGGTGACAAAGAGCTGTAGAAAAGTATAGATACAGGTGCCTGTGGAATGATAGTTCCACAGGCATTTTGCGCGAACTTAAAACGCGAAGAATTTAGAGTTTGCTCATTCGAAACACGAAAAATGAAAAGTCTATAAACTTTTGGGCACGGCGTTGACAGTTTTGGTGAGCTGTTATAATATGAATATAACAAACCTTTTGGACTATAAATTGGGAAAGGAGGGATTCTATAGTGATGATCCAGATTGATTTTAACAGTGATGAAGCACTATATCTGCAGCTTTGCAACCAGATCATCATGGGAATCGCTACCTCCCAGTTTCAGGAGGGAGATTCTCTGCCCAGTGTGCGCCAGCTGGCAGACTCCATAGGGATCAATATGCACACGGTCAACAAGGCGTACACCGTGCTGAAGCAGGAGGGATATGTGAAGGTGGATAGGCGCAGAGGCGCTATTATCGCCATTGATATAGACCGCATGCAGACACTCTCGGAATTGAAGAAAGAACTTCAGGTGATCCTGGCGAAGAGCACCTGCAAGAATATTACCAGAGGTGAGATACATCAGTTGATCGACGAAATATATGAAGATTATGGAGGGATAGATTGATGCAGTCGCATTTTACACAGAAAGCACAAGGAGCGCTGAATCAGGCGGCTAAATGTGCCAGAAGTCTGAAACAAGGCTATATTGGCACAGAGCATATTCTGGTGGGGCTTTTGAAGGAGCAATCGGGCGTAGCAGCCAAGGTGCTCGGCGACAACGGAGTTGAGGTAGAGCAGGTCATGGATATGATCCGCGATCTGATCTCCTTTGAGAACGGTGTGGCGATCAGAGAGCGGGAGGGGTATTCCCCCAGAGCACAGAAGATTCTGGAGGAGGCTCACAGACAAGCGTCCCGCTTTCATCAGGACGAGACCGGAACAGAGCACATTCTTCTGGCGCTTATTAAGGAAGGGGAGAATGTGGCCGTCCGTCTTCTAAACACATTGGGAGTCAATGTGCAGAAGGTGTATGTGGACACCCTTGCTGCCATAGGGCAGGACACCAATCTCTACAAGGAGGATCTGGGACGAAAATCTTCCGGCAAAAATAAGCCTTCCACTTTGGACCAGTACAGTAGGGATCTAACTGCATTGGCTAGGGAGGGAAAGCTGGACCCGGTGATCGGCAGGGAGGATGAGATCCGCAGAGTGGTTCAGATACTGAGCCGGCGTACCAAGAATAATCCCTGTCTGATCGGTGAGCCGGGTGTGGGTAAGACGGCCGTAGTAGAGGGGCTGGCTCTCCGCATTGTGTCAGGAGACGTGCCTTTCACTGTGCAAAATAAGCGTGTGCTCACGCTGGATCTGTCCGGTATGGTAGCCGGCAGTAAGTACCGCGGCGAGTTTGAGGAGCGCATTAAAAAAGTGATCCGCGAGGTCATAGAGGACAACAATGTCATTTTGTTTCTGGATGAGTTGCACACGATCATCGGCGCGGGCGGCGCGGAGGGCGCTATTGATGCCTCCAACATTATGAAACCTTCTCTGGCGAGAGGTGAGATTCAGTTGATTGGCGCTACTACCATCGCAGAATACCGTAAGTATGTGGAGAAAGATGCGGCCTTGGAGCGGCGCTTCCAGCCGGTCAGCGTGGAGGAGCCTACGGAGGAAGAGGCCATCCGGATCTTGGAGGGTATTAAGGAGAAATATGAGGAGCATCATCGTGTGACGATCAGCTCCGAGGCGATACAGGCGGCGGTGAGACTGTCGAACCGCTATATCAATGACCGCAATCTGCCGGATAAGGCCATTGATCTGATCGATGAGGCAGCAGCCAGCGCAAGGCTGCGGGTAATGGATATGCCAGATAAGCAGAAGGAGCTCTTAGAGCAGATTAAGAAAATGGATCTGCAGATTGAGCGTTCCATCCGCATGGAGGCATTTACACAGGCAGTGGAGATCAAGAACAATCAGGATCAACTGGTGAAAAAATACGAGCGCATGCGCAAAAGGCGGGAGACCAAGGAGAACGATTACAGTTACTGCGTCGGTGAGGGTGACATTGCCGAGGTAGTGGCCATGTGGACGAAGATTCCCGTGCAGAAGCTGGCAGAGAAAGAGAGTGAGCGCCTGTTAAAGCTGGAGGGTATCCTCCACAAGCGTGTGATCGGTCAGGAGGAGGCGGTGACTGCAGTTGCCAAGGCTATGCGCCGAGGCAGAGTAGGTCTCAAGGATCCCAACCGCCCGATTGGTTCTTTTCTGTTTTTGGGACCCACCGGCGTGGGTAAGACAGAGTTGTCCAAGGCATTGGCGGAGGCGATGTTTGGTTCGGAAGATGCCATGATCCGCGTAGATATGTCTGAGTACATGGAGGGACACTCTGTGTCTAAGATGATCGGTTCTCCTCCGGGATATGTGGGATTCGAGGAGGGCGGCCAGCTCAGCGAGAAAGTACGTCGCAATCCCTATTCTGTGGTGTTGTTTGACGAGATTGAGAAAGCGCATCCCGATGTGTTTAATATTTTGCTTCAGGTTCTGGACGATGGTCATATTACTGATTCCAAAGGAAGGAAGGTCAGCTTCAAGAACACCATTTTGATCATGACCTCCAACGCCGGTGCACAGCGTATCGTGGATCCTAAGAATCTGGGATTTGCCACGGACAACAGTGAGAAGAAGGACTACGAGAAGATGAGATCAGGTGTCATGGAGGAGGTAAAGCGCAGCTTTAAACCGGAGTTTATCAATCGTATTGACGATATTATCGTATTCCACCAGCTGAACAAAGATAATATGAAATCAATCGTGAATCTGCTGGCCTCCAATCTCTATAAAAGGTGTGATTCCCAGATGGGTATCGAGTTGAGTATCACGTCGGCGTTGAAGGAACATCTGGTGGAGAAGTACTCTGACAACAAGATGGGGGCTCGCCCCCTGAAGCGCGCGATCCAGTCTGTGGTGGAGGACGCTCTGGCGGAGGAGATCCTGCGTAAGAAGGTGGTGCCGGGAGATAAAGTATCGGCCAGCTATCGGAACGAAAAGGTTACCTTTACTGTGAAATAATTATGTGAAAAAAGAAAATCTTGTAGAAAAGTAGCGCCATTTATATTATACTGAAATTGTAACCACAATCGATCAGGAGGACATAACAATGGCAGTAGTGGAAGAGTTACTTCGCAGCGAGTCGAATGGTACGGTCAGCTTTGGCAATCATAAGCTGGCACAGAAAGCCAAGGTGGAGGATTTTAAGCATGCAGGCGATTTGCTGAAGGTAAAGACCTACAACGAAATTACAAAACTAGAGAAGAATGGAATGTTCCTCTATGAGTCTGTGCCCGGAACCAGCGTTTTGAATTTTAAGGAGACGGAGTCTGGTGTGGAGTTCGTAGTGGAGGGCGCAGAGGATGCCCAGATTACGGTTGGTCTAACCGATGACACGGAGTATGAGGTGTTTGTGGCGGATAAAAGCACAGGCACCATGAGGACCGGTCTTGGCGGCAAGCTTTCCCTGAGTGTCGAATTGGAGGCAGCAGGAGAGGTTGCGGTAAGGATCAAACAAGTGTAGAGCGGCTGGAACATTCAAGGGAACTATTTGAGATCCTAACATCAGGTGACTTTGGTGTTAGGATCTTTTCTTGTTTAGATAATTTAGAATAAAGAAGGGGAAAGATACTTTCATGGCGAAAGGGAAGAATACAACTATTTTTTATTGCCAGAGTTGTGGTTATGAGTCCTCCAAGTGGATGGGCCAGTGTCCGGGATGCCGGGAATGGAATACTTTTGTGGAGGAGACGGTGAGCAAGGCGGAGCTGAAAAACGTAGGCGGGCAGTTAAAACGGCTCACGGAGAAAACGGAGCCCTGCGTGTTGTCCGAGGTAGCTATTGCTAAGGAGGATAAGGTACTGACCGGCATTGAGGAGCTGGACCGTGTGCTTGGCGGAGGGATCGTACAGGGATCGCTGACGTTGGTGGGAGGCGATCCGGGAATTGGCAAGTCCACACTTCTTCTCCAGGTGTGTCATCGCCTGTCCGAGACGGGACATAAAGTGCTGTATATATCCGGTGAAGAGTCGCAGGTGCAGATCAAGATGCGTGCAGACAGGATCGGCAGTTTCTCCTCAAACATGTTGCTACTGTGTGAGACCAGACTGGATGCAGTAGCCGAGGTGATCCGCCAGGAGAAACCGGAGGCTGTGATCATCGACTCTATTCAGACCATGTACAACGAAGAGGTGTCGGCAGCGCCGGGCAGTGTGTCTCAGGTGCGAGAGTCCACAGGTGTTTTGCTGCAGCTGGCGAAGGGGCTTGGAGTCTCCGTGTTCATTGTAGGACATGTGACTAAGGAGGGCACGGTGGCCGGGCCCAGAGTGCTGGAGCACATGGTGGACACAGTGCTTTACTTTGAGGGTGATCGCCATGCATCCTACCGTGTTCTCAGGGGTGTCAAGAACCGTTTTGGCTCTACCAATGAGATTGGTGTGTTTGAGATGCAGGAGCGGGGACTGGTGGAGGTACGGAATCCGTCCGAGTATATGTTGAACGGAAGGCCGGAAAATGCCAGCGGCTCTGTGGTAGCATGCACTATGGAGGGAACAAGACCTCTTCTCATAGAGATTCAGGCACTGGTGTGCTATAGCAACTTCGGAATTCCCAGAAGGCAGACCACCGGCACGGATCTCAATCGTGTGAATCTGTTGATGGCAGTGCTGGAAAAGCGCTGCGGAGTGCAGTTGTCCGGATGCGATGCCTATGTGAATATCACCGGAGGCATGAAAATCTTGGAGCCGGCTATTGACCTCGGGATCGTGCTGGCGATCTTGTCGAGTTTTCGCAATCATCCTTTAAGTCCGAAACTCATAGCGTTTGGAGAGGTAGGGCTGAGCGGTGAGGTGCGATCGGTGAGCATGGCGAAACAACGGGCGGCGGAGGCTGAGAAGTTGGGCTTTGACACCTGTGTGGTGCCCTATGTGTGTGCCGAGGAATGCAAAAAGAACAGCAAGATCAAGGTATTGGGAGTTCGAAATATACAGGAGGCTATGGAACTGCTATTATGAGATACGATGCGTTTATCAGTTACCGGCATTCCGACTTGGATATGTACATTGCCAAGAAGATACACAAGGGGCTTGAGACCTTCAAAGTACCTAGGCCTGTGGCCAAAAAGAGTGGTAAGAAAAGTATCAAGAGAGTATTTCGGGATCAGGAGGAGCTGCCCATAGGCAGCGACTTGGGAGAAAATATCGAGGGTGCACTGAGAGGATCGGAGTTTCTTCTGGTCATCTGTTCGCCGCGCACACCGGAATCTTATTGGGTGCAGAAGGAGATTGAGACCTTTATTCAAATGCACGGCAGAGAGCATGTGTTGGCGATCCTCATCGAAGGGGAGCCGGATCAGTCCTTTCCGCAGCAGATTCTTGTGAATGAGGAAGGAAACCCTGTGGAGCCACTGGCGGCGGATGTGAGAGGCAGATCCAGGAAAGAGATTGACCGGAAGCTTAGGACGAAGTTGATGCGTCTGGCGGCACCCATCCTGCACTGCAGTTATGATGATCTGAGGCAGCGGCACAGGGAGCGCCGCATGAGGAAGATGATGTCGGTGGCGGCAGGGGTGGCTGTGCTCGGTCTGGCGTTTGGTGTGTACAGCGCCTACAATGCTGCTATGATCCGGAGGAATTATCAGGAGAAGCAGATCAATCAGTCAAAATATCTGGCGCAGACCTCTTTGGAACTGTTTCGGTACGGCGACAGGCAGAGCGCCGTGCTGGTTGCCTTGGAGGCGCTGCCCTCAGAGGGGAATGACAGACCCTATGTGGCCAGCGCCCAATATGCACTGAGCGAGGCGCTCAGAAGCTATGATACGGGAAATGTCATAGGGATGGATCGCAGTCTGGCGCACGATCAGCCGGTCGCCTCCTTTTGTTTTGATGTCTCCGGAGAGCGCCTGGTATCCATAGATCGGGGACAATATATTTACGTCTGGAATTTGAATACAGGGGAGTTGCTCTTAAAGTGCATGCCTGAGTTGAATGACAGCGGTTACGTGAAATCACCTATGGCGGCGCAGCTCTATGGGGATAACCTGATCATTGCCGAGGATAGCGGTTTGCGCTGTGTAAATTTGGAGGGTGAGGAAGAATGGCGTTTGACTGACCTGGAATAGGGCACAGACTGTGTGATCGATCCGGATTCGGCGACGGCCATTTATATCTCCAACGAGGAGGTGGTCTTGGTCGATCTGGAGAATGGCGGGGTGAAGTCCCGCGTGGAAAATGATCAAGAAGCATCTTTCAGCATTTCCTATGCCCTGAGCAGCGATAAAAGTCTCTTTGCGGTCTCCCACTTTATGTGGGAGAGATCATCCGGCGGAAGTGTCACGGTGATTGACTTAGAAAGCGGGGAGAAGAGAGTGTGTGCCACGGCGTGGCCTTATATTTCCAGGGTGGCTTTCACTCAGGATAACCAGTTGGTGGTGGTCAGCCACGAAAGAGTTGACATGAGTGATGTGAGCTTGGGAGACCTTGGCACCGCATATGTGGAGAAGTTTGATCTGTCTGCCGGAAGAACGGTCTGGACACAAACGGTACCCTATCAGTTGTTGGGAATCGATTCGGCGATGTTCCAATTGAAGTGTCGTGAGTATCAGGATAATACCGGCAAGAGCTATGATCAGGTTCTATTGTCAGTGGATCAATCTGCATACACATGGGACAGCGCTACGGGAGAATTGATCGCGCAGGTGAATGTCAATAACGGGATACAATCTTTTATGGTGGCGAAAAATTCCTCCTACGGATATCTTGGAGAGAGCAGTGGCATTATCGATATTGTAGATATGACCACAGGCATCAATTATACCTCATCTGCCATTGACACAGGAAAGAACCTGACCGATATGGCGATCCAAAACAGTACGGTGGTGGTCGAGGCATATGCTTCCCCCGACCTGACGATGATGAAGTACCATCAGGGTGCCGGTGCAGAGGAATTGCATACCTATGAGGGCAGAGTAAGAGATGTTCTTTATTCTCCGGAGGAAACTTACTATGTGGTGAGGATCAATATTTCTTTAGACGAGGATATCTGCTATTTCTATCGAATTATGGGGAATGAGCCGGTGGGAGAGTGGAGAGGCGATATCGGTTATCAGAACGGGATGGGATTTATCGACGACAGCCACTTTGTGCTATTGGACACGGATGGACAATTTGTGCGCTATGATGTGGAGACCGGTCAGACCGATATACTATCTGTGGAGAGTACGATCGCCCCAAACATTAAGTGGGACAGCAATCGAACAACAGCGCTTTGTTATGCCAGTGGTGTGCTTTATGCGTTGGATCTTCAGAGTTGGGAGATCGCTGAGACGATCGATGTCAGAGGAGATGCTTCTTATGTAAATATTTTTGATGCCGAGTTGTCGGCGGATGGGAGCAAGCTCTATGCAAATCTGCAGGATCAGGGGCTGATCGAGATTGAAACGGCAACCGGCCGGATCACACCGGTTCCTCTGGGAGAACATTTGCTGAGTCGGCGTATCAGTGACTTGTCGGCGATCACGCTGAGTGAGGATGGAGTATTGCTTGCAGTCTACTGTACGGACGGAACGATGCGGATCTATGAGACGGAGGGCTATGAGCTGAGAGCGGAGATTCCCTTTGCAGGCGTACACAGGAGGTTTCTGCATTTTCTTGAGGACGGTAGCAGACTGATACTTCAGGGGGACGACTACTACCTGCGAGTCTATGACATGGAGGAACAAAAGTTTGTCTATATTGCCCCGGAGCAGTATTATCAGATAAAGAGTATGACGGTGGATGAGGATGCGGATACGATCAGCCTTGTGACAAGTGTGGACATGATGATCTTAAACGGATCCACCTATGAGTGCATTGCACATATGGAAGACGGACTGGCTTATCTGCCAAGGGCGAGTGCCGTGTTTGCCGCAAATTATGCCAGCCTGTACCGCTTTCCTTATAAGACGCTTGATATGTTGCTGAAGGAAGCCGCAGAGCAGTTTGGGGACGTTCGTTTGACCGAGTTGGAGAGAACCAGGTACAACGTGGATTGACAGGCGGGCGCGTGGGATTGAGACGCGTTGCCGGATTAAGGAGACAGAAGATGAGGCTGAGTGAGCTATTATCATATGATCAAATCGTGGTACAGTGTCATGACAATCCGGATGCGGATGCATTGGCCAGCGGTTTTGGAGTTTATACTTATTTCAAGGCACAGGGAAAGGACGTGCGCTTTGTCTACGGCGGCAGATATCCTATTCAAAAGAGCAATCTGATGTTGATGAAGGATATGTTGCAGATTCCGGTGGAGCATGTGGAGACACTGGAGCCTCCGGATCTTTTGGTAACGGTTGACTGTCAATACGGAGAGGGAAATGTGACCCGTTTTGAGGCGAAAAATGTGGCGGTCATTGATCACCATCAGGTAAGCGGGCCTTTACCCGAACTGAATGAGGTGCGGAGTAATCTGGGCGCCTGCTCCACGATCGTGTGTGAGCTTTTGGAAGCCGAAGGATGGAAGGTCAATGAGGACAAGCCGCTGGCAACAGCTCTGTATTACGGTCTGATGACGGACACCAATAATTTCACGGAGGTGTCTCACCCGCTGGACAAGGATCTGCGGGATGACGCTGTCTTTGACCGAAGCCTGATCACACGTTTTCGCAATGCCAATCTGTCCTTGAAGGAGTTGGAGATCGCCGGACAGGCCCTGATAAACTATCGGTATAATGAGACTTACCACTATGCAGTGGCGATGGCTAAGCCCTGTGATCCCAATATTTTGGGGATGATCAGTGATCTGATGCTGGAGGTGGACACGGTGGAAACCTGCCTGGTGTATAGTATACAGCCCTTCGGGGTGAAGATCTCCGTGAGAAGCTGCGTGAAGGAGGTCAAGGCCAGTGAGCTGGCGGAGTTTATCACAGAGGGCATTGGGTCCGGCGGCGGACATTTGGAGAAAGCCGGCGGTTTTATCCAGATGGAGCTTCTGCAGAAGGCCTATGAGGAGTTTTTGGTTGAAAAGAACAGACCGAGGGACGTGGATCTTCAGGAGGGTGTAGAAGCACTTCTGGACTGGCGGATGGAGGATTACTTCGACGATATTGAGATCATCTACGCCAAGGACTACGAGGCAGATCTGGCAGGCATGGAGGCTTACCGGAAGAAAAAGATCCCCATCGGGTATGTGGATGCGGATCAGGTATTCCCGCTTGGCACCAAGATCTGTGTCCGCACGCTGGAGGGAGATCTGGATGTGTCGATCTACGATGATCTGTATATCATGATCGGCATTCAGGGGGAGGTTTACCCCAACGACAGGCTGAAGTTTGAGCGAAGCTATAAGTATTTGGATGAGCCCTATGTCTTTCAGGGGGAGTATGAGCCCACTATCAAGGACGTGGCAGAGGGGAAGAGTGTGTCCTTGATCCCCTATGCGAGATCCTGTGTTCCCACTGGAGAGGTCTTTATCTATGTGAAGAAGCTGGATCACCGCGTCAAGGTGTTCACCGCCTGGGATGAGGAAAAGTATATGCTGGGCAAGGAGGGGGATTATCTGGCGGTGCGCAAGGATGACCTGCACGATGTCTATATTATTGAGCAGAAGATTTTTGAGCAGACTTATGAGAAGTGTTAGGAAGGCGAGCTAAACAAAGATAGTTCTGTCGAAATATTCGACAGAACTATCAACAAGGAAGAGGCTGTAATATTGATGCTATTACAAAAGATCGGTAACTGACGTAGTGCCTTCGCTGACAGCAAACATCTCTATCTTGGCAAGTTCGAAGCAATCCAGCATCTCGGGAGAGAAGACCCCGATCTCGCCATTCTCGATCACATGGGCCGCCTCGGTTACGGCATAAGGTATCTTATACATTTTGCCGCTTACAAGCTCGTCATAAGCGTCAACGATAGAAACGATCTGTGCCCAGATGGGAATATCATCACCTTTGAGTCTGTCAGGATAGCCATTGCCGTCATATCTCTCATGGTGATATCTGCATATGTCATAGCAGTAACGGTAAAACTCATTGTCTTCCTGCTTAAACTTCTCCAAAAGTTCGCAGCCGTAGATGGTATGCTTCCTCATCTCTTCGGCCTCCGCCTTGGTGAGTTCTCCAAGTTTTAGGCGTATGTTGTCGGGAATAGCGATCTTTCCGATGTCGTGTACGGTGGATGCGTTCACAATAAGGGCTGCAGCTTCGTCTGTAATACCATACTTTGGATAAAACTTCTGAATATATTTCAAAAATAGCTTTGTGAAATACTTGACCCGGAGAATATGCTCGTTTGACTCAAAGTTTCTGAGCTCAATAACCGAACTTAACGCATTGACAAGGAAGTCATTGCTCTCCTCAAGTTTCCTGCGGCTTGCCATGAGTTCTTTGGTACGTTCCTCAAGCTTTTTCTCGATATCGATCCTATGCTCAAACAGCTCCATGATATTCTTTGCGCGACGCATTACAACGTTTGGCGCAAAGGGTTTGTATATAATATCAGAAGCACCGTACTCGTATGCCTTTTCATCACTCTCGTTAGTTGCTTCGCCGGTTATCATGATCACAGGTATGTAGTCAATATAATTTTCAAGATTCATAAATTTTAAAACATCAAGCCCCGATTTAACAGGCATAAGCAGGTCAAGGAATATAATACACAGGTGTTCGCTCTTTTCCTTTATAATATCGATGGCCTGCTGTCCGTTCTCGGCTTCAAGGACGTTGTACTGCTCCTCAAATATGAACTTTATCATCTCGCGATTGATCTCTGCATCATCAACAATTAAAATTGTGTCTTTTGTCATTTTGCCCTCTCCTTTTTCAAAAACATTGATAAAAAATTGACGCGACCCTCTGTATGAAGTCGTGATATTATATAAATTATATCCTAAGTTTTTGCATAATTCAACCTTAGATGATGTGGAAAATAGAATGCGAAGAGTAATATTTGAGAAAAACTGTGGGGAGATCTGGAAGAAACACATTCTTGATCGATTCCAGTATAAAGCAATCAGATATGAAAACTGCATGTAAAAAGCACCTCTGAAGTGCCCCCTTTCGTTAGATTGTTGTCTGACAAAAGGGGGTCACTTCATATGAGGATGCTTATTTCTTTTTGTGATTGTCTATATGAGACAGAGCCGCTAATACAACAAGTGATAATGTAAGCACTTCCATTATACTCATAGGGCATCTATATAGTAGGTACCCTAAATATTTTTGGATTGAATGTACCCCCTGCCCTCTATACATTTGGAATGTGTCAATATATATGTGCATTGGCTTGAAATGGTAATATGCAAATATTATAATTATTATCAAAAGCAAGGGGGAATAAAAAATGAGCATTGTAAATAACATTATTTCGGCAATATTGAAGTCAGTAGTAGAAAATAAAATGGGGAATGGGTTAGCTACTGAATTAATTGGCATTTCAATAGATGGGTTTTCTGAAAAAAGCGTCAATATAATTAGTGATTATATTGATAAGGAAAAAGCCAAAATTAATTATAGTCTTTCCAAAGAAAACATGGAATCCATGAATATTTCAGAAGAAAATGTTGATTTTGTGGTAGCTGAGATAAAATATTTACTTTCAAAAGTTGAAATAACGGAAGAGGTGTTTAGACAATGTAAATATGATAGAGTGAAATTGAGCGCTTATTTATGGGATGAATTTCGTAAGGATAAGGGTGGTTATATAGAATGTGAAAGTGATATTAAATCAGTGCTATTTGCTGTTGCCGATGCGTTAATTAGGTTAATGCGTGAAGGCAAAGAATTTGAGAAAGATATTTTGAGACAGATAAGCAATTCAGTTGATGAAACTAACGCAGATGTGCAAAAGATATATAATTATATGCAAAAGAATTTTAATAATCTTGATGCTTATAATCAAGCAATAGTTACTATTTTGCATAGTATAATTGATCAAACTCAAGGCACAAATACACAGAATAAAAAACAAGAGATAAAAAGCAGAACACAGGAGTATGCTGATAAATGGAATGGTAATATGTTCCTAAATGATTTTGATGAGTGGGATGAAAATGCTGGTGTAAATGTTAAATTGAGTGATGTGTATATAGAAGATCACCTTCCTCATTTTATATGGGGACAAAATAAAACAGAATCTAATAATTTAATCGAATTATTGTCTAAACATATTTACAATAAGGTTGACAACAAAATGCTTCTGATTTTGGGACAACCAGGAATAGGTAAGAGTACGCTGATTACATGGATCACTGCTAATTTTACTGATAAAATTGATGATATTATGGTTTATCAATTTGCAGCAGATCTAAAAGGTATAGATTGGCAAAAAGCTAATATATCTATTGAAATATTAGATGTTTTGAACCTGTCATATGGTGATTTAAATGGTAAAACATTAATTCTTGACGGTCTTGACGAAATTAGTGTAGGTGATAGAAAGGAAATATTGGATAAATTATATTGGGAATTGATAAAAGAAAGAAACGTTGAAAGGTTCTCATTAATTATTACATGTAGAGAAAATTATGTTCGAAATTTTGATAGAGTTAAATGTAGATATATTACGTTGCGGCCATGGGATGAGGAACAAATAAAGAGTTTTTGTACACATTTTCAAGAGGAAACAAATGGTGTTATATCAGGGCATACAATAACGAGAGTGTTAGAAAACAAACAGATATTAGGTATTCCGCTTATTTTATATATGATTTTGGCTTTAAATATTACTATTGATAAAGAGGGATCTATTGTTGATATATACGACAAGATTTTTTCTGTGAAAGGTGGTATTTATGACAGATGTATAGAAAATAAAAATTTTGCAGATAAGCATAGAATTGGGGATATAAAGGAGCAAATACACCAAATTTCAAAAAAAATTGCAATATGGATGTTTGAAAATAATTCTAATGAAGCTTGTATTCCGCAGGAAGAATATGAAATTATCTGCGACGGAGTTATGAAAGAAGGTGAGCATGAAAATGAGGATATAAAACAGGATTTTAAGATTGGAAATTACTTTAAGTTGGTAAAGCACTGTGAAGGAGTAGAAACAGAGGTACTATATTTTGTGCATCGATCCATTTATGAGTATTTTGTAGCAGAAACTATTTATAGTTCTATCGAAAATGCAATAACTAAATTATCAAAAGAATGTATTGATGAATTTGCTAGAAATATTTCAATATATCTAAAAAAGGGTCAAATTACGCAGACCATTAATAATTATTTTTGTCATAAAGTAATAAAGGCATTAAACAAAAATGATAGCGTACTATTTTATCAATGGTTAGAATCAATTGTAGGTAATATGTTAAAAAATGGGATGTTTTATTCTTGTGAGAATATGAACTGCAAAAATATTATTAGCAAGGAAACTCAATGTTTTATAAATATAGTGAAAATATTAAGAGAATTACTGGTTTTAAGTGACAGATCTTATATTTTGATGGATGCTAATAGATTGCAACTTGGAAAATATATAAAATATTGTAGCATATCGTTTGAGGAAAATAAAAAAGATAAAGAGGATTATTCAAATTTAAGCAAAATGTTTCTTACAAAAATAAATTTGGCTGGAATAAAATTAAAAAATGCAAATTTTGAAAACACAATGTTAGAAAAATCAAATTTTCTCAGAGCGGATCTGGCTAATGCTAATTTTAGTAGGGCAATTATAAGGAACGCAATTTTTGAATATTCAACATTAATAAACGCAGATTTTTCCCAAGCAGACTTAAGCTATGTTGATTTAAGCTTTGCCGATTTAACAAATGCTGTTTTTGTAGAGACTGATTTAATTAAGTCAGTATTTGTAGAAACTAATTTAGCAAATGCTAAATTGAACCGGGCAAATTTGGAAGGAGCAAATTTGAGGCGGGCAAATCTAGAAAGAGCAAATTTGAGAGGAGCTGATTTAACCAATGCTGATCTACATGGAGCAATACTAATAGAAGCCGATTTATCAAATACAATATTGACAAATGCAATATTAGCAAATGCAATATTAGATAAATGGCAAGCTAATTATTTAGAAAGAAAATGTAATTTACAAGATTCATGGGTGTTGTATTTTGATGAACTTATACGTTATGAAGAATTCCATAAAATGAAGTAAAATTGGGCCTATGAAGAAAAGGATCTGTTGACAAACTAAAGAATTATGACCTTCTGTATGGTATAATTATTATATTAATATCAGCAGGTCATTTTTTATGATGGGAAAGCAGGACAACCAGATTCAAATGGTGATATTGGACATACACTCGGTTTTGTCAACAGATTCAAACTTTCATACTCTCAATAAAAAACTCAAAAACGCCGAAAATTCAACATTCTTGAGCATTTTAAGTAGCAGGGGAAGAGGGAATCGAACCCCCGTTAACGGTTTTGGAGACCGCCGCACTACCGCTGTACTATTCCCCTATTTATGGCCGGTATCTCACCGACAAGGGACATTATAACACAAGAGTCATTAGTTTAGCAAGGGTAAAATCAAAAAAGATAGACTTTTCCCACTTTTTCTTGTATGATGGGTACATGCTTATCACATGATGACTTTATTCTTAAAAAGTAAGTAGGAGGGTGTGCTATGGGACAAGAGGAAATGACAAGAGAAGAGCAGATTGCGGCTGCGATGCGGACGTTGGAAAACTATGTGAAGGCCCTGGCAGAGCGGGCTGGAGAGACGGAGGATTACGCCGGAGAGCTTTGGGCGCGCATAAAGGAGTCGAGCGGTGTGCTTCAGGAATTGGCCTACTATCACGATTACGGGAAATTCCTGTGCAAACATCAGGTTGCAGGATACACGCTGGCGGATATTCTGGTGTGGCAAGTGGATCATTTCAAAGCGTACATGGATCGACACCTTGACATGAACCGCTACCGTCAGGAGAGGCTTTTGCTTCAGTCCCTGGATGTGATGCTTCAGATGGAGAAGGATCCATCCGCTTTTAGTGAGAAGATGAGGAGTGAGAGCGGCACAGATTTTGTGGATAAATATTAAAGACTCCTAAAGCACAATTAGCAACCGTGGGTGGGGGCCCACAGTCGCTAATTGTGTAAAAGGGGAATTCTTCCGGAAATTCCAACTTATAAGTTGGTTCGTTATCTCTAACGAACAATATCATTATATAACGCGAATATTGTTTTGTAAAGTCCTTTTTTGATATTAATTTTTCTTAATAAATGTAGATGGCGGGATTACCCGCATTCTCTTTTGCCTGTTACAATTTTCCGGTTATGTAGAGCTGTTCTCTCTCCAGGGATTCCGGAACCGGAATGTTGCTGTTTTGCAGCTTCTTGATCAGCACTTCTATGTGATGCAGCTGCTGGGCGGATTTGATATTTCTTCTGTCCAGAAACTCCGAGTAGAGCGGATTCTGAGACAGCGTGCGACAGATAGACTCTGGGAACGGACAGTAGGTGAAGAAGATCCTACGCGCTACCTTGTTCAGTCTGGGAGAGTTCTTTCCCTCAAATAAGATCCAGATCAAATAATCGCGGATAAACATCTCCTTGAAGCTGTTCTTGGCACGCTGTAATCCGGAGCGCAGCTTTTCCTTAGCCTCCGCGCTCAGATCGCGGTTCTTGCGGTAGAACTGGATGTAGTCGAAGTACTCGCTGGTGAGAGATGCCTCGGTGACATCGTTCCAACGACCTCCCTGAATACGTTTGCACAGTTCCCATCGGAAATCTCCCGTCATACGGATCATGGTAGAATCCAGATCCTCCAGATGGAAGATGGAGAGGAGCATACGGCTGGGGCTGTTGCGCACCCTGCCCTCGATCTCCTGCCACATGATCCCGCGGATGCCGATATTGGGCATCAGGATGATATCGGGCAGATACTCCAGATGAATTGTTTCCTTGCCGATGGTGTCCAGATGATCCATATCCATACTCTCGCGATAAAACGCAGTGTAGTCCACTGCCTTGATCATCTCCAACGATTTTGCGATTTTGGAGGAGGTCACATAAGCATCCTCCAGATTCTTCAGCACATCGTCGGCCGTGAAGAGGGGACAGAAAGTAGTGACACGCCCGTAGGTGATCTTGTTGGCTGTGGGAAACATATTGCGGAGTTCGAACTTTACCTTGTCTATGGCGCTTTCTTCCAAATCCTTAAGTTCACTCTCTGAGATATCGCCGCTCATCTTCTGCTTATGAAGGTACTCGGAGTAATCCTGACCAAATTCGTCGCGGCTGGGGGCTTTGCGCCCTTGAAAGATGGCCATAAGCCAGTCGTAAAAGGTGTAGACGCCGGACTCGCTGTGGTCGGACATCTGTTTGGCCAGTTTGCAGAGGATAGCGGCATTATTTGATCCGGCCAGATTCTCGTCAACATAGCCAAAGTATAGGAATAAGCGCACCGGCAGAGGGATAGGGGTAACGCTTATTGTCTTCTCAAAAGCGACGAAGTAGATCTCATAAAATTCTTCCGTCAGTGCTCTGCGAAGACGGCTCGCTTTATCACCGGTATCGATCTTGTCCGCGAGCGCCTTGTATGCCTGCACATTCCTGCGGAAGGAGTCGGCAATCTCCGGATCCACTGCGGCATAATCCAGTATTGTATTGAGGGAATCTGCCAGTTCGGAGGAGACATCGCTGTCGGTTCCGGCTTCTTCTTCCGTCATGGAAGTGGCAGTCTTGCGATCCAGGGAAGCGCGATGATTCTCGATTCGTTGAGTGACCATATCCGGATCGCAGTCATGATCATTTCCGTACTCTTTAATAACTCGTTCGATGATCTGCAAAACCTCCTTGGCTTCATCGCTGTCTGCCCCCAGCTTGTAGGAGAGGGTGGTTAAGCGCTCAAACAGGTCGTTGCCTTCGCTGTTAAAGTAGAAACTGCTCAGATGTTTCTGGTAGCGGTATTGCTCATCGGCACTGGTGTAGGTCTTTCGAAAGTCCAGACTGCACTTGCGCAGAAAGCCTAATGATACGGCGGACTCCTGAAGCAGACCCTTGTAGTGTGAGCCGGTGTAAATGCGGGTCAGTCCGGCATAATACTCGCCGAGCCATAGGTCAGGCGATTCATCGTTAAGATAGGTGGTCAGGTTGTCTATTTCCGATATGGGTTTGAACGGCAGACGATGGCGGTTGCTGATCGTGCTGTACTTTTCATAATCGTCCATCAGTTCGTGATAAAGGTTGCCGCACTTTAACTGGGACATGGAGCAGTTGTTCTGCAGACCGGTGAGCTGACGGAAGGCAGACAGCAGAAAAAAACGTGCCATGTCCTGATGCTGCCGCATGAGATCGTCCAACGCTTCCACATTTGTGATCGGATAGGTGAGAACGACGGCATCTTCCGAGACTGTGTAGTTGAGAAAATGGATCTCAGAGCAAAGCTCACTGATGCCGATCACGTCGCCCTTGACCAGTGTGAGATGCCCGCCCGGATAAAAGGCATCTACTTTGCCGCCGGTGATCAGATGCAGCGCAGTCATGGGCTGACCGTAGGTGTAAATTTTGGTTCCTTTCTTTAATGCGATCCCTGCCATATTAATCTCCCCACTATATTTTTTACAATGATTTTAGAAGTTAAATTCTATTATACATCAAAGTGGATACAATTTTCTACTGTACTTTTAATAAAAATGTGATAAAATAAAAATACATACGTGTCAGTTTTTGTTGGGAGGTGCCCTCATGGAGCAGGATATTGAATATATGCATCGGTTGATGGCGGAGAATAAGCAGATGGTGATGCCGCTTTTACGTTACCTGCCGTGGTTGGAGCAGAAAGCAGGACAATCGGTGAGTACGAATTATCAGGGAGAGGGACTTTCGGAGCATTCCATGGCCTTTCCGGTCTACGACAGCACGCTGATGAATTTTGTGAAGGAAGCGTCGAAGAGTTCGCTTATGGATCGCAATTATCTCTACATCTACTCCCGCAACCGTCTGAAGACACATGAAGATGAGCGGAAGATGATAGCCACCGCCACATGGAAAGAGTGGGATATCCTTCGGGGGATCCTGTCCAAGTATGTGCTGGGCGGCAGAGTGAAGGCAGTGCTCTGGAGCGAGGCAGTGACAGAGCGGATATTTTGTCTGGTTCTCAGGAAGATGAAAGAGATCATCGAGTATTGGGATCAACCGTTTCAGGTGTGACGATCACTTAAAACATGAAAATATAGATAAAAGCGACAAAATACAGAAAGGTACAAAATATGGGCGATAAATCGATACAGAAGAGAAAATACATACTGGAGACCGCAAGAAAGGTCTTTATGGAGAAAGGCTTCAAACGGGTTACTATGAAAGACATCGTGGAGGCCTGCGATATCAGCCGCGGAGGTTTGTATCTCTATTTTGAGAGCACGGATCAGATCTTTTTGGAGGTGCTTAAGATGGAGAGTCAGGAGGCGGATGATGTATTTTCCGACAGCATCACAGAGGACGCCACGGCGGCGGACATTTTGATCCTCTTTTTAAAAGAACAGAAGAAGGAGCTTCTGCGCAAGCATAACACATTGACGCAGGCAACCTATGAATTTTACTTTGAGAAAGATCTGCCCAAGAAAGACAATATTCTGAAAAGACAGTTTGATTCCGCTGTGAAGATCATTGAGAAACTGATCGAGGCAGGAGTAGAGAATGACGAATTTTACTGTGACGACTGTAAGGAGGCGGCTCGCAATATCATGTTTGTGCTTGAGGGGCTGCGGATCTGTGCACAGACCATCGGCATCACCTCAGATGTGGTAGATAGGGAGATTCTGTATATCCTTAAGAGTTTGGGTGTTGAGGAAGGATAGATGACTATAAACATTGGAGGTTTTACATGGGCAACGTAAGGCGTATCTATGTAGAGAAAAAAGAACCATTTGCGGTCAAGGCGAGAGAGCTGCACGAAGAACTGAAGAACTATCTGGGTATCAAGGTGTCACAGGTTCGCGTGTTTATCCGCTATGACGTGGAGAATATCTCGGATGAGATTTTTGCGAAAGCGTGTAGAACGGTTTTTTCGGAGCCGCCGGTAGACGATCTGTATGAGGAGACGATCGATATTCCTGCGGGAGGCAGAGTGTTCTCCGTGGAATATCTCCCGGGACAGTTTGATCAGAGGGCGGATTCCGCAGTACAGTGTGTTGAGTTTTTGAACGAGAATGAGAAGCCGGTGATAAAGACCGCTATGACCTACCTGATCGTCGGAGATGTGTCCGATGAAGAGTTTTCCAAGATAAAGTCCTACTGTATCAACCCTGTGGATTCCAGAGAGACCGGTATGGTGAAGCCCGAGACACTGATCACGGAGTACGATGAACCTGTCGATGTCATTCTTTTTGAAGGCTTTGCCGATATGGGGGAGAATGAGCTCAGGAAGCTCTATGATTCTCTGGGACTGGCTATGACGTTCAAGGATTTTTTGCATATTCAAAAGTATTTTCATGATGACGAGAGACGCGATCCGTCTATGACGGAGATTCGTGTTCTGGACACCTACTGGTCCGATCATTGTCGTCACACGACATTCTCCACCGAGCTCACAGAGGTGGAGTTTGGGGAGGGGTATTATCGTTCTCCCATTGAGACTACCTACCAGAGCTATCTGGATACCAGGGAGGAGATCTTTGCAGGCAGGAAGGACAAGTTTGTCTGCCTGATGGATCTGGCCACCATGGCTATGCGGAAGCTGCGAAAAGACGGAAAGCTTGATGACATGGAGGAGTCGGACGAGATCAACGCCTGTTCTGTGGTGGTTCCCGTGGAGATGGATTACGGCGACCACAGGGAGACGGAAGAATGGTTGGTGTTCTTCAAGAATGAGACTCACAATCATCCTACGGAGATTGAACCCTTCGGTGGCGCTGCCACCTGTCTGGGCGGCGCGATCCGTGACCCTTTGTCCGGCCGCGGCTATGTATATCAGGCTATGCGTGTGACCGGAGCTGCCGATCCCACTGTGCCTGTGTCCGAGACATTGAAGGGCAAGCTGTCCCAGAAAAAGATTGTCCGCTCCGCAGCGGGCGGTTATTCCTCCTATGGCAACCAGATTGGTCTGGCTACCGGTTTTGTAAAAGAAATCTACCATCCCAACTATGTGGCGAAACGAATGGAGATTGGCGCTGTTATGGGGGCCGCTCCCAGAAGGAACGTGATCCGTGAGACTTCCGACCCCGGGGATATCATTATCCTGCTGGGCGGACGTACCGGACGCGATGGCTGCGGCGGTGCAACAGGCTCATCCAAGGTTCATACAGAGAGTTCCATTGAGACCTGCGGTGCGGAAGTGCAGAAAGGCAATGCACCCACGGAGCGCAAGATTCAGAGACTGTTCCGCCGAGAGGAGGTTAGCCGTCTGATCAAAAAGTGCAACGACTTCGGTGCCGGCGGTGTGTCCGTGGCTATCGGTGAGTTGGCGGACGGTCTCACTGTGGATCTGGACAAGGTTCCCAAGAAGTACGCCGGTCTGGATGGCACGGAGCTTGCCATCTCCGAGTCTCAGGAGCGTATGGCGGTGGTAGTTGATCCGAAGGATGTGGAAACCTTCTTAGACTATGCAGCTGAGGAGAATCTGGAAGCGGTGCCGGTGGCTGTCGTCACGGAGGAGCCGAGACTGGTACTTAACTGGAGAGGCAAGGCCATTGTAAACTTAAAGAGGGCCTTTTTGGACACCAACGGTGCTCATCAGGAGACCACCGTCAAGGTGGATATTCCTTCCGAGGAAGACAATTATTTTGATAAATATTCCGTTCCTGCGGTGGGAGAGAAGCTTGACAAGAACGATGTAAAGGGGGCATGGCTCGCCCTGTTAAATGATCTGAACGTATGCTCCCAGAAGGGTCTGGTGGAGATGTTTGACTCCTCCATTGGTGCCGGAAGCGTGTTAATGCCTTACGGCGGAAAATATCAGATGACGGAGACCCAGTCCATGGTTGCCAAGCTTCCCGTGCTGAAGGGAAAGACGGACACTGTCACCATGATGAGCTACGGTTTTGATCCGGAGTTGTCCTCTTGGAGCCCCTATCATGGTGCGGTCTATGCGGTGGTGGAGTCCATGGCCAAGATTGTGGCGGCCGGCGGTGATGCAGGCAAGATCCGCTTTACTTTTCAGGAGTATTTCCGCAGAATGACAAGTGATCCTGAGCGTTGGAGTCAGCCTTTTGCGGCGCTTCTGGGTGCTTACGATGCGCAGATCGGCTTCCAGCTTCCTTCCATCGGCGGAAAGGACAGTATGTCCGGTACTTTCAACGACATTGACGTGCCGCCTACACTGGTGTCTTTTGCGGTGGATATCGCAAAACAGGGCGATATCGTGACGCCGGAGTTAAAGACTCCCGGCAATAAGCTGGTGCGCTTTAAGATAGAGAAAGACGATTTTGACATTCCTATGTATGAAGCTGTGGCAGCACTTTACGGCTATGTCAACAGACTGATTCAAGAGGGGATCGTGGTCTCCGCCTATGCGCTGGATGCAAAAGGCGTGGCGGCAGCGGTCTCCAAGATGGCCTTCGGCAATAAACTGGGTGTTGTGATCGAGGAAAAGGTGCCCGTAAACACGCTGTTTGAGAATGCGTTGGGTGATATTTTGGCAGAGGTGGATAAGGACAAGCTCGATCTGCTTGCCAAGCTTGCAACGGCGGAGACAGGGGGCTCTGACGGGATCGTGATCGGAACGGTCACTGGGGAACCGGCCTTTATCTGCGGCGATGTGAAGATTTCCATGGAGGAGGCGCTCCTTGCCTGGACCTCCAAGCTGGAGAAAGTTTTCCCTACCAAGGCTGTGAAGAGTGTGGAAGCTATAAAGAGCGACTGTTATCGGGCGGACAGCATCTATGTGTGCAAAAATAAAGTGGCAAAACCTACGGTATTTATACCGGTATTTCCCGGAACCAACTGTGAGTATGACAGCACGAAAGCGTTTGAACGCGCGGGCGCAAATGTGGTGACCAGAGTGTTCAAGAATCTGAGTGCCGAGGACATCCGCAGTTCCGTGGAGGAATTTGAGAAGGCGATCGGACAGGCGCAGATCATCATGTTCCCGGGAGGCTTTTCCGCAGGAGACGAGCCGGACGGCAGCGCAAAGTTTTTTGCCACTGCTTTCCAGAATGAGAAGATGAAAGAGGCAGTGAATAAGCTTCTGCATGAGAGAGACGGTCTGGCATTGGGGATCTGCAACGGTTTCCAGGCGCTGATCAAACTGGGACTGGTACCATATGGCGAGATCGTGGGGCAGAAAACGGACTCTCCTACTCTGACTTTCAACACGATAGGCCGTCATATTTCTAAGATGGTATACATCAAGGTAGTGTCCAACAAATCTCCCTGGCTTCAAGGAGCAGAGCTTGGCGCAACTTATTGCAATCCCGCCTCCCACGGCGAAGGGCGTTTCGTGGCACCTAAGGAGTGGCTGGATAAACTGTTCGCAAACGGTCAGGTGGCTACTCAATATACCGATCCTGACGGCAACGCTTCCATGGACGAGGAGTACAATGTGAATGGTTCCTATTGTTCCATTGAGGGAATCACTTCTCCCGACGGCAGATGCCTGGGTAAGATGGCGCACTCCGAGAGACGGGACGAGGCGGTTGCCATGAATATATACGGGGAACAGGATATGAAAATCTTTGAGTCGGGTGTGGCTTATTTCCGATAAGAATACCCAACCATAGAAATATTTCCATGCAACATATGCATAGAAAGAAAGAGGTGAAAGTATGTTAGTTTCTTTGATTCCGTTGTTTGACGAAAATATGGCGGTGAGTGCCTATTCTATCTTCTCTCAGAAGGACAACAACCTGTTGAATCCTCTGTTGATGGGTACGGGAGTGAACGATGGCGCAAACAATATTCCCGGGCTGGAGGTCATCCAGAATATGGGAATTGAGACACTGTCCGACGACAAGGAGGTCTTTGTACCGGTCAGCAATATCTCTATTTTTGCGGATATTGAAAGCCAGTGTGATGCACCCCATGAGAGACTCGTGCTGATGATCGACCGCACGATTCCTCCGGTTGACATGTATATAAACCGGCTTCAGGAGCTTAAGAGCATGGGCTATAAGCTGGCGATCCGGAAGCTTGCAGTTCAGGAGTTTGAGAGTTACCGTCCGGTGCTTCAGCTGATGGACTACGTGTTCCTGAACAATAAGAAGATCGCCATCGACAAGGCAAAGATTTATTTCTCCAAGCTTTATCCAAATGTAAAGCTTTGTGCCGGCAATATTGATACACAGGAGATCTTTGAGGAACTGAAGGAGACCGGCGGTTATCAGCTGTATGAGGGAGAGTTTTACCGAGTGCCCGTCACTAAGGGACAGACTGATGTGGCGCCCTTGAAAGTGAACTATATTGAGCTGTTGAACATTGTGAACGATGCGAATTTCGAGCTGACCGATGCGGCGGATGTCATTGGACGGGATACGGCGCTGACGATCAAACTCTTGCAGATGGTAAACCGTATGGCGTATAACTCCGGTATTACAACGATCCGCCATGCGGCAGCCATGCTTGGTCAGACAGAATTGAAAAAGTGGATCAATACCGCAGTAGTCAATGAGCTGTACGCGGATAAGCCCAACGAAGTTACCAGACTTTCCCTGCTGCGCGCAAAGATGGCGGAGCAGCTGGCACCCTACTTTGGTCTGGCAACAAACACGGAAGAGCTGTTCTTGATGGGCCTGTTCTCCGTGCTGAATGTGATCTTGGAGAAGACCATGGAGGAGGCTCTGGATATGGTGCAGGTGTCACCGGACATCAAGAACGCGCTGATCTCCCACAAGGGAAAACTGGCGCCTGTGTTCGATTTCATCGTGCAGTATGAGTCAGCGGCATGGCAGGAGGTGTCCCGCGTGATGCTCTTACAGAAGATGGATGTGAACACGGTGTATGAGAAATACATTGAGTCTTTGAGATGGTATCGGCAGCTGACAAGCGGAGAGGCACAGAAATAAATAAGAGCAGGGAGAGAAATTCAGGAGACACATGGACAAGCACACGAAAAAAATCATTGCCCCCATTGTAATCGCGGTGATCATTGTGTTATACTTGTTATTGTATGCGAGCATTGCCTTTGCGACTGAAGTTCCGATGTTGTTTCGGATCATCGGACTGGTGATCCCGTTGCTTCTGGCGGGTGTGATGATCGCGATGCTGGTGGAACGGATCAAAGAGATAAGGAGTGGAGAAGAAGATGATCTTAGTGAATACTGATTACATCTCGGGAAAAGAGTTGGAAATGTTGGGGTTGGTGAAGGGCAGTACCATCCAGAGCAAGAATATTGGGCGTGATATCACACAGTCTTTCAAAACTCTGGTAGGCGGAGAGCTTGGAGCCTACACGCAGATGATGAATGAAGCCCGGGCACTGGCCACCAAGCGTATGGTGGAGGAGGCGGAGCGACTGGGCGCCGATGCTGTGGTGAACATCCGTTATGCGTCCGCCGCTGTGATGCAGGGAGCGGCAGAGGTTATGGCGTATGGGACTGCCGTGAAATTTAAGTGATGATAAAGAACCTACAAAAACGTAGAATTGCAAGATTATTGCGATTCTACGTTTTTCTCTTTTTCTCGTTTTATTCGACGGCAAAGGATATTGCCCATGATTTTATTTTGTGATATAATAAGCCGATTGTGCAAAGAGATAGGGAGCGGCAGGAGGAGTGGTGACGGATGAAAGCTTTTTTAATATTGGAAGACGGTACCGTGTTTGAAGGGACCCATATCGGTGCCGACAAAGACATTATCAGCGAGATCGTTTTTAATACATCCATGGCAGGATATCTGGAGGTGTTGACCGATCCCTCCTACGCGGGACAGGCCGTCTGCATGACATATCCCCTGATCGGCAACTATGGGATCTGCAAGGATGATATGGAGTCTTTAAAACCCTGGCCAGACGGATTTATCGTGAGGGAGCTCTCCCGTGTCCCCAGCAATTTTCGCTGCGATATCACGATCCAGCAGTTTCTTGAAGAGAACGATGTGCCCGGCATTGCAGGGATTGACACCAGAGCGCTCACCAAGATCCTGCGCGAAAAAGGGACTATGAACGGAATGATCACCACAAACGAGAACTATCGGCCGGAGGAGATCCTTCCCAGGTTAAAGGAATACACTACCGGCAAGGTTGTGGAGAAAGCAACCTGCGCGGAAGTTTATGCGCTCACCCCCACCACTGATCTTGTTCAGAACGGCCCCATCTCCGGGATGGCCAGGTTTGACAGGGAAGCTTACGAGAGAGGGGAGAGAGAACCGAGGCCTGCGCTGGTGAAAGAGCTAAACGGCACAGGTTTGAAAGTGGCTCTTCTAGATCTGGGAGCAAAGTCCAATATTGGGCGATCTCTGGCGGAGAGAGGCTGTCAGGTGACTGTATATCCGGCACTGACGCCCGCATCCAGGATCATCGCGGATGCTCCGGACGGCATCATGCTGAGCAACGGCCCCGGAGACCCCAAGGAGTGTGGGAGTATCATTGCAGAGATCCGCAAGCTGTATGAGGCAGATATCCCCATTTTCGCAATCTGTCTGGGACATCAGCTCATGGCGCTGGCGACCGGAGCCGACACCTATAAGATGAAGTATGGACATCGTGGAGGCAACCATCCGGTCAAGGATCTGGCCACCGGCAGAGTGTATATTTCTTCTCAAAATCACGGATATGTGGTTGATACGGACAAGCTGGATCCGGTTGTGGCAGTGCCCGCTTTTGTCAATGTAAACGACGGCACCAACGAGGGACTTTCCTACACCGGCAAAAACATCTTTACGGTCCAGTTTCATCCGGAGGCATGTGCCGGACCGCAGGATTCCGGTTATCTGTTTGACCGGTTTATTGCCATGATGAAAGGAGAGAACTAAGATGCCCAAGAACCCAAATGTAAAACGTGTAATGGTAATCGGTTCCGGTCCTATTGTCATCGGACAGGCAGCGGAGTTTGACTATGCGGGCACTCAGGCCTGCAGATCCCTGAAGGAAGAGGGGGTGGAGGTTATCCTGGTGAACTCCAACCCTGCCACCATCATGACGGATAAGGATATTGCGGACAAGGTATATATTGAACCCTTGACCACCAAGGTTCTGGAGCAGATCATAGAGAAGGAGAAGCCGGACAGTATTCTTCCCACGTTGGGAGGGCAGGCCGGATTGAATCTGGGTATGGAGCTGGAGGAGTCAGGTTTTTTGAAAGCTCACAATGTGACTCTGCTCGGCACCACGGCACAGACTATCCGAAATGCCGAGGGACGCCAAGAGTTTAAGGATCTGATGGAGCGCATCGGAGAGCCCTGTGCGGCGTCTAAGGTTGTGGAGAATGTGGAGGATGGCGTAACTTTTACCAACACTATAGGTTATCCCGTGGTGCTCCGTCCCGCCTACACGCTGGGAGGCTCCGGAGGCGGCATCGCCCATGATCAGGTGGAGCTGGAGGAGATCCTGGAGAACGGTCTGCGGCTGTCCCGCGTGGGTCAGGTATTGGTAGAGCGCTGTATCGCCGGCTGGAAAGAGATTGAGTATGAGGTGATGCGCGACAGTGTCGGCAACTGCATCACTGTATGTAATATGGAGAACATTGATCCTGTGGGCGTACATACCGGTGACAGTATTGTGGTAGCGCCATCCCAGACCCTGAGCGACAAAGAATACCAGATGCTCCGCACTTCCGCTCTGAAGATCATCGATGAACTTAAGATCACCGGTGGATGTAACGTGCAGTTTGCCCTGCATCCCACCAGTTTTGAGTACTGTGTCATCGAGGTAAATCCCCGTGTGAGCCGTTCTTCCGCGCTGGCTTCTAAAGCGACGGGATATCCTATCGCAAAAGTTGCAGCGAAGATCGCTCTGGGATTTACTCTGGACGAGATCAAGAACGCCATCACACACAAGACCTATGCAAGCTTTGAGCCCACGCTGGACTATTGTGTGGTGAAAATACCGAGACTTCCTTTTGATAAATTTATAACGGCAAAGCGTACTTTGACCACTCAGATGAAAGCCACCGGTGAGGTCATGAGTATCTGCAATAATTTTGAGGGAGCGCTGATGAAGGCCATCCGCTCTCTGGAACAGCATGTGGACTGCCTGCTCAGCTATGATTTCAGTGCGCTGACTGTGGAGGAGTTAAAAGAGCGTTTAGAGATTGTGGACGATCAGCGCATCTATGTGATCGCGGAGGCTATCCGCAAGGGAATAGACTATGAAACGATCCATGATATCACTCTGATCGATACATGGTTTATTGATAAGATCGCCATCCTGGTGGAGATGGAACAGGCCTTGAAGAAGGGGCCGTTGACGGTAGAGCTTTTAAGAGAGGCCAAGAGGATCGAGTTTCCGGACAACGTGATCTCACGCCTGGCGGGTATGCCTGAGGCGGATATCAAGAAAATGCGTTATGACAACGGTATTGTTGCCGTGTATAAGATGGTGGATACCTGTGCGGCGGAGTTTGCCGCTTCCACGCCCTATTATTATTCCGTGTTTGGCGGAGAATGTGAGGCGAAGAAGACGGAAGGCCGCAAGAAGGTGTTAGTGTTGGGTTCCGGACCCATCCGCATCGGACAGGGTATCGAGTTCGACTACTGCTCTGTGCATGCTACTTGGGCATTTTCCAAGGCGGGTTATGAGACCATTATCATAAACAACAATCCGGAGACGGTGAGTACCGACTTTGACATCGCGGACAAGCTGTATTTTGAGCCGCTGACACCGGAGGATGTGGAGTCGATCGTCAACATTGAGAAGCCGGACGGTGCCGTGGTACAGTTTGGTGGTCAGACGGCCATCAAGCTGACGGAAAGTCTGATGAAGATGGGAGTGCCTATTCTGGGAACCAAGGCCGAGGATGTGGACGCGGCGGAGGACAGAGAGTTGTTTGACAAGATTTTGGAGCAGACCCGGATCCCCCGCGCGGCAGGAGGCACCGTATACACGGCGGAGGAGGCGAAAGAGGTTGCCAACCGTCTGGGCTACCCCGTTTTGGTGCGTCCCTCCTATGTGCTGGGCGGGCAGGGCATGCAGATTGCCATCTCCGACAAGGAAATTGAGGAGTTTATGGCGATCATCAACCGGATCGCACAGGATCACCCAATCCTGGTGGATAAATATTTGCAGGGCAAGGAGATCGAGGTGGACGCTGTCTGTGATGGAACAGACATCCTGATCCCTGGGATCATGGAGCATATTGAGAGGACCGGTGTGCACTCCGGAGACAGTATCTCCGTTTATCCTGCACCTACCATAGGAGACAGCGTGAAGGCCAAGATCGCGGATTACACCGCAAGGCTGGCCAAGGCATTGCATGTGAAGGGGCTTATCAACATTCAGTTTATTGCCATCGGTGAGGAGGTGTATGTGATCGAGGTAAATCCCCGTTCCTCCCGCACGGTGCCCTATATCAGCAAGGTGACAGGGATCCCTATCGTGGATCTGGCCACAGAGGTTATTATTGGTAAGACCATCCGCGAGCTGGGCTATACTCCCGGGCTGCAGCCGGAGGCTGAGTACTATGCTGTCAAAATGCCCGTGTTCTCCTTTGAGAAGATCCGCGGCGCGGAGATCAGTCTGGGGCCGGAGATGAAATCTACCGGCGAGTGTCTGGGCATCGCAAGGAGCTTTAATGAGGCACTGTACAAGGCATTTCTCGGGGCCGGTGTGAGCCTTCCCAAGCACAAGAATATGATCATCACAGTGAAGGATGCGGACAAGGGCGAGGCGATTGAGATCGGCAGGCGTTTTGAAAGATTGGGCTACACCATTTATGCCACCAGAAGTACGGCGGCCGCACTGAACGAAGCGGGTGTCAAGGCCAGAAAGGTAAACAAGATCTCGCAAGAATCGCCCACCGTTATGGATCTGATCTTGGGACACAAGATCGATCTGGTCATCGACACTCCCACACAGGGACGTGACAAGAGCAGAGACGGATTCCTGATCCGTCGTACCGCTATTGAGACCGGTATCAACTGTATCACCGCATTGGACACTGCCAACGCGCTTGTCACCAGTCTGGAAAATGCCAGCAAGGAACTGACGCTGATCGATGTGGCGCAGCTATAATTTTTATGTATTTTCTTTTGTTTGAAAATTCCAAAACCTGCATATACTACCAATAGTAGTTATGCAGGTTTTATTGTTTGGAAATATAGGAATAAGAGAGGAAACGATTATGCAAGCCGAGACTTACCCTTTTGTAGTGAGACCACTGCCTTACGAGTATGATGAGCTGATGCCGGTGCTGGACGAAGAGACCCTGCACTATCATCACGACAAGCATTACAAGACCTATGTGGATAATTTGAACAGTGCGCTGGCGGATTATCCGGAACTCCAGAAGATGAGCTTAAAGGAACTCCTCACAAACATAGAGTTTCTGCCCATGAACGTGCGCGTGGCTATTCGCAACAACGGAGGAGGTGTTTACAACCACGAACTTTACTTTGACAGCATGAAAGGTGTGGCGGGGCAGGATCCTGTCGGGGATCTTGCCGAAGCGATCCAGCGGGATTTTGGCTCTTATAAACAGTGGAAAGAGCAGATGAAGCAGGCGGCAGTCTTACGCTTTGGTTCCGGCTGGGCGTGGCTTGTCTCTGATGCGCAGGGAACGCTTTCCATCGTGCAGACCGCCAATCAGGATGTGCCGGATCTGGATGTGTACATCCCCATTTTTCTGGTGGATGTGTGGGAGCACGCTTACTATCTTCAATATCAGAACCGAAGAGCCGACTATGTGGAGGGATGGTTTGAACTGATCAATTGGAGGAAGGCGGCCAGAAGGTATGAGGAGCGCGGAAAAAAGAAGTGAGATCCGGCTGAATGATAAACGAAAATTATAGATAGATATTCCCGGCAAAATATGTTATCTTATTATAGTAGCGTCTTGGGACACCGCGCTGCGGAAGGAGAGCATATGAATCAGATGAATTTCCAAAAGGAATTAGAGAAACTGTTGGAAGGGCTCTCCACAATGCCGGAGAATCTGGGAGGTGAGGCTGGCTGTGAACCGCCGCGCCTCTTCCTACATAGTTGTTGTGCACCGTGCAGTAGTTACGTGCTGGAATATCTCTGTCCATACTTTTCCATCACGGTATTTTATTACAATCCCAATATTTCCGCATCGGAAGAATACCGAAAGCGGGTGGAGGAGCAGAAGCGCCTGATAGCTGCTTACAATGAGGAAAGGAAAGGCTATCCCATCCGCGTGGTGGAGGGGGACTATGAACCGGAGCGCTTTTGGGCTGTGGCGGAAGGCTATGAGGACTGCCCGGAAGGCGGAGAGAGGTGTTTTCGCTGCTTTGCCATGCGCCTTGGGAAAACGGCGGAGCGAGCGTCCGCGGAAGGATATGATTACTTTGGCACGACATTGACCATCAGTCCATTGAAGAATGCGGCTAAGCTGAATGAAATTGGTTTGGCGCTTGCGGGGAAGTACGGGGTGGCATGGCTTCCCTCTGATTTCAAAAAAAAGGACGGTTATAAGCGGTCTATCGAATTGTCCGCACGGTATGAACTGTACCGGCAGGATTATTGCGGCTGTGCTTTCTCAAAAGCTGAAAGAGATGCATTGCGTTCACAAAATGTGTGAAAAGCAGAAAGAACGATATAAATGTCAAGGCAGATATTTTAGAACATAGATGTAAGGAGAGGTGATTATGAAAAAATTATTGGAAGAGCTGACGGAGGAGATGGGACAGGCTTTTGCGGCAGCAGGCTACGATAAGGATCTGGGAAAAGTGACTCTGTCCAACCGCCCCGACCTGTGTGAATTTCAGTGCAACGGTGCCATGGCCGGAGCCAGATCATATAAGAAAGCGCCGATCATGATCGCAAACGATGTGGCGGTCAAGCTTGCGGACAGTCAGGTCTTTGGAGCGGTGGAGGCAGTCGCGCCCGGATTTCTGAATCTAAAGGTTTCCGACAGCTTTTTGCTGCATTATCTGGAGGAGATGGAGGCAGACCCGAAGTTTGGTCTGAATATGCCTGTTTCGCCCAAAAAGATCATCATCGACTATGGCGGCCCAAATGTGGCAAAACCGCTCCATGTGGGACATCTTCGCTCTGCAGTGATCGGGGAGAGTGTCAAGCGTATCTGCCGCTATGTGGGACATGAGGTGATCGGAGATGTGCATCTGGGGGATTGGGGGCTTCAGATGGGGCTAAATATTATCGGACTTCAGGACAGGCAGCCGGATCTGGTCTATTTTGACGAAAGTTACGAGGGAGAGTATCCTAAGGAGGCTCCCTTTACCATCTCTGAGCTGGAGGAGATTTATCCGGCGGCCAGCGCAAAGTCCAAGGAGGATCCGGAGTACAAGGCCCGTGCCATGGAAGCCACTGTCAAGCTGCAGAACGGTGTGCGCGGACATCGCGCCCTGTGGAGGCATATCCTGAATGTGTCTGTTGCAGATCTGAAGAAAAATTACGCCAAGCTGAACGTGGAGTTTGACCTGTGGAAAGGTGAGAGCAATGTGCAGGAGTTGATCCCTGACATGGTTGCATATATGAAAGAGGAGGGTTATGCTCATGAGAGTGAGGGTGCTCTGGTGGTAGACGTGAAAGAGGAGACCGATACCAAAGAGATACCGCCCTGCATGATCTTGAAATCTGATGGGGCATCCCTCTACAATACTACGGATCTGGCCACCATTCTGGAGCGAATGAACCTGTACCAGCCGGATGAGATCATCTACGTGGTGGACAAGCGTCAGGAGCTGTATTTTGAGCAGGTGTTCCGCTGTGCCCGTAAGACCAAGCTGGTGAAGCCGGGTACAGAGCTGAAGTTTTTGGGATTTGGCACCATGAACGGCAAGGACGGGAAGCCTTTCAAGACCAGAGAGGGAGGCGTTATGCGCCTGGAGGATCTGATCCGCGATACGCAGGAAGAGATGTATCGGAAGATCCTGGAGGGGCGCGAAAAAGGACATGAGATATCCGATGAGGAGGCGGGATTAGTGGCTGAGACCGTGGCAGTGTCCGCTTTAAAGTATGGCGATCTGTCCAATCAGGCGTCCAAGGATTATGTGTTTGATCTTGACCGCTTTACCTCCTTTGAAGGCGATACAGGACCCTATATTCTTTACACCATCACGCGTATCAAGTCCATCCTTGCCAAATACAAGGGACAGGGCGGAAATCTGGCGCAGGTGACGCTGCGTGAGCCGCAAAACGAGTCAGAGAAAGCGTTGATGCTGCAGCTGACACAATTTCAATCCATGATGGCAGCGGCTTGTGAGGAGCTGGCGCCTCATAAGGTGTGTTCCTATATTTATGACCTGTCCAACGCGTTCAATCACTTCTACCATGAAACGAATATCCTGAGGGAAGAGGACCAGGAGAAGCGCTCCGGTCTGATCGCGCTTCTGGTACTCACCAGGGATGTGTTGGAGACTTGTATCGATGTGCTGGGATTTGGCGCACCGGAGAGGATGTAATCCCACGAAAAAAACAGTTGACAAAAAATAGCTTACATTGTATACTAACATGGTCGGTTGCAGAGCAGCCGACAGATGGAATCTTAGCTCAGCTGGGAGAGCATCTGCCTTACAAGCAGAGGGTCATAGGTTCGA
>JAFLRM010000069.1 GCA_022511465.1 Acetatifactor sp. | reverse complement strand
TCCTCGATCAGTCTGTCGATACCGTACAGAGCAACACGTCTGTAGTCGCCGATGATACGTCCGCGGCCGTATGCATCCGGAAGACCGGTGATGATATGAGAAGAACGGCAGGCTCTGATCTCAGGAGTGTAAGCGTCGAAGCAACCTGCGTTGTGAGTTTTTCTGTGTACGGTGAAGAATTCGCTGATCTCGGGATCAACTTCGTAACCGTTGTCGGAGCAAGCCTTCTCTGCCATACGGATACCGCCGTAAGGCTGTAAGGAACGCTTGAAAGGCTTGTCGGTCTGGAAACCAACGATGGTCTCCTTGTTCTTGTCTAAGTAACCCGGGCCATGGGAAGTGATGGTAGAAACAACCTTGGTGTCCATGTCAAGCACACCGCCGGCTTCTCTCTCCTGCTTCTGTAGATCCAGTACCTGTGCCCACAGGTCGTTGGTGTTCTGCGTAGCCCCTGCCAAGAAGCTCTCATCGCCGTCATAGGGATGATAGTTTCTCTGGATGAAGTCGCGAACATTGACTTCTTTGTCCCATTTTCCGGGTACAAACTCTTTCCATTCGTCTCTCATTTTGAAATAGCCTCCTACTTAAAATTTTGAATTAGTTGTGAGATTTTGTTGCCGCTAATTCTTAAGAATATTATATGAAAAAGTAGTTTCAGAGTCAAGGAGGAAGAGTGTACTTTTTTCTATACAAAAGCTAGTATTTTCGAGTGTTTACAAAAAGTTTTCAAAAATTTTATTATTTTTTTTATAAATTTTTTATGGGGAGAATAGCTTGTCAGATTTTAGGGAATGTATTATACTATGGCACAGAGTATGTAAATAGAGTATGTAAATATAGAAAGGAGAAGCATTATGAGTGGAATAACGAAGGACATGACGATCGGTGAAATTTTGAATGCCAACCCCAATGTGGTTCCCGTCCTGCTGGAGGCCGGAATGCACTGCTTGGGTTGCCCTGCATCTCAGGCGGAGTCTCTGGAGGAGGCAGCAGGAGTACATGGCATTGACATTGATGAGTTGATGAAGGCGATCGAGGCTGTGTAGTCTGCGGATAAGCGGGCACAGACTTACAAGTCGAAATGATAAAGGACTGCCGGATGACCGGACAGTCCTTTTTGTTTGATGTGAGGGTATTATCTTCCGGACAGCACCTGTAAGGCGTTCCCGACGATCAGCGCCTCATAGTGCTCCTCCAGATAGGTCTGGCTGCCGGAGTGGCTGCGCTTGAGACTGCCGTACTCAGAGATAACATTGCAGATGCGGTCGAAAACCTCTCGTTTCTCCTCCCCCTGCGTGAGTACCAGAAAATAGTTTCCGAGTCGTTCATCTTTGTAGAGGGTGCTGATCCCGTGGGATCTGGAGCCGGTGACAGCAGCAGCGCTCATCACCTGCTGCAGGGAGTCCATCACAAACATCAGTGTGCGATTTTTATCCTCGGGATCCGGTGCGACGGGGGGCACAGCGGCCGCCTCCGCTTGTTTGCGCGGTTCCTTCAGACGACGAAACAGATCTAACATTTCGTCCGGTGAGTCTACATCGTAATCCTCATCGTCTTCGTTGTCCTCCGTGACAGAGGGCGCAAAGCGGGAAAAGCGGGTGTCCAGTTCCTCAGGGTCTTCCACTTTTGTAATGATCAGAACAATACATTCTGAATTTAAGGGAATTGCTTCTATCATAAGCGGAATGTCTTCCGCCTCAAAGCCGAACTCAAAATTGGCTTGCTGCATCATGTCGCGGAAAAGGTTTTTGGCCTTCTCGGTTCCATATGCTAACTCGCTGATTTTCAGTTCGCGGCTTGCCAGATCCTCGCGGGTCAGCGTACAACGGATCTGATTTTCGTTGACCTTTTCTATTTTCATACAACAGCCTTTCTTTCTTAATTCTTTTCGGTTAAAAGTATCTTATACTTTTGGGTGGTTTTAGTCAATAGACTGTAGCATACTTTACTTTTTTTTTATATTTTTTGTCAAAAAATGTAAATTAGTACTTGCCAAAAGCTTAACCTTCTATTATAATTCAACCCATAGATGCCTTCGGTACTCTGTACGGGGAAGGAGGCGGCAGTCTTGATTCTGGTTGATTTTCAGGAGCATTTCGCTCTATTTCATCCTTAAATTTATTTTCAGGTGTGTTTTTTAGCAATTCCCTCTTACTGATAGGATATGCGAAAACTTTTATAAATGACCTGTATATATTGAGGATGTCTTACAGGCAGATATGTGCCGGTTCTGGTAATTCAACTAATACTTTTCACCATTATAATTCATTTTAAACATATTTTTCATTAGTAATTTTTTACTGATTTCAGTACTGCCGGAGGAATCTATAGTCATTCTGTATTTTGGGTTTGGGAACAGCTGTCAAAATGCAGGACGCTCAAGGAAAATATATCACGAAACTTTTGGTCCGGGAGTCCTGCGTGGGAGGGGCTGTGTCAATGCCGTAAAATTCCGCCGGATGTCAGAAAATGGGTTGCCTCTCATGTTGAAAAGGTGGAATTTTGTCAAATTTGGTAATGACGGAAATGCGCTGGTGTGTTAGAATGTAACTGTCCAGCCGAAAAGGAAGGTGTTTTGGGGCGCTGAAAGCGCCCCGAAATGCCGGATTACATCATAAGAATAGAAAATACAGAGCAGAAATGAGAGGTAATATAGTTATGAAAAAGAAATTAGTGACGGTTGCAGTGGCCCTTGTGTTGATTCTAATCATCGGGGGGATTGCTCTGGCGAGACCGCTTTACGATAGATACTCTTACAGCGATGAATTGGCGGATTGGGATGAGTATTACCAAGTATCAGGAGAGGAGATCGCTATCATTCTTCAGGATGAAATGGTGGAGGAGAAAGCCATATTGAGAGGTGGGGTTTGCTATTTTGATCTGGGCACCGTCCATAAATATATGAACGAAATTTTTTATGTGGATCTCGAGGAAAACCTCTTTTTGTATACCAGCGCCGTGGACACCATCCGGATAACTTTGGGGGAGACTTTCTACGCCGGTGCATTAGAGGGCGGTGATCTGGGCCATACTATCGCCTATGCGGAAAACGATGTGGTGTATGTGGCAGCGGACTATGTAGCACTTTTCACAAATTATTCCTATGATGTATATGACCGTCATGTTCAGGTATACACGGAATGGGGAGAGCGTCAGATGGCGGATATCCGAAAGGATACGGCAGTGAGAGTGCTGGGCGGTGTCAAGAGTCCGATCCTGTGTGAACTGGAAGAAGGCGACTCCGTGGAGGTTCTGGAGAGGATGGAGAAATGGAGCAAGGTAAAGACTTCCGATTCCGTCATTGGGTATGTGGAGAATAAGCGGCTGACCAATGAGCACACGGAAGCGGAGATGCCGGTAACCTCCTATGAGGCACCGGAGTACACCACCGTGGCTCTGGACGGGAAAGTGAGCCTTGGTTTTCATTCTATTGGCGGAGTGGGCGGTAATGACACCCTATACGAGGCGGTGTCTATGGAAAAGGGGATGAATGTCATTGCGCCTACCTGGTTTAGTCTGGAGGATGACAGCGGCAGATACAGAAGCTTTGCTACTGCCGACTATGTGCAAAAAGCTCACAATCTGGGTTATCAGGTGTGGGGTGTTCTGGATAACTTTAACTATGCGAATGATACGCACACGGAGGTGGACGTGCTTGCGGTTCTTTCCTCCACTTCCAGCCGACAGACGCTGGTGAAAAATGTGGTGACTGAAGCGTTGAGATGGGATATGGACGGCATCAACGTGGACTTTGAAGGACTCGATTCCGCCTGTGGCGTACATTACGTGCAATTTCTGAGGGAACTGTCCGTGGCATGTCGGAACAACAGCCTGGTACTATCGGTGGACAATTATGTGCCGTTTAATTTTAATGATTTTTACCGCTTGGACATTCAGGGACAGATCGCTGATTATGTGATCATTATGGGCTACGATGAGCACTGGCATGGAAGCGGCGATCCCGGGAGTGTGGCCAGCATTGAGTATGTGTCAAACGGTTTGGATCGGACCATTGAAGAGGTACCGGCAGAGAAAGTGATCAATGCGCTTCCTCTGTACACTATCTTGTGGAAGACAGAGGGTACTACTGTTACGGATCAGTATCTGGTGTTAAATCAGACGGCGGATTACTTAAGCCGCATGGGTGTGACACCTGTCTGGGACGAAACTACCGGACAGAATTATGCGGAGTGGCAGCAGTCCGGCGGCACCACCTGTCAGGTGTGGATAGAGGATGCAGAGTCCATCAGCGCGAAGCTAAATGTGATGAAGGCCAAGAATCTGGGAGGTGTGGCCGTGTGGAGACTGGGATATGAAACACCACAGATTTGGGAACTTCTGCAGGCGTATGTAAACCTGTAAGTCAGCGAATGTATCTAATAGGGAAGTGTGGGCAGCTCTTCACAGACGATACTTCTCAACCGCTCAAAATTTTCCTTAGAATTTGCAGCGACCACACCGAAAGGTCTGTCGAGGGGCAGGGTGTCAAAGTACAGACATTCCACCTGTGCGCCTGCCTCTGTCAGAATGGGAAGCGCTCCGGCTACATCCCAGGGAAAGAGACGAATTTCAAAATATAACTCCACTCTTCCGGCGGCCAGATAGGCCAACTCCAGAGCCGCGGTACCAAGGCGGCGCAGGTCATCCGACTCGTGGTAGACTCTCTCAATAATACGGAAGCAGGGTTTGGCAAATCTCTTGTCATACAGGCTCATGGCCGAACACAGATGGGAGTGGGCAAAGTCCCTGTTGGACACATGGATGCGCTTTCCGTTCAGGAAGGCACCCAGTCCGATCTGCGCATAAAACAGCTCATCGCGGTAGGGATTATATATGACACCGATGTCAGGTTTCCCACCCTTTAGAAGACTTACAGAGATCACGGACAGGCCAATGTTCCGGATATAGTTGGAGGTGCCGTCAATGGGGTCGATAACCCAGGTGTATTCCGCTGTCTGCAAGCGGCTCTCACCCTCCTCGCCGACCACGAAGCTGCCGGGGATCAGGCGGGTCAGCTGTTCGGTGAGATATTGCTGCACCGCCAAGTCAGATTCCGTCACATAATTGGAAGCGTTGCCCTTTTGTGAAATATCGCTGACGTTCTCGTGCATCAGTTTGCTGGCGTTCTTTACGATCGCATTGATTTGTTCTATCATAGTCTGTTACCTTTTTCTGATTGGTCTATTATTATGAATACAAGTATAGCACATCTTTCCTATTTCCAAAATAAAATTATTTTCAATATAATTTTTATCAAAACATATTGACAAAGAGAAAAGTAAGTAGTAATGTAAACATAAATTTAAATCATATAATTCATACGTAGATAGTATGAAATAAAACACTCATTGCTTACCTGAAACGGGTAGGTGAAAAATTATTGTTTAAGGAGGAAGAAAAATGAGTCAGGTAAAGAAAAGTGCATTGGAATTGATCGGTGGAACGCCCATTGTCGAGCTGAGTAGATATTCTGAGGCGGCAGGAGTGAAGGATGCAACACTTCTCGGCAAGTTGGAATATTTTAATCCTGCAGGAAGCGTAAAGGACCGTATTGCCCTGGCTATGATCGAGGACGCTGAAAAGAAGGGACTTTTGAAGCCCGGCGCAACCATTATTGAGCCCACATCCGGAAATACCGGTATCGGCCTGGCATCGGTAGCGGCAGCTAAGGGATATAAGGCGGTGTTTACCCTGCCAGAGACCATGAGTGTTGAGAGACGCAATCTCTTGAGGGCCTATGGGGCAGAACTGGTACTGACAGAGGGAGCAAAGGGTATGAAGGGTGCCATTGCCAAGGCGGATGAGTTACATGAGCAGACCCCCGGCTCGGTGATCCTCGGTCAGTTTGTGAATCCGGCTAACCCTGCGGTACATAAGGCAACTACCGGACCGGAGATATGGGAGCAGACGGATGGTAAGGTAGATATCTTCGTGGCAGGTGTTGGAACCGGTGGTACCGTCACCGGTGTAGGTGAATATCTGAAGGAGAAAAATCCGAATGTAAAGATCGTTGCCGTGGAACCTGCCACAAGCCCTGTCTTATCCAAGGGTACACCCGGTGCTCATAAGATTCAGGGTATTGGTGCAGGCTTCGTTCCGGATGTATTAAACACCAAGATATATGATGAGATCATTGCCATTGAAAATGAGGACGCATTTGCAGAGGGAAAGAGATTTGCGGTCAGCGAGGGTGTACTGGTTGGTATTTCTTCCGGGGCAGCTTTAAAAGCGGGAAGTATTTTGGCTGCAAGACCGGAAAACAAAGGCAAGACCATTGTGGTTCTGCTGCCTGATTCCGGTGACAGATATTTGTCCACTCCTCTGTTTGCGGCAGAGTAAGAAAAACGGAGATGAGACAATGAGTATCAATATTTCTACAAAATGTATTCACTTGGAGGGCCGAGAGGAAAATGCGCCGGCACATTACGGGGCCGTCAGTTATCCTATTTATCAGACGGCCACTTTTGCGCATAAGGGCGTGGGAGAGAGTACCGGGTATGATTACACCAGACTGCAAAACCCCACAAGAGAACAGCTTGAGAAAATCGTTGCAGGGCTGGAGGATGGAATCGACGCATTGGCGTTTAGCAGTGGCATGGCAGCGATCGCGGCCATGATGGAGCTGTTTGAGCCCGGAGACCATTTGATCGTGGATGCTGACCTGTACGGCGGCAGTATCCGACTGTTTGATAATATCTCCCGGAAAAATGGTGTCAGTTTCTCCAACATTGACTGTTACAAGGAGGACGTGAGCAAGTACATCACGGATGCCACGAAGGCAATTTATATTGAAACACCCACCAACCCCATGATGAACGTGACGGACATCCAGGCGATCAGCGAAGTGGCCAAGAAACACAACCTGCTGCTGATCGTGGACAATACGTTTCTGTCTCCATATTTTCAGAATCCGCTGAAACTTGGCGCAGATATTGTTGTTCACAGTGGGACCAAATATCTGGGAGGACACAATGATGCCATTGCAGGTTTTCTGGTGACGGGCAGAGAGGATATCAGTGAGAGACTGCGTTTTATCTTCAAAACTACCGGAGCCGGCTTGTCTCCCTTTGACAGCTGGCTGGTCATAAGGGGGATCAAGACCTTGGCTCTCCGCATGGAGAAAGCGCAGGAGAATGCCCTTGCTCTGGCCAAGTGGCTGCAAGAACAGGAGCATGTGACGAAAGTGATCTACCCGGGACTTACCAGTCATCCGGGGTACGAGATCATGAAACGGCAGAGCAGAGGTTTTGGAGGGATGATCACATTTGAAGTCTCCGGCAAAACCTTTGCTTTGGAGATTCTGAAGCGTGTGCGCTTGATCCGCTTTGCGGAGAGTCTGGGGGGCGTGGAGACTTTGATCACCTACCCTGCGACGCAGACACACGCGGATGTACCGGAAGAGGTGCGGGAGAAAAATGGGATCACGGACAGGCTGCTTAGAATGTCCGTAGGGATAGAGGATATCCGTGATTTGACAAAGGAACTGGAGAGCGTATTTGCGGAGGCACAGGAGGCTGTAAATGGCGGAGAAAAATCTTGATTTTGACGCGGTGATCGACCGCAGAAACACAAATTGTCTGAAATATGATTTTGCGGAAAAGAGAGGGATGCCCGGAGATTTACTGCCCTTGTGGGTGGCAGACATGGACTTTCCGACTTCCTCCTATATTCAGGAGGCGCTGACAAAGCAGACAGAGCACGGCATCTTTGGCTACAGCGAAGTGCAGGAGGAATATTTTGATGTGTTAAGGGGATGGATGAAGCGGCATCACGACTGGGAGGTGTCGCCCAGATGGCTGGTCAAGACGCCCGGCGTGGTATACGCTTTGGCTATGGCGGTTAAGTCATTTACCAACGAAGGGGACAGTGTGTTGATCCAGCTTCCTGTGTACTATCCTTTTCGGGAAGTGATCGAGGATAATGGCAGGAAAGTGGTGAGCAACACTCTGACTCTGGGGGGAGATGGTAAATACCACATGGATTTTGCGGATTTCGAGAACAAGATCGTGTCAGAGAACATCAAGCTGTTTTTCCTGTGCAATCCCCACAATCCCGTGGGGCGTGTATGGACCGAGGAAACGCTGTTGACAATCGGGGAGATCTGTCACCGGAATCATGTCATTGTAGTCAGCGATGAGATTCATGCGGACTTTGTGTTTCAGGGAAAGCACCATGTATTTGCCGGTATGAACAAAAAGCATGAGGAGATTACCATCACATGTACCGCTCCCAGCAAGACTTTCAACATAGCGGGTCTGCAGATCTCCAATATCTTTATTGCTGATCCGGAACTACGAAGGGCGTTCCGACGGCAGATGGACGCGTCCGGATACAGCCAGTTGAACGTGATGGGCCTGGTAGCCTGTCAGGCGGCCTACCGGGACGGGGAGGAGTGGTATCAGGCGATGCTCTCCTATGTCAGATCCAATATCGAATACTGTAGGACATTTTTCGCAGAGCGAATACCGGAAGTAACCATGCTCGAGCCGGAGGGAACCTATCTGGTGTGGCTGGATTTCCGTGGAATGAAGCTGTCTGACGCGGAACTGGAACATTTGATCGTGAGAGAGGCGAAGCTCTGGCTGGACAGTGGACGGATCTTTGGAGACAGCGGCAGAGGCTTCCAGAGGATCAATGTGGCCTGTCCCAGAAGCGTGCTGGAGGAGGCCCTGCAGAGATTGGAGAAGGCAGTGCACGGCAGATAGAATAGGCATCATGATATCTGTTTTCTAAATTCACTTGGCGAACATCCAAACTTGCGCTTGAATACATTGCAGAGATAATTTCCGTTGGAGAATCCAACTTTTGTTGCGATCTCTCCAACGGAAAGTTCCTGTTTGGCAAGAAGTATCTGTGCATGTTGAAGTCTTATGGATGTGACATAATCGGTAAATGAACATCCCACCACATCTTTAAATAATCTGGAAAAATGCGAAACGGACAGTGATACATAACGTGCTGTTTCTTCGATAGATGGAGCAAATTCCAAATTTTCTTCTAAATAAATCATTGCATCATGGATTCGTGTATCATAATTTCTATATTTCAGTATTGTATCCTCATATGGTAAATACTGCTGATAAATTGTCAGAATCAGACGCTGCAGCATTCCCTGTAAAATGATTATAAGTTTATGGGGCAAAATTTTGATGAGTTTCATTTAGATGCTGTCAGGGCCCAGATAGGAATTGTTACACAAAATGTATTCCTTTTTCCCGATACGATTGCTGAAAATGTTTCCTATGGAAATAGAGCAGCTTCAAATGAACTGATTAAAAGTGCGTGTAAAGCTGCCTGTATCCATGATTATATTGAAAGTCTGCCGGAAGGGTACGATACTGTGGTGGGGGAACGTGGTGCGAATATGTCAGGTGGAGAAAAGCAGAGGATATCTATCGCCAGAGCGTTGCTAAAGAATGCCCCGATTCTTCTTATGGATGAGCCTACATCCGCATTAGATGCAGGTACGGAAACCGCGATCACTAATGTATTGACAGCGGACGAATTAAAGAAAAACAAAACGATTATCATAATCGCGCATAGATTATCTACCATTGTAAATGCTGATAAAATTATTGTAATGGATAAGGGAAAAGTGGTTGAAACCGGAACGCATAAGGAATTAGTTGTCATGGATGGGATTTATTCCGGTCTTTACAAAAAGGAAACCATACATCATCAGGAGGTGTGTCATGAAGCATAAAAGTATGTTTTTAAAATTTATGAGATTGATGGGTAAAAGGCTTCCAAAGTATCTGCTTGCGATATTTATGATGACGGCTTTTAGTTCTTTGTTTGATGTGGTTGGCTCGATTCTCGTTAAGCTTATATTTGATATCGCGCAAAGCAAAGATATTACTGAGTTATATTATGAGTTGCCTATAAATATTGTCGCTGCTCTTCTTTCTACCATTATCGCGGCAACTTTCATGAATATATAATAATGAGGCTAAAAGAGCATCTGTTGAGGTAAAACAGAGAGTATTCGCAAAGTCCATGAGACTTTCGATGAAGTATTATGATACACATCACAGTGGAGAAATCATATTAAGGCTAGTTTATGACACGGATAGGGCATCAGAAATATATTCTTCCAGATTGCGGAGAGTGCTTGCCCCGATCATTAGTGTTATGGTGTATGTAGTAGCAATGACTTTGTTAAATCCTATGATGACGCTGGTTTTGATTGTATTAAATCTGCTGCTGTTTCTTATAAATGCATCGTTATCAAAGCCGATAAAGCAGGTGGCAAAAGATATGGCAAAACATAATGCAGTTATGGTTGAGAAGCTCTCCAACCTGATCGCAGGTATGGAGATATGCAAACTGTATGACAATGAACATAAAACCGAACAGCAGTATATTCATGCAAATAATTCATTTATAAATACCCAGAAAAAGAAAATGTTCTTAAGCAGCCTGTTGGAATCGTTCAATGTGGGATTTGATCTATTATGTGCATTGATGTTTCTGGTTATCGGAATCTATTTTCTGCACAATCATATGGTAACAATCGGGGAAGTGGCTGCTATCTATACGATGTATGGGGCATTGAGTTTTCGGTTTTTGCAATTAGGGAAATATTATCCTGAACTGATAAATTGCGTAGCTTATGCAGAAAAAATATTTGAGTTTTTGGATCAGGAGGAAGAAGTGGATGTTATGAAACAATCTATAATTATGGAGAATGATGAGGGGATAGAGAACCCTTATGTAGTAGAAGTAGAAAATCTGACGTTTGCGTATGATGACAGTCACAAAGTATTTGATCATAAAACTCTATGGATTCCAAAAGATAAAAATGTTGCATTAACAGGAAAGTCGGGATGTGGAAAAAGTACATTGGCAAAACTGATGTTGGGGTTTTATCCCTATGATGCAGGCGCTATCAAAATTTTGGGAAAATCATTAGAAACACTTGGATATGAAAACGCAAGAAAGTTGATTGCTTATGTACCACAGGAACCATATTTATTTGAAACAAGTATCATGGAGAATATCAGATACGGGAAATTGGATGCGTCTGATGAAGAAGTGATAGAGGCTGCAAAACAGGCAAATGCGAATGAATTTATCTTAATGCAAAAGAATGGATATGATACCGTAATTTCTAACAGAGGACAGTCATTATCCGGAGGGGAACGTCAGCGTGTGGCCATTGCCAGAGCGATCCTAAAAGATGCTCCAATTATATTGTTTGACGAAGCGACATCCGCGCTGGATAATGAATCAGAACGGCTCATTCAGGAGACTATTGTAAAGCTTAAGGAAAACAAAACGGTGATTATGATTGCACACAGGAAAGCGACGATAGAATTAGCAGATATTGAAATTGCGATGTCTCGCAAAAATTTTCACTAGGACTTGTAAAATCATTTAGGGTGGGATATAATGCTACTAAATAATTTTGCGATATCTCGCAAAAATTTTCAGTAGAAAGAGGGGCTATGATATGGAAATTAAGAGAGATATCTATTTGGATAAACTCATCAGTAAAAAGCAAAATGGACTTATCAAGGTGGTAACCGGAATCCGTCGCTGCGGAAAGTCCTACTTGTTGTTCAATCTGTTTAAGGATTATCTGCTGGAAGAAGGAACGGATGAGCAACACATTATCGAAATTGCATTCGACTCCTTTGAAAATAAGCGTTTTCGTGATCCGGATGTTCTGTATCCCTATCTCAAGGAGCAGATTAAAGATGATGGAATGTACTATGTACTGATGGACGAGGTGCAGTTTTTAGGAGAATTTGAATCCGTATTAAACAGTCTGATCCGTATGAAAAATGTAGATGTATATGTGACAGGAAGCAATGCCCGGTTTTTGTCTAAGGATGTGATTACTGAATTTCGAGGGCGGGGAGATGAAATTCATATGCATCCTCTCAGCTTTGCTGAATTTATGTCCGTCTATTCGGGGACGAA
>JAFLRM010000068.1 GCA_022511465.1 Acetatifactor sp. | reverse complement strand
GCCGCCCTTTAGAGGGCGGCATAATCTGTAGGGGTACGCGCTATGGTGCGTTTACCACAAAAAGCAGCAATGAGAGAGTTGATGCATGATTATCTGAAGAATAATGATATCAGCATCAAGAACGGCAATGACATAAATGCCGTCATGCGGGATATGATGTCCATTCTTTTGGAAGGTGCACTGGACGAGTATCCAATTTAAATTATAAATACAGAGAACAAAAAACAATAAGTTGGTAAGTACGAAAACACTTGTAACTGTTCGTATTCTCGAATATAATTATATTAAAAATCTGGTGGAGAGATAGCAGTGGAATATTTAACATCAGTGCGAGAATATATCACAGAGAAGAGTAGCGATATATTGCAAATAGGGTAGGATTGAGGGCGCTGTGCATAAAGGTCGGAGGTGGATGATACCATGTGGGACAAAAACAGAAGATTCACACAAAGTACATAAAATTGGACAGTGATTTTGAGATGATAAAGATAAAGACATATGGAGGTACATCAATGGCAGCAGGGACAACAACGGTTGGATTTGAAGAAAAGCTATGGCTTGCAGCAGACAAATTACGCTCTAATATGGATGCTGCTGAATATAAGCACGTTGTATTGGGATTAATTTTCCTGAAATATGTTTCTGACTCATTTGAGGAGAAATATCAGCAACTTTTGGCAGATGGGTACGGTGATGAAGAGGACCGAGATGAGTACCTCGCAGAAAATATCTTTTATGTCCCAAAAGAGGCAAGATGGGAGGAAATTCAGAAACACGCCACTAGCACAGATATAGGAAGTGTTATAGATAATGCTTTAGAAGTAATAGAAAAGGAAAATGATTCTCTAAAAGGTGTATTGACAAAGAATTATTCCAGACCAGAATTAGATAAAACAAGGCTCGGAGAACTTGTGACACTTTTTACAAACATTGAGGTTGGTTCTACGGCAGCACAGGAAAAAGATATCTTGGGACGGGTATACGAATATTTTTTGAGTAAATTTGCAAGTGCAGAAGGAAAATTGGGCGGGGAATTCTATACGCCATCTTGTATTGTAAGAACTCTTGTTTCAATGATTGAACCCTACGAAGGGCAGATATTCGATCCAGCCTGTGGGAGTGGCGGTATGTTCTGCCAGTCTGCTCGATTTGTAAGAGAACATCAAGGAAATGAGCGGGATATTTCTATTTTCGGACAAGAAAGCAATCCCACTACTTGGAAGCTGGCGAAAATGAATCTGGCCATCCGGCAGTTGGAAGCAAACCTCGGAAAGCACAATGCGGATTCGTTTCATGATGACCAGCATAAGACATTGAAAGCACAGTACATACTGGCAAACCCGCCTTTCAATATATCAGATTGGGGTGGTGAACGCCTGCAAGAGGATCCTCGCTGGAAATATGGGATACCGCCATTAGGAAATGCTAATTTTGCATGGCTCCAGCATATGATTCACCATTTAAATCCTGCGGGCGGCGTTTGTGGAACTGTTCTAGCTAACGGCTCACTGAGTTCCAATACCTCTAATGAAGGAAATATCCGAGCTAACATGGTAAAAGGGGATGTCGTGGAATGCATTGTGGCAATGCCGGGCCAGCTTTTTTATTCAACGGGTATTCCGGTTTCCTTATGGATTATGAGAAAAGGAAAAGGTGAGCATTCCAGAGGCAAAGTGCTGTTTATTGACGCCCGAAAACTTGGACATATGGTTGATAGAAGGGTGAGAGAGTTATCCGAGGATAACATTCTTAAGATTGCAAGTACCTATCAAAATTGGTGGAAGGGCACTGGCTATAAAGATGTGCAAGGGTTTTGTAAAGAGGCGACGATTGATGAAATTGCACAGCAGGACTTTGTTTTAACGCCGGGTAGGTATGTTGGTATTGAAGAACAAGAGGATGATGGAGAGCTATTTGAAGAAAAAATGCAGCGACTGACTGTTGAGTTATCAGAGATGTTTACTGAGTCAATAAAGTTGCAAGATGAAATCCGCACAAAGCTAGGAGCAATAGGATATGAAATATAAATTGTGTGATCTGGTTGTATCAGCGAATACCGGTGCTGATGCGATTAAACGCGCACCGATACTGCAGGAAAAAACTAACCTTCGATGTTTGCGTATAGGAGATGTGTCTCAGGGACGAGAATATGAGCAATGGGGATTCACAAAAACATCACCAGAAGACTATCAAAGATACAAGCTTCATGATGGCGATATTTTAGTTGCAAGAACTGGAAATACAATTGGTGTGAATAAATATATAGAAGGTAATCCAGAAGCTGTATATAATAATGGACTAATCAAAATAGAAGCTGATGGCAGAAAGATTATGCCAAAATATTTATATTACATAGTTCGAAGTAAAGAGTGTCAAGATTATATTCAAGCAATAGCATACGGAACATCAACACAGCCGAACATGAAAATAAAGGATTTCCTTAATTTTGAATGTGATTTATTAGATATAGACGCGCAAAAAAATATAGTAAATATAGTTAATGCAATTGAAAGGAAAATTGAATTAAATCAGAAGATAAACAGGAATTTATTTCTGCAAGCACAGACACTTTACAAGTCCCGATTTGTCGATTTATTACCTTTCGACGGCACAATGCCCTCCAATTGGCGACTTGGAACTGTCGCTGAGATAATTGAACTACACGACTCAAGGCGGATTCCACTATCCAGCCGAGAAAGAGCTGATTTAGATAAGATATATCCATATTATGGAGCGACTTCGATTATGGATTATGTCGATAGGTACCTATTTGACGGAATTTACCTTCTCTTAGGAGAAGACGGTACCGTGGTTGATGATAGCGGATATCCAATTCTTCAATATGTAGAAGGTAGATTTTGGGTCAATAATCATGCGCATATACTCACTGGAAAGAATGGCTTTACAGTTGAATTACTATACTTGCTTTTTAGCCTGACGAACGTCAAATCTATTGTTACTGGAGCCGTACAACAAAAGATTAGCCAAGCCAACTTAAATAAAATCGAAGTAGTGCTTCCATCACCAGAGGAGTTGCTCGACTTTGATTGCAGCATTCAGCCGGTATTCTCTCAGATTCGAAATCTTCGGAAAGAGAGCGATAATCTTGTAAAGCTTCGCGATACGCTACTTCCAAAATTGATGTCTGGTGTAATTGATGTGTCTGACCTCAACCTTTAGACTGCTAAATTTCCGGATATTCTAAGAGAAAGGGTGAATTATAAGTGTACTTTTTAGATAGCGAGAAAGTTATTATAGAATTATTTCAATCTGTAGATAGTACATCAGTGTATTTCCCGGTTGAAAGTGAAAAGACCATAGAAGTATTCGAAACTATCCATAGTAAAGATAATTGGAAATTATGGATTGAAAGTTCTGGGAAAGCAGATCCACCGCCAGATTTTTATTCTGATGAATATAAATGTATGATGGAGGTGATGCGGGTAGACGACCATTCCTATAAAAATAAAAAAGGAAAAATTGTTAATCCAACTAATAGGCATATTCGAGATGTCGAAAAAGAAATCTTACAGTCTGGAATTATGGATATGTTACCGAATGTAAATCATCTTATGATAAATGCTATTACGGATTTGCCGACCAAGGAGGACCACAACTATGAGTTTTATAAGAAAAACTTTGTTAGAGTAATTGACAATCATAAGAAAAATTTCGATATGTACAAGACTAACCATCCGAATTATACAATGATCTTTTTTGTTATGGACGAGTCATCGGCGTATTTAAAAGTTTCCCAGCACAAGGTTGCAACACAGCAATATAGAGCCGATGATATGATTAATCGGATACCACACTTTTGGTTTATGGACAATAATTTTTTATGTAGCTTTGAAAACTCAAACATAGACTATTTGATTTGGTACACACCATTTAAGTTAATTAATTTTGATTTGCCAAAGGTTTGTGTGTTTGACATACATAATATGCCAGAGCAGCGTATAGCATACGATTCAAAGTATATTATCAGTGCAGAAGTGTGATCTTGGAGGGATGTGATACTATGCCAATCAATGAAAACACATTGGAACAAGTGATTATATCCGAATTGCAGGAAAAGGGATATAAATATCTATATGGTCCGGATATTGACAGAGATTACCATGAGGTGATCCTAAAAGAGTTTTTTGAAGAATCCATGTTTCATATTAATCCCGGTATTACCATGTCTATTGTAGAGGAAACCCAAAGAGCTATCAAAGACTTAGGGTTACTAAAATTGGAGGAACTGAACGCAGCCTTCCATAAATATCTTATAGAGGGAGTGCCGGTTCCATACAGAGATGGAGCAGAAGAAAAGACATTTACGGTACATTTGATTGATTTTGATGAGCCAGAAAAGAACACTTTTATGGTTATTAATCAATATACAGTAATCGAATATAAAAATAAGCGGCCGGATATTCTCGTTTTCATCAATGGCATCCCGATAGTACTTTTTGAACTGAAGAACATGGCCAATGCGGACACTACCATTGAAAATGCGTATAAACAGGTTAAAAATTATCAGTTGGATATTCCAAGCCTGTTTTGCTATAATGCGTTCAATGTTATCAGCGATGGTCTGGATACACGGATCGGCACGATAACCTCAGACTTTACAAGGTATATGGCATGGAAATCGGAAGATGGGGAAAAACCGGATGAAGACGGGGTGAACTATTTTTCCAAACTATTAAATGGGGTCTTTCCTAAAGCCCGGTTAGTGGATTTAATCCATAACTTTATCATGTTTAAGGAGGCGGAGGGCCAAACCATAAAGATACTGGCTGGTTATCATCAATATTTTGCTGTTACTAAGGCAGTGGAACGGACCCTAAGAGCCCTGAAAGACAAGAGTAATAAGGTAGGGGTGGTTTGGCATACTCAGGGTAGCGGGAAAAGTTTTTCTATGGTTTTTTATGCAGGCTGCATTATCCGTAATCCAGACTTCAATAATCCAACGATAGTAGTGCTGACCGATAGAAATGACTTGGATAAGCAGCTCTACAATACCTTTTGCACGTGTTCCAGGCTCATGCTCCGGCAGAATCCGAAGCAGGCAGAGAGCCGGGAGCATCTGAAGGAACTGTTAAAGGTCAAGGCAGGAGGCATTATTTTCACCACAATACAGAAGTTTGAAGAAAGTGATGAGGTATTAAGCGAGAGAAGCAATATCATATTTATGGCCGATGAGGCACACCGATCCCAGTATGGTCTTGACGGAAAGCTTGACCGTGAGACAGGTGAGTGGAAATATGGCATGGCGAAATATATGCGGGATTCCCTGCCAAATGCGGCCTTTATTGGATTTACAGGAACTCCCATTGATTTTGATGATCGCTCGACAGTGGAAGTCTTTGGCGATTATATTGACATTTATGATATGACTCAGGCCGTAGAAGACGGAGCCACCGTTCCGATTTATTATGAGAACCGCACTGCAAAGATAAAGTTAAATGACGAGCTATTAAAGCAGATAGACTCAGAATATGAAAAAATGGCAACTGAGGCACCGGGAATCATAATAGAAAAGTCAAAATCCGACCTTAGTACGATTGAAGCCATCATAGGCTCTAAGGAACGGTTAAATCTGCTGGCAGATGATATTATTGCCCATTATGAGGACAGGCAGTATGTTCTGACCGGGAAGGCTATGATTGTCTGCATGTCACGCAGGATAGCTGTCAATCTCTACAGAACGATTTTACATAAGCGGCCCCAATGGGATAAGAAAGTAAAATTGGTTCTGACGGAGAGCAATAAAGACGATGAGGACTGGCATGATATTATAGGCAATAAGAAGTACCGAGAAAAACTCATGGTAGAGTTTCAGGATATTAAGAGCGAGTTCAAGATCGCGATTGTAGTAGATATGTGGCTGACAGGGTTTGACGTTCCCTCCATGGCAACCATGTATATAGATAAGCCCATGAAAGGGCATAATCTAATGCAGGCCATTGCCCGCGTGAATCGTGTCTATAAAGACAAAGAGGCAGGGCTGGTGGTGGACTACATAGGCATGGCTGCAGAACTTAAATCTGCCCTAAGCCAATATACAAAGCGGGATCAGGATAAGGTGCCTGATTTGGCACAGGCATACACCATTGCGTTGGGTAAGATGGAGACTATGCGCGACTTTTTCTATGGTTATGATTATGGTGCTTTTTTTGGTGATTCCGATGCAGATCGTCTTAACACCATCGCTAATGGTGTCAATTTCGCTTTGGCCTTCGAAGAGGATGAAAAGAAACTCTTTATCAGGGAAGCCACGGCACTCAGTCAGGCAGAAACCTTATGTCGGAGTATGCTTGACACTAAAACAAAGAAGGAGATTGAATTCTTCAAATGTATCAAAGCCGGACTCTGCAAGTACGGTGGCCGGGGAGGTATTACAAGTAATGAAATTAATTCTCGCATCTTAACTTTACTTGAGCAGGCTATTGAGCAGGAAGGCATTTACAATATTTTTGCACAGGCAGGAAAGAAGAATCCTGAGATATCTATTCTTTCGGATGAGTATATGGACAAAATTCGAAAGATGAAGCATAAGAATATTGCCGCGGAGATGTTAAGGAAGCTGTTGGAAGACAATATCCGTGTGTTTGCCAGAACAGGTGTGGTAAAATCGCAATTGTTCTCCGAGAAGATGCAACAGTTGCTGAAGGCATACAATAATCGGCTTATAACCAGTGCTGAGGTCATTGAGGAACTGTTGGAGTTATCTAAGGAGATGACAGAGGCATTCTATGCTGGAGAGGAAAAAGGGCTGACAACGGAGGAACTTGCATTTTATGATGCGTTGGTGGCTGATTCGGAAGTGCTGACAAAGATGAAGGACGATATTCTGATCCAGATTGCACACGACCTTACCGACTTAATCAGAAAAAGTCGTACAGTGGATTGGGACAAGAAAGAATCCGCCAGAGCATATATGAGGACGCAGGTAAAACATCTGCTGCGTAAGTATGATTATCCCCCAGAGAAAGCAAAAGGAGCTATTGATATAGTCATCAAGCAGGCTGAACTGATGAGTAGCAATATTATATTTTAATATATTAAGGTCGATGTAAGTTTTATAAGGGAAAACTGGGGGATTGACACGGAAACAAATATGACGTATTCACTATGCATTGCTTTAATATCAGTTTATGTTGGTGTCTTTGAAAGGAAGTATAGAATAACATTACAGACACATTCAAATCCAACACAATTTATTAGCAAAGGGGGAGTGTTATTTCAGAACCAGTTTTGATATAATTTAAACAGATAAAGGATTAAAATAGGAAGTGGCAGAGATTTATGAGCAGTTGAGTATGGATTGACTAGCTACGTTTCGTAGGTTTATAGCCAGAAGCAAGATGGTGAAAAGTCGTCTTCTATTTGAGGCACCTTACCTGAAAAGACAATTAAAAGGGGGAGCGAAGCAAGCATTCATAGAATTAAGGAAACAGGTGGTGGATATATCGGAGCTATCGGTTGATGAAATCAACGCTTCAATATCCGAATCCTATGCGAAAAGAAAAAGGTAACTTCTTATAGAGTATTATGCTGTAAAATACAAGAAGGATAATAGAATGGTTATATTAGAAGAAATCAAAAGACTATTAAGGGAAATGAACAAAGTTGGATATGTAAGTCAAAAAGATTTGTCGGATGAACAAAAGCTTTTACGACCTGCAATTTTTGAGATGGCTTTTGCTTTATTCTCGGAGATTAAGATAAAGACACCCACATATACAATCGATAAAAATTTAGAATTGAAGAAATATAAGGTGGAAGAGGACGAATCAGAAGAGCCTAGCAGGACTATTTTGGATTTTTTGGATGGTAACTCAAAGGCAATGCATGAGATGATTGGGTACTATTTTTTTGGCAAAAGAAAAACATATGCTACAGAGAATCATCTATTTCATTTAACACTATTTTCGATATATAGTGGTGCTTTTTGTGATATATTTTGTGTAAGTAAATCGAGAAAATTTTGGATTGTAACTGATAAAAAAACAGAAATGCCATTAGATAAATTTATTAATCAATATGTGGTTGAACTGTCTGCTACGATACAGGGCAGAATTGAGCAACTTTCTGCTAATTGTAATTTAAGTCATGATGATCTTCAAAAAGAACTCAATGACATTGCGAAAGAAGTGTCCAAATTTGCGAAACTTAAAAATTATGATTTTCAGTGTGGTGCGATCACCTTTATGGATTTTCTTGGTTGGAAAGGGCTATGGCAAAATAGAAATAATATCGATCATTTACAAAAAGTTAGTAATTTAATAAGTGAAATTGGAGACGTTGTGCAAGAGTATACTAGCGAATTGTTCCCTTATAGTAAAGGAATACAATTAAGTAAACTTATTAGTATTTCAGATACTATTGCCATCTTTACGCCGGAAATGGCAGATTCTAACAAGCTGACGTTATTAGAACTACATGCCAGAATTGCGAGATACATACTGGAGAGATGCGTGGAAGAGACTTATCCTATAAGAGGTGCAATAGCTTTTGGAAAGTACAACACAAAAAATAATATTATGATTGGACCTGGAATTGATGAATGCGCGAGTTGGCATGAAACATGCGACTGGCTAGGGGTTCATTTTAGTCCAAGCGCTGAATTACTGCTGAAAGCAAGACATGGATATAGTCTAAAAAATATAATAACATATCCCGTCCCAGTTAAAAAGGGATATCCTAAAGTGAGGTATTGTGTAGATTGGAAAGTGAACGAAGCGAAATTTTTAGAATTAACAGATGGTGTTCAGGCGTTGCTGCCAGAAATTGCTAGCAAATATATGAATACATATGATTTTTTGCTAAGAGAGGAGGTCAAAAGTGATGGAAAAGATGACGTCCATAAAAAGTGATGTTTTAAAGTATATACGAGAGTATTATCAGGTTAGTTTAGAGGAAGTATGTGATAAGACAAAGATTAAAATAGAAGCTTTACAGAAATATGAATCTGGTGAAGATTTTCCTTCGTATCCTCAATTGGAAAAACTTGCGGATTATTATAATAGACCAGTATTTTTTTTCTTTGCAAACAGTATTCCTAATGTAGCCAAGATTCAGGTGGCGTTTAGAAGCATAGAAAATCAATATAAAGTTGGATTAACTAAGCCGGTTAGAGAATTGATTGAAAAGGCGGATATGTATAGACTTAGTTTAGAGGAGTTATTTGCAGAAGACCCGAGAGTATGCTTCACCGATATTATTAAGAATTGTAAATCTGAAGAAGGTTTAATGGATGTGTTGAGAGCGGCATTAAAACTTGATTTGACAGTACAAGGAGGATTTACACGCCCGGAAAATTTACTTGAATTTTTAAGGACAAACTTATTTGAAAATGGAATATATGTATTTAAAGATTCTTTTAAAAATGATGATATATCAGGACTTTGTGTGTATGATGAAAAATTTCCTGTTATCTTAATAAATAATAAAATGTCCTTTAAAAGACAGATATTTACATTGTTCCATGAAATATATCATATTTATCTAAAAGAAGCGGATATTGATTATACAAATGGATATGAAGAAACTAAATGTAATAATTTTGCAAGTAATTTTTTGATACCAGAAACTGATTTATTAGAACAAATTGAAAGAATAGATGTAGTTCAGGATATAGATGAAATCGATAATCTGGCTAAAAGGTATAATGTTAGTCGTGATGCCTTGATGTATAGATTATTAAAAATGGAGTTAATTGATAAAGATTTTTTTAATCAAAATCGTGTCGGATCTCTTAGAAAAGCTAATGCCATGGCGGGCGGTAATTTTTATTATACTAAAATGAGTTATCTTGGCAGTTCATACTTGAATAAAGTGTTTTCTTCATATTATTCTGGCAAGATAACTAAATCACAAGTGGGAATATATACAGGTTTAAAAACAATGCACGTATCAAAACTTGCCTCTAAGATGATGGGAGGTGTGTTCTGATGGAATATATACTTGACGAAAGTGTTATTTATTATATGCTTGAAACATTTCCACGAAAGACGATTCCAAAGTTATACAATTTATTTTGTGAAAAATGCAGTAATGGAGAAATAATATGTGATAAGGAAACTAAGAAGCGCCTAGAAAGTTTGTTGGAAGAGGAAACGTCACTTCAATGGCTTGATGAAAATGGGAAAATGTTTCGCAATATTACACAAAAAGAAGCTAATATTTTGGGTGAACTTGTTGATGCTGGTATTTTTGAATTTATATCTAGATCCGGAGCATTCATAAGAAATATTCCCGTAGCAATGCCGTTTATATTTGCGATTGCAATTAGCGATAATAGAACGGTAGTAATGGACAAAAAGTCGAAAGATTATACTATTGTAAAACATTTGTGTAATGAACGGGAAATAGGTTTTATGGATGTTGATGATTTTTTGAGCGAGATTTCTTTATAACAAGTCAATTCGCCTTTTAAAAATTTTATAACTTCCTGCTCTCTCAAATCCTACTTTTTTGAGAGTATATAATGAGAGGTTTTTTGGGCTTTCAGGGGGTGTCAAACCCGATAGTGTTAAGATTATCACAGATAAACTGTTCCTGAGCACCCAAGTGGCTAAATTTTTGACTTGAACCCTTTACAGCAAAAATGATTCGACATGAATTTGATTGAATTCCCAAAAAGACAGTAGTAAAATATAAGAAGGCATAAATACCCCGTAAGCTTGTTGCGGGGTATTTGAGCACTATTTGCGTAAAACAGATGCTTATTATCAAGGGCAGAGGGATATTGATATTATGGGAAAAGTCAAAAAGAACATTATATTATTTCTATTGATCCTAAGCTTGGGCATTTCCACCGCCGTCTTGGCTTATTTGCATTTTTTCAGATCAGGTGGCAGGAGCCTTTCGGGGGAATGGACCGCGGAGCTGGACTTGACGGAACAGGCCTCCGTCACGGCTTTCATCTGGCTGCAGGATATAGAGGGAGTCTCTGTTTCACTGGAGGAGGTGGAGTCCTGTATGCAGAAGCTGACAGTTCAGGTAGACTTGAACTTGGATGCAGCGACGAACTCGAAAGGAGCTTTTCGCCGCGGTATCCGGCCGGAGAGTTACGATGTGTGCGAGCAGGCTGCCTATGAGGCATTTGCGGAGGCCTTTAGGGAGCTTTTGGCAGAGAGGCTTCGCATGGCGGGCTATATGGGGGGCACCGATGAGGAAGGCTTAGAAGCTCTCGTCACCGAAACCTTTGGGATGTCAACGGTCTCTTATTTGATGGATTCCGGACCTGCGCTGCTCCCTTCTCTGGAGGATTTACAGGCACAGTATGACGGAAGCGGAACTTATGAGGCTGCGGAAGGTATTTTCACATGGCAGTATGATGACGGGACCATAAAGATGGAAAATTATGTGCGGGAGAATCGCAGTCTGGTTCTGTCGGGAGAAGAGGATCTTGACGGACAGGGACAGAGGAAATCTGTAATCCTCATTTTCCGGAAGAATTGAGCGGGGAGGAGACACAATGAGAACAATTCTTAAGAAAATAAATGTATTTCTACTATCGGTGGCGCTTGTGTGTTGTATTCTGCCCATCAGGGTCTCCGCAAGTTATGAGATTCCCGGAATCTGTCAGGTGCAGGTGGATACCGGGGCAGCATACACTGTAAAAGTTCTGGATCATGATTATGACAATAATACCTATTTCTCCCTGCGGGACATGGCTATGTTACTGAAAGGCACGGATAAGGAATTTTCCCTGTCAATTACCAAAAATGCCATCGCCCTGGATCCGGGAAATGCATATCAGCCTGTGGGAGGGGAAAACGTTTCCTGGGATAGCCCCGAGAACCCCAATATTTCCCTGCGGAGAAACGAATTTAAGGTAAACGGACAAGATACATTTTACTACACGCTGATCATGATGATGCCATCCGGTTATTATGACTGCTTCATGATGGCGGCGGATCTGGCTATGAT
>JAFLRM010000067.1 GCA_022511465.1 Acetatifactor sp. | reverse complement strand
CCCTGGACACCCTGATTAAGAGTCAGGTGCTCTACCAACTGAGCTAGCGGTGCGTCCGCTATATTGTTGTTCTTTACAACGCGAATATTATGTTATCACATCTCCTATGATAATGCAAGTATTTTTTAGAAAAAATTAATAACCTTTTTAGACTTCCTGCTCACGACATTCTCCGCAATAACCGTATAGTTCCAGCTTATGCCCGACCACTTGAAACCCGGAGTCCAGAAGATCGGCTTCCTGCGCATGGATCATACTGTGTGGAATCTGAATATGGGTAAGGGGACAGCCCTGAAGGGAAATTCGTTTACGGCAACTCAGACACACAGCATAGTGCGTATGGTCCCCTCGATTGAGTTCGTAAACAACAGTACCGTTACCCATCCAGTTAGTCTTGGTGATCAGATTTTTGTCCTCAAAGGTTGCAAGGATGCGGTAGATGGTGGAGATGGCATAGGTTCCGCTTCGAGGGGTTTTTGAGGCGTTAATTGTGTTGTATATTTGGGAAGCACTCAGGGGCTCCTGCGCGTTTAAAAGCACTTGGTAAACATCTTTGCGCTGGCGCGTCCATTTGAGGCCTTGGGGGTATTCTGGGGCGGTGGAATGTAAAAATTGTTGTTTCATAAGATGTATTCCTTTTGATGGTGGTTATTTTTAATAGTTTTCCAAAGGGAACGCCGATGGCGGCTGGATGCTGCAAAAATAAATTGTAAATTCTATATAATAAACTCGATCATAATACCCGCTAAGACTCCAATGAGATATAAAAGCCCGGTGATGGTCAGGTTCTCACGGCGGTTGTGGTTGACGCGGAAGAGAACCAGCAGGCCGACGCCGGATCCTACCAGGAGGCCGGCCATCATAGCACCTGCGCTCATGGCTCCCTGAAGGTATAACTGGGTGATGACCACGGAGGCGGCACAGTTGGGGATCAGTCCGACAATTCCGGCCAGAACAGGTCCCAGAACAGGACGGTTCAGCACAAGGCCGGCCAATGCCTCCTGCCCCACAAAATGTAGCACTATATTGAGGAGAAAGGTGATCACCAATATAAAGAAAGTAATCTTTAGAGTGTGCGTCACAGCAGAGCGCAGGATACCTTGCTCACAGTGGCAATGTTCCTGTTCACAAATGTCATGGATATGTCTGTGTTCTTTCTCTTTGCGTCGAAAGATCAAATCAATCCCAAAGCCGGCCAACGCACCGATGATCATTTTGCCCAGTAATATTCGCAGGATCAATCCCACCGAAGCCTGCTCAGAAATTAAAATTGGCAACATCTCGTCGGAGGTTGACAGGTAAATGGCCAAGAGTGTTCCCATGGTGACCACTCTGCCCGCGTACAGGTTGGAGGCCGCCGTGGAAAAGCCACATTGGGGTACCACGCCCAAAAGACCACCGATCAAAGGACCCAGTCTGCCAGCCTTTTTTACCATGCGCTGTACACGGTCTCCCGTCCGGTGTTCCAGATATTCCATAGCCAAATAGGTCAGGAATAGGAAGGGGATCAATTTTATACCGTCTATAAAAGTGTCAAAAATAACTTCCTGCATGTCAAGCTCTCCAAACAACAAAATAGTTCTAAATGCAAATGCAACTCATTTGCATTTAGAACTATATCACATTTAAGGTGTATGTCAAGTATTTTATTCTGTCTGCTCTATGGGGAAGGTCACCTCCCAATAGCCTTCCTCAAAGGTATCAGAGGTCACAAAGTAGCCGTACAGGCTATATTGGGATAATTCCTCCGGCGCAATCTCAAAGACACACTCCGTATAGTCAATTCTTCCCCGCTTTTCCTCAGAAGGCACAAACCAGGACAAAAAACCATTTTGTTTCATCTCCCCCGGACGGGTACAGAAGTTTAAACTGTAGTCATAAAGTCTGTCGTTTCCCTCAGCATCCCGCAGGAAAAAGTGTCCGTGATCATCATTCCACAAAGCATCCTCCACAGCAAGTTGAATATGCAGCGCACCGTCCACATAGGCAATCCCCGTAAGATCAATGGCAGAAAGCGGAAAACGTTCATCCGGTTCTCCCGGCTGCAATACCTTTGTGTTCCAGTGGTCATGTTTCTCTTTGGAGTGATCATAATCCGGATTTCCGCGACCCCAACCGGTGAGACTGGTGTACATGGTCTGGGCAGATGTTTCCATTGCCGCCTCCTCTAAATCAATGGGAATGGATAGGGCCTCGTATTCCGTCTTATGGCTGACAAATCCTCTGATTCCAAAAGTAATCTTATCCCCCACGATCTCCTGATCGCCCCATTGAGTAATGCGGATCAGAAAAGTTGCCGTCTTAGTCGCCTCCTCATATTCCAGCAGTTCGCATGTGGAAGAGCAGTCGAAAGGTGTGTGAATGAAATAACTGTCGTACAGATCTGTAGTCCCATCCAGACGATCTCCTGTCAGATCCTGTAAAGTAAGATAAACCTCCACTGTGTCCTCGTGGATATAAGCCGACACCACCTCCATGCGGATACCGTCGGACTCATCCGCCTCCTGCACCGGCAGGAAAAACTGTGCCACCTCCGGTGATATTTGATACATCAATCGATATACGGAAGGGAAATGGGCCGCCGCCACCGGCATGGTGAGTAATATCGTCAAACAAAAAGCACCTAATACAGCACAAGCCCGAAGGGCGTTCATACTCCACTTCAGTGTTACGGAACCTATATCCGTCACAGTGCTCTCCCGCAGCTCTGTCAGAACACTCTGCATCAGCATGCTGTCAGGTTTGATCGGATCATTCAACCACTTGTAGATCCCTTTCTCGCGTGCAAATTCCGACGCGCTTGTCATTTTTGTGTCTGATTCAAAAATTTTCGTCTGCATGAAATCCTTCCTCCTCCAAAATTTCTCTCAACAATTTTCTGGCCCGGGTCAGCTGGGTGCGCACAGTGGATTCCCTGCGGCGAAGCAACCCGGAAATCTCCGCCACAGACATCTCCTCATAGTAGAAAAGGTGCAATACCTGGCGGTATTTTTCCGGAAGTTTCGACAACTCCTGCCAAAGCTCCAACCGTTCCTCGTCCAGATAGGGAATCTCTTCCGATAAGCTTTCCGTGCGCCTGCGCCATGGGGATGTAAAAAAGGAATTGGCACAGTTTAGAGTCACTCGCAAAAACCAATTTTTAGCATGATCCTCGCTCACAAAAACCGGCCGTTTGCGAACATACCGATAAAACACTTCCTGATAGATTTCATCCGCATCATGCTTAGAACCCACACGGGCAAACGCCAAACGGTAAACCATATCGGAATATTGGCGGATGACTCGCTCCATTTCCTGCATATTGGAGTTCTTTTTCTCTGCCTCTTTTCTCACCAAATTTTCCTCCCGTCAGTTGTCATTAGTATTCCCCTTTGTCTTATATACTTCGCAGCTGTACAAAAAGCTACACCGGAAGAAAAAAAGACCGCTCCTTTTTAAAAAAGGAGCGGTGCAAGTTCCATCTCCGACCGTATCAGGCAGTTGTCAGAAGAATTACCGATATACAATTCAAATTTGCCGGGCTCCACCACAAAGGCTTCCTCCCCCACATCATAAAATGCAAAGGCTCGATAGGGTAGTTCCAGTGTCACCCGCTTGGTCTCGCCGGGCTGCAGGGACACTTTTTGATAAGCTTTTAATTCCTTACCCGGCCGCTCCACGCTGCACTCACAGTCCGCCACATAACACTGAACCACCTCCGCGCCCGCCATTGCTCCGACGTTGGTCACGTCAACGCAGATTGTGACAGCTATGTCATCCTCATTTTTCTCAGACCGCTGCTCATTTCCGCAGTTTTCCGGCATGTGTATCTGCACATCATCTATGGAAAAACGGGTGTAGGACAGGCCAAAGCCAAAGGGAAAAGCCGGTTTGATATTTTCCCTCTCATAGTACCGGTATCCTACAAACATACCCTCCTGATATGTTACCGCACCTTCCTTTCCAAACTGGTCATTTTTCGCTGTCACCGTGTCACAATAAGCCGCCGGAAAAGTCTCGGGCAGCTTTGCAGAAGGGTTGATCTTACCGAGCAAAATATCTGCCAACGCGTTTCCAGTCTCCATTCCGGAGTAATAGCACCACACCAGTGCTTTCACACGATCCAGCCAGGGCATCTCCACCGGCGAACCTGCCACCATAACGACAATCATGTCATATTTTATGTTGAGTAGCGCTTCAATCAGATTGTCCTGCCCATAGGGCAGCCTCATATCCGCCCGGTCTTTGCCCTCCTGATCATAATCGTGATTGAGCCCGCCCACAAAGATCACCTCATCGGCTTCCGCCGCCAAAGCACATGCTTCCTCTTTCAGACGGGCGCACTCTGCGTCATCCTTCGAACCCTGCTCTGAGTTCGACGGGGACTGTTCCAGGCTTGATGCCTGCCAGCTGGTCTCGTCCTCTTTCTTTTTGGCAGGAATATAGTATCCCGGTGCATAGATTACATCCACATTTCCGCCCAATGCTTTTTTCAGCCCCATCAGGGGAGAGATTTCATAGAATGCTTTGATCTCTGCGCTGCCGCCGTCTCCCGCGTGGAATTGCACCGCGTTTTGACCGATCACGGCAATCTTGCGCTTTCGGGTTCCCTCCGGCAATATACCCGTGACAGCATTTTCATCGCCCACAGTTTTTGCCTCGCGGATCATCTTCAGACGCTCCTCGCCGATCGGAAGTAACTGTTCTTCATTCTTTAACAGTACGATCGCCTCTCTGGCCGTCTGTCTGGTCACATTTTGATGTCCTGCAGTGTTGTAGGTACCTGCCTTGCGGCTCTCCGCGTCAGGTCCGATCATTTTCAAGCGGAACATCATGCGTAAAATATTGCTCACCTTTTTATCAATCTCCGCCTCGGAGACCTCGCCGCTTTCCACCGCCTGACGGAGCGGGTCGGCAAAATAGTATTGGTCAAAATTATCGGTCACACTCATCTCCACATCAAGGGATGCACTTGCCGCTTCCTTTGTAGTGTGGACAGATCCCCAGTCGCTTATAACAACCCCGTCATATTTCCACTTCTCCCGAAGCACATGATCCAGAAGCTCACGATTCTCGCTGCAATGGGCACCATTTAACTTGTTGTAGGCATTCATTAAAGAGAGGCTTTCTCCCTTTTGCACCGCTGCACGAAACGCCGGATAATAAATTTCCTGAAGCGTTCGTTCATCCACCAGAGTATCCACCCAAAATCGATCTGTCTCCTGATTGTTGGCCGCAAAGTGCTTGACACAGGCAGCCACGTCGCTCTCCTGCACCCCTTGGATAAAGGGAACCGCCAGTGTCTCGATAAGGTAGGGATCTTCACTCATATATTCAAAATTGCGCCCACATAGAGGATCACGCTTGATATTGATGCCTGGCGCCAGAATGACATCCTTTCCTCTCCCTCTGGCCTCCTCCCCCAGAACCTGCCCACATTCATAGGCACACCGCGGATTCCAGGTTGCCGCCAGAGCACTGTTGCTGGGATTATAGTTCACATAATCATCGGTATTTCCCACCGGTGTCCAATCATCATCGGGAAATTCCTGGCGCACTCCCATGGGGCCGTCCGACATTCTGAGCGCGGGAATGCCCAGACGCTCCACCGGCGATGTACGGAAGAAGCCGCTTCCGTGGATCATGGAAATCTTCTCCTCCAGCGTCAGCTGCTTTAAAATATGTTGTATGGAACTCTCATAGTCTTTTGGGGAGGACATAACTTTTGTGCTATTTATCAGTTTGATCTTTTTGCCCATGGCGTATCATCTCTCCTCTATCCCACTCTCCAGAAATTAAATTCCGGAAATTTTTTCTCCAACAGCTTTGTCGTTTCGTTCCAATCAAGCCCTGTAACGTCCACTTCTTCCACAATCTCCCCCCATTCCTCATAGGTTGCCGTGGCAATGTATTCTCCATCCTCCCGCTGCTGCAGGCTGTAATCAATATACAATTCTTTTTCTTTTTGATATATCCCATCCTTCAGCCCATAGATTTCATAACATTGGTGGGACACACCTGACTGCCCACGATTATAGAGCTTATGTTTCTCATGATCCATGAACACAAACAGGGGAAGCTCCATCTCTTCATATTGCCCCTCCTGCTCTGACCAGACAAACAAGCGATAATCCTTGAATGTTCCTCCGCTGCCGCTGACACTGCCGGAAAAGTAGAGAATATCCTCGTATCCGTCATCGTTGCCATCCCAAGATTCGTCCGTCCCTTCCCACCAATGCCAATGCTGCTCGGGAAACAACACTTGGTGTAAGTATTTTTCCTCGTACCATTTCTGTATTTCCAGTCTCACAGGAGTCTCTTCATAGCCGTCCAACCCCTGATACCGTGTCCGGGTCAGATAACATTCCCCTATTACCACGGTAGCCTGAACTGCTCCCACTCTTTTAGCTGTCAAACCACGGTCATAGAAAAAGCCATACATCGCCAAACTTTGTTCAGAAATGTCTCGGTATACGGCAAAACTGCTGCAGCCCCAGTTAAACCTGTGGCGGAGCACCATCATAAAAAGAGAGGGCTCCTCCCAGGAGTCGTTAGTCATGTAATATGCTGTCGGAAGCTGTATCCGCTCATATCTTTCCTCTCTGCTCAACCAGACCTCACCCCCCAGGGGATCACCTGCCATATCGGAGGGACTGTCATGCACCACAATATAATCCAAGACTCCATTGCCGTCTATATCATATTCCACATAGTAAATATGCTCGGGAAGTTCGTCATATAATGACATAAGTGTCGGATTTTCTCTGCCATCCTTATAACCTGCCAACACATTCTCGCAGGCGATTTCCTCCGGCACAAAATCGTCAGCGTGAAAGACCCAGGTCTGATCCGGAAGGTCCTCCAGGATCTCCTGTTCTTCCACAAGAAAAGGATCCGGTTTTGCTTCCTTGACGGGAACTGCTTCAGCTAACGACCTGCCCTCTTCCAAAACGGACTCTCCTGCCACGATCAAAACTTCCGTTAAGGCTTCCTCTATCTTTTCACCCTTGCCGCATCCGGTCAGGGTTATGGCAAAAAAGATGATCACTTTCATAAAGTTTAGAATGAGATTTTTGTTCATAGCTGCTGCCACTTCCTCAGCGAACATTTTTCTTTCCGTTTGGTCTTGCTAAATTGCATTTTAAAGTGTGTCAAAACGTATGTCAACAAGTTATACATATTATAGCAAAATTACAAAGGCGTAAAGCTTTAATAATTTAATAAGACTTTACACCCTGATTTATTGTTAATTCAATATATCGCATAAAATCAGCGTTTCCGGCATCTTAGAGCTCTACCGTCCCGGTGAACACTTCAGTGTTCACTGCACACCTGAAAGATATAAAACTTAATATTTGTTTTTCATCATATTTTATCACGTTCCTTTAAGGCCTGAATAGCACAAAACTTAACACTTTTATTTCCGTCTTGTTGTATCAAGTTGCTTTTCAAAGTGTGTCAAATAGTGTGTCAATCAATTACCCACATTATAGCACTTCAGCCACCATCAGACAATCCTCCAGCATCCTAACATAGAAAAGGGCAGCAGACCTTTAAAAAGTCTATTGCCCTACGCTATGCACTACAATGCAGCCATAATTTTTTGCATTTCTTTTCGCTTGACATCCTCCATTACATCACAATACAAATCCATTGTCATTGCAAAGGTGCTATGTCCGAGAAGCGCCTGTAACACCTTGGGATCCATGCCGTTTTCTATACATCTTGTAGCAAAACAGTGCCGCAAAGTGTGAAATGTACAAGAGTCAATCTCTACACCGCTTGCCTTCAGGTGCGCTACAATTTTGCGCTGATCTGTCCGCACATTCATATCATAATGTGGGGTACCATGATTTGATGTGAAAACAATATCCTCCATTCCTTCTAGTGGCTGCCAGTATTTTCCCGCCTGCAGTCTCTGGTGTCGTTGTTTTCTGCGCCACTCCCTAAGAAGTGTATAGACTTCGCTATTCTTTTCCATCGGAATAATGCGGCGGCTTGCAGCTGACTTAGGGGAATCGAGGTATTGTCCCCGCCCTGGTGTATAGCACATAGTATGCGTAATGTGAAGTTCGCCTTTGTCAAAGTCTACATCTTGCCACTGCATCCCCAACACCTCGCCTATTCTCATGCCAGTAAGGCTTGCCAATCGATAAAGTGGATAATAATTGCTTTCCTTGGCTGCATCCAAGAATTTCCGTTCTGCCTCTGCTGATAACGCCCTTTTCTTCCCCGGATCCTTATATTTTGGCGGTGTAGTATTCTCCATAGGATTCTTTGCAATTATGCCGTTTCTAACCGCTTGGCGCAATGAATCGTACAGCAGGAAATTGATAGTAGCTGCAACCGATTTTGAATATTCTCCAGCAACCTTATTTATGAATCGTTGTATCATGTCGGCTCGCAAGCTCTTAACCTGCTTTTTTCCTAAATTCCTTTTGATATACCGGTTGTACACATTTTTATATAGATTTAAAGTAGATGTCTTGCAATCCGCGGCTTTATATACCTCTAGCCATTCATAAAACCATACATCAAGAATAATGTTCTGCTCCTTGCTAAAAATACCATGCTCAACCTCATACCTTTTATCACGCATAGCCTTAGTTGCCTCTGAGAGTTTTCGGCTGTATCCAGAGTATGTGACACCTGCATATTTAAAACGCCACATATACCGTCCGTCTTTTCTCAAATATATGCCCTTTGGCAATTTCTTTTCTGCCATAATCAGCACCTCCTTTCTATGAGGAAAAGGGCGGCAGACATCTAATGCCACCGCCCTGCTGCCTTATTACCTGAATAACACAACTAACACAACCGCCGACAAAATCACGTTGACTACCATGGACACAAACAAAAGCCGCTCTGCTCTCTTTCTACCGTCTCTGGCCTGTTCTATAAGTTCATCCTGCCACAAGCTAAACTGCTCCGGCGTTATGCCCTGTACATTGTTTTTCTGTTCTTTCATATTATCCCTCCTTAGTCATATTTACTGTAAAGCGGTATATTACTTCCAGAATCCATAAGTCTGTTTCATTCAGAATTTTAACTATTTTCTTAATGTATTCCCGCTTTTTCCTTTTTACTATTTGCTTTCCATTCATACCGCTGCGCCCTCCACTTCTCCGACATATTCCAAAATTGATACATATATCCTTTTAAGGAATGTATTGCCGCTTGCTATCCCGTCCGACGTGGCTGTATTTGTGTCGATTTTATCCAGAAGTTCTATTATCTTCTCTTTGTATTCCATGACACACCGCCTTTCCTTTTTGTAGTATAGGGTGACTAAATTTCCCCATTTTGTATTTTCAGATGCGTTTTTACTACTGTATAAATTTTCATTAGTCTTTCTACATCCTCAATTTTTTCCAATGTTTCAATGATTTTCTTTTTATACTCGTCCTCTGCGCTAATCCTCTCTATTGCCTTTCTCTGGCTTTCTTTCCGTCTTTTGCGCTCTGCCCTTACCCCGGTTATGTAACCAAGCATTACCATATCAATAGCAGTTTCAAAAGTTGATGTATATGGTCTTGCTCTGAAAACATCATTTATCTGATCTTCTATAGGCTTACAAATCACGCATGCACTATTATGCCCCAGCATTTTCATTGTCTCGTTGGTTGCATAAGGATTCTGTTTACTTTGCTGCATTTTCTACTATTCCTTTCTTTACAGAGAGCAGCAGTCGTGTTATACTTCCTGCATACCCTCATTTGCTATGTTGTCGGGTTACTTGCCCTTATCGGTGTTGGCGCATCGGTGGGGGGTATTTTGTTACTTAAATTTAATCGTGAAGTATGATGTCATCCGAATTAACATAATGATTTTTAAGTTCCACTCTCATTCCTCCTCTAAAATTTCTGTGACATCAACACCTAAAGCCTTTGCAACTCTCCCAATGGTTCCCGGTCTTACATTTCTGCCAGAAATAACATTGTTAAGTGTAGGGCGTGGCAATTCAGTCGCCTTCTGAACATCTTCTGTATTCATACAAGCATTGGCCATTGCAATTTCTAGTTTTTTTCTATCAGCTTTCAAATGCCTCCTCCTTTCTGTGGATATATTCATTCGAATGTGTTATCATTTTAATATATTCATATGAATGTGTCAATATATTTTTTTATTCATTTGAATGTGTTGAGTATTTATGATATAGTAATAGTCATACGGAGGTATCCTATTATGACTATCGGAGAACGTATAAAAAGTGAGCGAAAAAAAGCAGGATTGACACAAGAGAAGCTAGCTAAAAACAGTGGGCTTGCGACTATTACTATTCAACAATATGAATCAGGTAAGCGGCAACCTCGTTTGGAGCAACTTCGAAAAATTGCTACCACACTACAAATTCCACTTGCTGATATATTACCTTTTGATGATGGTTTAAGATTGTGGAAAGAAGAATTAAAAGAAAAATCAGATAAGCAAACACCAAAACAGGATAAGCCCGAACTTGCTAATAATGAGGATCCGTCCACTCTTCCGCATTTTACCACCTCTACCAACAACGAATATTTGGTGCATGTTAATATTAATAGGAACCATCCCCTCAATATTGCCTTGAAAAAGCTGGATAATGGCGAACCATTAACACAGGAAGAAAGCCAGATCATTAAAGAGTATATTAACTCTGGTATATTCCGAGAAAAGCTGGCACAGCTCCCAGCGCGTTTTAAGAAACTCGCTGATAGTATCAAGCGGAATTACGATCTATTAAATGCAGAGGGACAAAAAGAAGCTGATAGACAGATGGAATTAGCCAATAAGCAAATAGAACTACTTACCAAAATACCAGAATATCGCAAAAAACAAGATGACACAGAATAACAACTGTACCCAAAGATACACCCCAAACAGACGGCACGTAGCTCCATATAGCTCCTTTTACCTTTTTAATGAAGAACACAATGAATATCCTAAACTTTTCATATATTGCAAATAATTGCAATGACATTATTTTAGTGTTATAATATCCCTACCTCCTGATGCACTGGTGGAAATGAGTAAACAATGGATAACCAAATCACCATGATATGCAGAATAATATCTTGTTCTGTATCAGTTATAAATTTGATTTATAACGTTCTGTCTAACAGAAAACATAAATAGTAATGTGGCGTGTAGGCCTTTTGAGTTGACAGCTGATGGACTAACCACCCATTTCAGCGGGCAAAATCCTACTAATCCAGTGCAAGCTGTGGTGTAAAAAGTTTCTGCACGCCATTTGACATTATTTAATAAACACGGTATAATAAATGTCAGGTTATCCAAAATTAAGTTTACTCAACTTAATAACCTGCAGGATGGTTACCTGCACACTTAGTCGAATAGTGACTCCGGGTTCGAAACTACATAAGTCAATATTTCGACTACATAACGAGAAAAGGCAAGGGCTAGTACCTTGCCTTTTTTCTACCAGTACAGATGGCCTTCCAGACGCATCGCGGAGCACGCCATCCCCTACACCGCTAAACTATCATGTGTGCGATATTCATCTGCAGGCAACAGGCATTTCCATTTACTAAACCACCGCAGCAATGCCTTGTTACCCTAAAATTCAAATTTGAGGCATCACAGCGCGTCACAGAGGTATTGCGGCATTGTCCATCAGGTATAAAGAGCGATAACAAGCAGAGGATGGCTTTATTGTAGGACGTTGCAACATATCCTAGAGCAATGAGCGACGCTTCACCATCCGAATTCAGAATATTTTCTGCAAACTGCTTGCGTTCTAGTGTTAGATATGCTATATTTGAGATACAAAAAGGGAAAGCCAGAGACACGGCTCACCCTCAAAACAACATGTTAACCTTTATACAAGGTCAGCCGTCATTATTGCGAGTAATGGCGGCTATTTTCTTTTCCCTCGGAAGATCGTGTAACACAATCCCACAAGGGCGCAAATGAATATTCCAACCTGAATCAAATCAGAGTATGTAACATACATTGGCAA
>JAFLRM010000066.1 GCA_022511465.1 Acetatifactor sp. | reverse complement strand
TGCCAAAAAGAACAGATATTCACAAAGTGCTCATCATCGGCTCCGGTCCCATCGTGATCGGTCAGGCATGTGAGTTCGACTATTCCGGCACACAGGCCTGCAAAGCACTGCGCAAGCTTGGCTATGAGATTGTGCTGGTGAATTCTAACCCCGCTACTATCATGACAGATCCGGAAATCGCAGATGTCACTTACATTGAGCCGCTGAATGTTCAGAGATTGGAACAGATCATTGCAAAGGAGCGTCCTGATGCACTCCTTCCAAACCTCGGCGGACAGTCCGGATTGAACTTGTGCGCGGAGTTGAACAAGGCTGGCATTTTAGACAAGTACAATGTAAAAGTGATCGGCGTGCAGGTAGATGCCATTGAGCGCGGTGAAGATCGTATTGAATTCAAGAACGCCATGAATGCGCTGGGCATTGAGATGGCCCGGAGCGAAGTTGCCTACAGCGTGGAAGAGGCATTAAAGATTGCTGACGGTCTGGGGTATCCGGTAGTACTTCGTCCGGCTTATACCATGGGTGGTGCCGGCGGCGGACTGGTCTACAACCGTGAGGAACTGAAAACCGTCTGTGCCAGAGGTCTGCAGGCCAGCCTGGTGGGGCAGGTTCTGGTGGAGGAATCTGTTCTTGGCTGGGAAGAGCTGGAGCTGGAGGTTGTTCGCGATGCGGAAAACAATATGATCACAGTGTGCTTTATCGAAAATATTGACCCTATGGGCGTCCACACAGGTGATTCTTTCTGTTCCGCCCCCATGCTGACCATTTCGGAGGAAACGCAGAAACGGTTGCAGGAACAGGCATATAAGATTGTAGAGTCTGTGCAGGTGATCGGTGGAACCAACGTACAGTTTGCACACGATCCTAAGAGCGACCGCATTGTTGTCATTGAGATCAATCCCCGTACCTCCCGTTCCTCCGCGCTGGCTTCCAAGGCGACCGGCTTCCCCATTGCACTGGTGTCTGCCATGCTGGCATCAGGGCTGACCTTAAAGGATATTCCCTGTGGAAAATATGGTACGTTGGACCGCTATGTGCCGGACGGCGATTACGTGGTGATCAAATTTGCCCGCTGGGCCTTTGAGAAATTTAAGGGCGTAGAGGACAAGCTGGGTACACAGATGCGTGCAGTGGGCGAGGTCATGAGTATCGGCAAGACCTACAAGGAAGCGTTCCAGAAGGCAATCCGTTCTCTGGAAACCGGACGCTATGGCATTGGACATGCCAAAAATTTTGACTCCCTGACAAAAGAACAGCTTCTTCAAATGCTGATCAATCCATCCAGCGAGCGTCACTTTGCAATGTATGAGGCGCTGCGCAAGGGAGCTTCCGTAGAGGAAATACATGAGATCACTCATGTGAAGAGCTGGTTCATTGAGCAGATGAAAGAGCTGGTGGAGGAAGAGGAACAGCTTCTGAAATCTAAGGGCTCTCTGCCTGCAGACGAGCTCTTGATCGCCGCGAAAAAGGACGGTTTCTCCGACAAGTATTTGAGCCAGATCTTGGAGATACCCGAAGAGAACATCCGCACCCACCGGATCGGTCTGGGCGTGGAGGAGACTTGGGAAGGCGTTCACGTGAGCGGCACGCAGGACAGCGCTTACTATTTCTCCACCTACAATGCTCCTGACAAGAACCCTGTAAATAACGACAAGCCCAAGATCATGATTTTGGGCGGCGGACCAAACCGTATCGGTCAGGGTATTGAATTCGACTACTGCTGCGTACATGCATCCCTGGCTCTGAAAAAGCTGGGATTTGAGACCATTATTGTCAACTGTAATCCGGAGACCGTTTCCACGGACTACGATACCTCCGACAAGCTGTACTTTGAGCCGCTGACACTGGAGGATGTGTTGAGTATTTATAAAAAGGAGCAGCCTTTGGGTGTCATTGCCCAGTTTGGCGGACAGACACCTCTGAATCTGGCGGCGGATCTGGAGAAGAACGGCGTGAAAATTCTTGGCACCTCCCCGTCCGTCATTGACTTGGCCGAGGACCGTGACCAGTTCCGCGCTATGATGGAGAAGTTGGAAATCCCCATGCCGGAATCCGGAATGGCAACCAATGTAGAAGAGGCGCTGGCTATCGCCGCACAGATCGGTTATCCGGTGATGGTACGTCCTTCTTATGTGCTTGGCGGCCGCGGCATGGAAGTTGTCTATGACGATGACAGTATGACGGAATACATGAACGCCGCTGTAGGAGTGACACCGGATCGTCCCATTTTGATCGACCGCTTCCTCAACCACGCCATGGAATGTGAGGCAGATGCCATCAGTGACGGAACACACGCTTTCGTTCCGGCGGTTATGGAGCATATTGAGCTGGCCGGTATCCATTCCGGTGACTCTGCATGTATCATTCCGTCCGTTCATATTTCCGAGGAAAATGTGGCAACAATCAAAGAATATACCCGCAAGATCGCGGAGGAAATGCATGTAAAGGGCTTGATGAACATGCAGTATGCCATCGAGAACGGCAAGGTTTATGTGCTGGAGGCTAACCCCCGCGCATCCCGCACCGTTCCTCTGGTATCCAAGGTCTGCAATATCCGTATGGTGCCCCTGGCAACGGAGATCATCACTGCAGAACTTACCGGTAAACCCTCTCCGGTCCCGGCTTTAAAAGAGCAGGAAATTCCCAATTATGGTGTGAAGGAATCCGTATTCCCATTTAATATGTTCCAGGAGGTAGATCCCATTCTCGGGCCGGAGATGCGTTCCACCGGCGAAGTTCTTGGCCTGTCACGCTCTTACGGAGAAGCCTTCTATAAGGCGCAGGAAGCAACCCAGTCCAAGCTGCCGTTAAGCGGAACGGTACTGATCTCCGTCAACCGGAAGGACAAGGAGGAAGTTGTGGAGGTTGCCAGAGAATTTAATGAATGTGGTTTCCATATTATTGCTACCGGCAATACTCACGAATTGATCACCGGTGCCGGCATCCCTGCAGAGAAGGTAAGCAAGCTGTATGAGGGACGTCCCAACATCCTCGACCTGATCACAAACGGCAAGATCGACCTGATCATAAACTCACCGGTAGGCAAGGACAGTGTTCACGATGACAGCTATCTGCGCAAGGCCGCCATCAAGGCAAAGATCCCTTACATGACGACCATCGCTGCAGCCAAGGCAACTGCAAGCGGAATCCGGTATGTGAAAGATCACGGAGACAGCGAGGTGAAATCACTGCAGATGCTGCACAGTGAGATTCATGATAAGTAAAGATATTTTGGAATGAAGGAGACGACATTATGCAGAAGTGCCGGGTAACACATCTAAAAGAATGCCTGAAGTGGGTGTGTTTCGTTCTGCTCTTTTTGGCCGGCTTGAAGATGGCGGTTTTGTTGTTGTACCCTTCAAACGCCGCTGTCCGCACATGGCAACACTTTTACACCCTGAAAAGGGGGGAGGTGGATATGCTAGTGGTGGGCAGCAGCCATGCCTACTCTACTTTTGACCCGTCTGTCATTTCCCAGGTAACAGGAATGGATAGCTATATCTTGGCCTCCAATTCCCAAAATACGGTTCAGGCATATTTCAATGTGAAAGAAGCCTTGCACTACCAGAAGCCTGAAGCCATTATATTGGAGGCATTTTCATTGGATAATAATGATAACTGGCGATATGGCGAAACCCCCGATCGGGATTGGAAGAAAGAATCTAATATCGATGGGATGCATTTTGGTTTGACTAAGCTGGAGGCCGTGATGGCGCAGTATGAGCGCGCTAATTGGAGCTATGCCTTGCTACCTATTGTCAGGTGCCATAGCAATTGGACGGATATTGTGACGATCGGTTCCAATCTGGCCTTTTATACCAAAGGCATCCGGGAGTACTCCTCCTTCCATCCCAGCGAGACCTCCATGTCCGCAGAAACTGCAGCGCTGTATGCCCAGGAAGACTACAACCCTAGCGAATGGTTCATCTCTGATACCAATGTGCTTCATTTCCATAAGCTGGCCCAGCTTTGCCGGGAAGAAGGAATTACGCTCTATGTAGTCATGGCTCCCATGTATGATGTTTATATCCGCTCGATCAATTATGATAGCTGCACCAGCCAAATTGCCGCCCTTGCCGAGAGTGAAGGAGTATTTTTTCTGGATTGCAACCAGTACTACAGTGAGATTGGCCTGACTTTTGAGGATTTTGAGGATGTATTTAGCGACTATCATCACCTCAATAGTGCTGGAGCCGAAAAAGTAACTCAATTTGTATTGGAGACACTCTATGGACAAGAAAAAGATTAGCCAGGAGGAGCTGCCGTGCTATTCAATTCTGTTAATTTTTTGATTTTTTTTCCAATTGTTGTCCTGGTATATTTTTTGATCCCTAAACGGGTTAAATACCTGTGGCTGTTAGGCGCCAGCTACTACTTTTATATGAGCTGGAACCCCAAGTATGCCCTTTTGATACTTATCTCGACTGTGGCTACCTGGGCCAGCGGGCTGTTCCTCTCCGTCTTTGCGCAGCAATCTGGTAAAAAGGCCAAAAGAGCAAAAAAGTGGTGTTTGGCCGGATGTGTTGTGCTCAATCTGGGGATTTTATTTTTCTTCAAATACTACACTTTTGCGGCTACCAGTATAGAGGAATTCTTTTCCCTTTTCCGTATTTCTATGCGGGCGCCGGTTTTTGATGTGCTTTTACCGGTGGGCATCTCTTTTTATACCTTCCAAGCTTTAGCTTATGTTTTTGATGTTTACCGAGGAGAAATTCCAGCGGAAAAAAATTTTTTGCGCTATGCCCTGTTTATCTCATTCTTTCCCCAGTTAGTAGCCGGTCCCATTGAACGCAGCAAAAACCTTATGCGTCAGATGTACGAGCCCCACACATTTGACCTTGAGCGAGTGAAGGACGGACTGCTTCTGATGGGCTGGGGATTCTTTCAAAAATTAGTTATTGCCGATCGCATCGCTATTTTGGTAACCGATGTCTACGATAATTTCTCCGACTATTCCGGCATGCAGATCCTCTTAGCCACAGTTCTTTTTGCGTTCCAGATTTACTGTGACTTTGGAGGCTACTCCGATATCGCCGTTGGTGCGGCACGAGTGATGGGTTTTACACTGACAAAGAACTTCAAAAGTCCCTACTATGCTACCACAGTAAGCGAATTTTGGCGCGGCTGGCATATCTCCCTGACTACATGGTTCCGGGATTATGTCTACATTCCTCTGGGAGGTAACCGTTGTGGCAGGTGGAAGAAATATCGCAATCTTCTTCTGACTTTTGCTGTCAGCGGCCTCTGGCATGGAGCCGGATGGAATTTCGTGGCATGGGGTGGACTCAACGGTATTTATCAAGTGATAGGAGACCTGACGCGTCCTTTCCGCACCGGTCTGCAGAAACAATTACATATTCGTACCGACTGTGGCAGTTACCATCTGCTTCAAGGATTGACCACCTTTATATTTGTGGATTTTGCCTGGCTATTTTTCCGATCCAACACCTTGGTTGATGCGCTGCAAATGCTTCGGCACGTCATCACCCATCCTGATCTGCTCGCCACGTTCGACCCAGATACCTTACTTGGTATCAATACCATGACCTTGTCCGAAAAGGACTTTTTTGTCATGCTGGTGAGTCTGGCTGTATTAATGCTGGTGGATCATTGGAAAAAGCAGAAGGTAGATCTCAAAGGGAAACTGGAGCGACAAAATATTTGGTTTCGTTGTCTGGTCTACTACGGTTTGATTTTCACCGTGCTGATCTTTGGTATTTACGGCCCAGAATATGATGCGTCTACTTTTATCTATTTCCAGTTTTAATGCTCAACCGAGAATCTGTCACCCTCTCAAACACATACTCCGACTCCGTTGACAGCTCCCCTCGATACACATACCCCAACCGGTCAAAATTCTTTATTTTGACCGGTTTCTCAATCTGCATTTCCGCCATATATCGCACCATTTCCCCCCTTGCCATCTTTGCGTAGGTTCCCTTGGTTACCAGCTTATCCCCTGATTTCTCACAGAATGTGACAGTGATATATGTATCCCGGTCCGTCAAATATTTTTCAACACACTTAGAATATTCCTTAGATGCAAGGTTGATGATCACTCCGTCATCATCTCTAACGGAATCGTAGAGCCTTCTGCCCCACAAGTCATATAAATCCTTATGTCCATTGATCGACGCTTTTGCCTGCATTTCCAACCGATAAGGTGTCACGCCATCCATTGGCTTTAACACTCCGTAAAAGGCAGATAAAATGCGCAAATGTTCCTGCACAAAGTCAAGCTGCCTCTGTTCAAAAACTGCCGGAGCCATATACTGATATGCAATTCCCTCATACGATAAGATGGCAGGTGTCAACCGCTTGCGAAGCTCCATGTGATCCAGACGCTCAAAATTCTGCTCCGCAATTTTATCATTGCATCCCCACAGCTTTTTCAGTTCTTCATGAGACTTCGACTTTAGCCAACACATTATCTCTTCTGCCTGCTGTAAATACTCCGGTAAGTCCAAGTAATCCAGCGAGTCCAGATCCACATTCATTTTCTTTGCAGGAGATAGAATGATCTTCATTATATTTCACTCTCCTATGTATATCAAAAATTTTATTGTTTTCTTAACTGCCAGAAAGCAACAGCACTTGCAGCAGCCACGTTGAGAGAATCGACTCCATTTGCCATAGGAATCTTTACAACATGATCACAGGCGTCAATCGTTGCACTCTTTAATCCTTCCCCTTCCGTTCCAAAAATGAGCGCAAGCTTCGTTTCCGCCATGAGTTTAGGATTGTCAATTCCCACGGAATCATCCCGCAAGGCCATAGCAGCAGTGGCAAATCCCATACTTTTCAGTTTATCCACATAGTCCGAATCTTTTGAGTCAAGATATGCCCACGGAACTTGAAAAACCGTCCCCATGCTCACGCGGATAGAACGCCGGTACAGAGGATCGCAACAGCCGGAAGTCAAAAGAACGGCATCAAAATTCAGCGCCGCAGCAGAACGGAAAATTGCCCCGGCATTGGTGGGGTTCATAATATCCTCCAATACGGCTATGCGGCTTGCCCCGGAACAAATCGTTTCCATATCAGGCAATTCACGTCTCCTCATAGCACAGAGCGCCCCCTGCGTCAGATGGAAACCTGTGATCTGGTCGAGCAAGCCGGAGTCTGCCGTATAGATTGGAATGTCGCCACAGCGCTCCATTAAATTATCTGCTAAAGCTGCAACCTTTTTTCTGTCAATGAGTATTGAGATTGGTTCATATCCGGCATTCAGCGCGCGACTAATAACATTAGGGCTTTCCGCAATGAAAATTCCCGGTTCCGGTTCAAAGTATCTCAACAGTGGAATTTCTGACGTACAAGAATAAAGTTTTATTTCTGGCAGGGTAAGGTCATTTATTTCAATTATGTTTGGCATGATTTCCTATTTCACCTTCGTATGCATTCAATTCTTCTTTCAAGCTGTTTGGCATACTTCGCGGTCCTCGAACCGCATAGATACCATACTCCTTCTTCATCCGTTCAAATGTCATATGATCCGGTTCATATTTATTGAGGAGCTGTATCTTCATTACTTTCTTTACCGTGAGATCGCCTGATTCAAAGTGATAAGGAATATCAACTTCCACCGCTTTGCACTTGTACATAAGCGCGGAGTAAGGTGCCGCCACGTACATATAGATCAGATCCCCGACACGGACATCACTGCTCTGTTTCCAGTCAATGATCTCATTTTCCTCAAATGCCTGTATCACATCATAATATTTTGGATTGGCAGGAATGATCCAATCTCTTGGTCCAAAGCGAACCTTTTTCTTCTTTTCCTTTGCGCCCGCAGTCAAACAATAGCTTTGATCGATCAGCTGTTTAATATTATCTAATGGAACTGTGCCATCCAAAAGTATGGTGATCCAATTTCCCTTACTCATGTGATATGCCGGCAAGTACCCTTCTGACATCCGGAGTAAGTCCATCATTTCCGGATCACATTTTACATTAAGGATATCCACATATCCTTCACCTTTCAGGCCAAGTGTTTCACGCTTTACATTCATAATTATGGCGTACCACTTTGCCTTCTTCTCTCCCGGCTGCAGCGCATGGCGCAACACTTCATACTCAGGATAAGATTTCCATAGATGCTCGGAAAGGGTGCCATATTCTTTTTTCACGTAAGACAAAATTTCTTTTCTCAACATTGTTGTGCTTTCTCCTTAAAATCCTCACCAATACCTTACCAAAAACATTCGTATCCTATAAAAAGCATATTTCCACTTTTTCTCTTTCCTGATCAACCTCCAAAACTGCTGCCTCTCTTTCCTCACTTCCTCCAGCATTTCTTCTCTTACTCTCTTGCCGCCGTACACTACGTCCTCGTAAATCTCTATAAAGCAGAGAGTTTTCAGCCCCAACATGAGCATCCCTCGCTCGCGCAGCTCCTGCAAGGTTTCCTGCTCCTCCTTTTTTAGCCCTAACCAGGAAAGCATGCGCAAGTTCCTGCGAACCTCCAACTTTAGTCTCTCGGTGGGACTCATCCTCCGATACCGGTACAGACCCAGAAGATTGCCCAATACAAGCACCAGTGCAAGTACTGCCAAAATTATTGGCATGTAAAAGGCTGACACCCTCCAAAGCCGTTCCACGCTTGACTCATCCTCCGATTCCCGGTCCGCAGATCCCTCTTCTGCTTCCCTCTCTTCCTCTGTGTGTACCGGCGTTTCCCCCACTTCTTCATCCCAGGCTTCTCCCACACTTTGAGAAGGTAAGACATCACGCTGACTCGCTCTCCAAGAGGTATAACGCAGCCTCTCGTATCCGGGCGTAGGCTCAAAGGGTATCCAACCCACGTCATCTATATATACTTCCGGCCAGGCGTGCGCCATGTTGGATAAAACTGCAGCTTCCCGACTCCCTTCCATGGGAACACAGAACCCTTGAGCATACCGGGCCGGAATACCTTCTGCCCTTGCCAGCAGGACAAAGGCTGTGGCAAAATAGGTACAATAGCCTTGTCTGCTTTCCAACAGAAAATAATCCAGAAATTCTCCTGCGTTTGTAACCTTACCTGGCAGTTCCCCGGGTGTCCTTGTATAGGTGTAGGAATTAAGTTCCCTCTCTATCGCCTGTAATCTCTCCAGATCCGTTTCGGCATCCTTGGTAATCTCAGACAAATATCTTTCTACCTCCTCGGAAAGCAAGACTTCATCCAGATAATTCTCATAGATCATCTGTCTGTGCGCGTCCACTGTCTCCGGTGTGATTTTCTGCCCGATCCGCCCTTCATACTCCTTGGCGATCGCCTCCCAGAGCGCCTCATCCGGTTCTTTACGAGCCTCCAATAACTGCACAAACGACTCCTCTCCTAAATTCAACTGATAATACACTACGTCATATTTTGTCCCATATCCCTTCCTCTTTTTCAAAAGCAGTTCTCCGCCTTCAAAGGAATAATTCAGGGCCGATCCGCTGCCTGTTATACTTTTGACCTTCAAGGGCGCAAAGACATACCCGGTATTAAAATATTCATACTTGATCTTTATAATTGTCTCTTTTAAATAATCCCTCTGATAGCTGTCGTCCAGCCTCCTGACCGCATACAATGTTTCCATGGTATCAAGGAGCCGTTCCTTTTCACCGCCATGGTACTCCTGCTGCCATTGTCTTCCGTCAAAGGTGTCATAAATTTTTCCTATCAGATACACGTTGGTCGCAAGGGTGTTCTGCGACTGAATGCGCATCACTGTACGGTCATTTTCACGAACGCCGCTGCCCAGCTCCACATCATCGGAAAAACCGCTTAAAGCCATATCAAAATCCTCATGGCCGCCACGCATTATATTCTGCGACACCTCCAAAAAAACTTCCTTTACCTGAGCATAAATATCCTTCGCCCACTGCCAGTCGTAGGGTTTCTCCGGTGCAGGCATGATCGCCATAAGCAGTAAATAGACACCTAAAAATGGGGAAAGCCAAAGCATCTGCCCTTTCAGGCTGCCACTCCTTTTCTTTTTCCAATGCTCCTGCAGCCATTCCACATAGACCACTACAACATAGAACAGAGCGAAAACCACACCCATATGGGTCAGGGATATCTGTGCGAGCAAACAGTATAGCATGCCATCAGCACAGACAAACGCCAAGCAATATTTTAAGAATTTGAATCTTTCTAATGGAATTTGAACAAAAAAGGCTGCTGCCGTGACCACTGCCGTCTGCACCAGTTGAAGATTATCCTGCAGAAAAACACGAAGCTCCTGCAATCCTGTTACAGCTGTCAGTACACCCAGACAGAGAACGGAAAATAACAGACACAAGCCTTTTCCCCTTGCCGGCAAAAGGTTTGCTCCGGCAAACAGGGCGAGAACCACAAATAAAACAAGTAGATCCTTCCAAGTCACGACACTGATGCCAAGGAAAGGAATAAACAGTCCTATACATGCCAAGATCGCCGCATGCAATACCCGATATAGCACGTTTTCTCTAAAATGGCGCCAATCCATCACAGTCTCCCTTCCAGCTCTGCTTCTACGGGGATCACCACAATCTTTCTTCTCGTGCTTCCCTGTTTTACATAATCCTTCGGGTCCTGATCCGTGATAACATAGATCACTACAATAGCACCGCTTGCAGCCAACCACTCTGTCACAGCTAAAATGGCGGGATTCAACTCATGAAGCACGCAGAAAACAAGATTACTGCCCAATAGAGTTCCCTGTCTTGTAATCTGTTCCAGTACATCCTGAGGTTTTTCGTCTTTATCAAAGCGGATCGCTGACACTTTATGGTAAAAATCATCAAACCCGCTTATACCTTCCACATGCTCCGTTACCACACCATTTTGCCCATAATAGGCATGGAATTCCTTGTTCATTCCGGCAAAAAAATAACCAACTGCCAGAAACGCTTCCAGCAGCTTGTTCTCCAAGGGCAGAAATTCTTTCATATCCCCGCTGTAACGCCTGGTATCGCAGAAAATGGAGATACCCTGATCCTCTTTTCCTGTTATAACCCTGACCTTCAGCTTCTGTTCCCTGGCTGTTGCCTTCCAGTGAATCTGCTTCAGGCTATCCCCCTCCACGTAATCCCTCACAAGAATGTCCGGCTCTGTACTGCCCAAAGTATCTCTCTGCACAAGCATCGGCAGATCGGCGATACTTTTAAGCTCCTGAAGCTGCACGATCTTGGGAGATACCACTGCTTTGATCTGACCGGAAACCGCATAGTGAAACCGGAACAGCCGAAAAAAATCTGTCAGCACAACCTCCTTTACACCTATTTCATATTCTCCACGATATTTACATACAAGCTTTGTCTCACAGACGGATTTATCCCCCGGCAGCAGATCGTATTCCACGTTTTCAAAAGATTCTTCCGCATAGGAGAAAGAGGAGTGCATTCTGACACTAATGCCCGTGTAAGCAAAGAAATCTTCATTTTGAAGTACAAAAAAGTAAGGTGTGGGCTGCCCACACACCAGATTCCTCTTCGCGGTCTCCTGATAAATCTTAAACCTTAAGTAAACGGAAAAAAGATAGATCAGAGAGATCACAGGGAGCAGGGTCACCCCAAAAAAGAAGCCATAACTGATGGCACCGCCATAAAAGCTGATCCCTGTCAGGGCCAGAACCCACAAGCCACCCAAAAAACATCTGCGCACCTTCATCCGATTTCCTTCTTTCCATCTATTCCAGCGGCACCTTTGCCTTAGAGATCAGGTTTCTCAAAATATCTTCTGCACTTGATTTCTGTATTCTTGCCTCAGAAGACAACACCAATCGGTGCAGAAGCACCTGCATGGCGACGGCCTTTACATCATCCGGCTTCACATAATCCCTTCCCTGCAGAAATGCCTTTGCCTGGGAAGCACGCATAAGCGCCAGCATAGCCCTCGGGCTGGCCCCCAATATAAAACGATTCTCCTCTCTGGTCAAAGAAACGATATCCTCCATGTAACCAAGCATGGACTCCTTCACCGTGATCCCGGAAACCACTTCCTTTATTTTCAGGATATCCTCCGTCTTACACACCGGTTCCACCTTGTCCGGCGTCTGCCCGCTCAAAAACTGAGAGGCCATACGAATCTCCTGCTCCCGCTCCGGATACCCTACGGAAAGCCGCATCATAAAACGGT
>JAFLRM010000065.1 GCA_022511465.1 Acetatifactor sp. | reverse complement strand
AAATGTTTGATTTAATCAGCATTATTTTAGACGGTATCTATGGTATATTAGTTGCGGTGGTAGGTCTGCTGATGTTATTTGGACCATACGAGAAATTCAAAGAAGCCGCTCCTAAAGCACCGTCTAAAGCAGTGGTAAAAACTCTCGGCGCAGTTATTACCATATGCGGTATCGGATTGTTTGTACTTAGCGCTATGGGGATTATATAACAGGTAGTGAGGGTGGGAAGTAATTTCCCGCCCTCTCAATTTGGCGGAAATACCACTGTCAATATCCACTTAAAGTCTTCCACCGCATACACGGCATGGGGAATTTGAGCCGGCATGACCAGTGCCTCGCCGGCCTTGCAAATATGCTCTTTCCCTCCAACCGTAAATTTGCCAATGCCTTCCAGTACATGGACCATGGCATCTCCGGTGGACTCGTGAGTGCTGATCTCTTCCCCTTTGGAAAATGCGAAAAGAGTAATGCTGACGGCTTCATTTTGCGCCAGCGTCTTACTTACAATTTGCCCCTGTTGTACTGAAATTTGGTCGGTCAATGACAGAACTCTTTCGTGATCAATATTTTTGATAAATGCCATGGCAATCCTCTTTTCTCCATCTTTTATGAAGCCATTATAATATTTTTTACAGAGTAGTGCAATACAATACCTTGAGTTCTCTCGTCCACAGTCTACGCATATATATAGTACAAAAACTAAATGGAAGAGTCGATGACAGAGTTCCAAAATAAAGCGTTATCCCTGATCATGGGCTGTCTGCTGATCGCCTCCATGTTTGTAGTGGGCAGAGAGGTTGCCCGGAGTGTGGCAGGAGGAGAGGTTGTCAAGACGCAGGGGCCATGCGTGGTGATTGATGCGGGGCACGGCGGCAGTGATCCGGGAAAAGTCGGGATCAATAATGCCCTGGAAAAGGATATCAACCTACAGATTGCCATGCTGGTGAAGCAGTATTTGGAGGCCAACGATATACAAGTGGTCATGACCAGAGAAACGGACGAAGGCCTGTACGACGCGGATGCCTCCAACAAGAAAGTTCAGGATATGAAGCGGCGCATTGCCTTGATTGACGAGGCAGATACACTGGTAACGGTCAGCATTCACCAGAACAGCTACCCGGAGGAGTATGTCCACGGTGCGCAGGTGTTTTACTATGACGGCAGCGTTGAGGGGCGGCGGTTGGCGGAGTACATACAGAACCGGTTAATTGAGACGGTGGATCCGGAGAACACTCGTCAGATCAAGCCAAATGACAGCTACTATCTGCTGAAGAAGACGGGAGTTCCCATTGTTATCGTAGAGTGTGGCTTCCTGTCCAACAGTATGGAAGCGGAAAAGCTTATCTCGGAGGACTATCAGAAAGAAGTGGCGTGGGCGATCACTATCGGCATTCTACAATATTTGAATACATCCGAATAGAATAGTGAAGGATAAAGTTATGAAGGAGGACGATGAAAACGCCCTCTTTCATTTTTGTGTGGGTTGTGATATAATGATCCTGCTAACTTATAGAGTTTTATGGGAAGTGTGATCTCATGGATACGAGATTGATCCAAATACGGAAAAATGTGGAAACGCTGTCTGCCGAGGAGGAAGAGTCTCTCAAGCAGGCGGGGGAAGTGATAAAAAGAGGCGGCCTGGTAGCATTTCCCACAGAGACTGTGTATGGTTTGGGTGGAGATGCTCTCAATCCGGAGTCGGCGCGGAAAATTTATGCCGCCAAGGGGAGACCCTCCGACAATCCTTTGATCATACATATCAGCAATATAGAAGATATGGAGCGGATCACGCAGGAGATTCCGGAGGAGGCTGCTTGTCTTGCGGCGGCTTTCTGGCCGGGCCCGATGACGATGATCTTGAGAAAGTCTGGGGAGGTACCCCATGAGACTACCGGAGGACTGGACACGGTGGCGGTTCGTATGCCCTCTGACCAGGTGGCTCGCAAGTTGATCACTTACAGTGGCGGCTACGTGGCGGCTCCCAGCGCTAACCTTTCGGGGAAACCCAGTCCCACCGCGGTGAAATATGTGATGGAGGACATGATGGGCAGGATTGATGTCATCATAGATGGCGGGGAGGGAAGGATTGGTCTGGAGTCCACAATTGTGGATATGACAGTGATGCCACCCAGGATTTTGCGCCCGGGCTACATTACCAAGGAAATGCTTGAAAAAGCGCTAGGAGAGAAAGTTGACATAGACGTCACGATTATGAGAGATGACAGTGGTCAAGCTCCTAAGGCGCCCGGAATGAAATATAGACACTACGCACCTAAAGGCATACTGACACTCGTTGAGGGAGAACCGGAGGCGGTGATCATCTATATCAACAAGCAGGCCGGACTGGACAAGGAAGCAGGTGAGAAGGTTGGTGTCATCGGCACCAGCGAGCAGCTTATGGCTTACCGTGCGGATGTGGTCAAAAGTGTGGGAAGCAGATTGGATGAGGAGAGTATTGCTCATCGGCTGTACGCTGTTCTTCGGGAATTTGATGATGAGGGTGTCACAAGGATCTATTCGGAGAGTTTTGACAGAGAAGGATTAGGACAGGCCATTATGAACAGGCTTTTGAAAGCTGCGGGACACAGGGTGGTGACCTTGTAAGTGTTGCGGAGTATAAACGGAGGAGAATATTATGATAGCGATCGGAAGTGACCATGGCGGTTTCGAGCTGAAGCAGAAGCTGATCGCCCATTTGGAACAGGGCGGCATGGAAGTGAAGGATATGGGATGCCATGGCAAAGAGAGCTGCGATTATCCTGTCTTTGGGCAGGCTGTAGCAAAAGCGGTGGCTGCCGGTGAGTGTGAGAAAGGGATCGTGATCTGCACCACGGGCATCGGGATGAGTATGGTGGCTAACAAGGTGGAGGGTGTCCGCTGCGCGCTCTGTGGAGATACCTATTCCGCCAAGATGACAAGGCTTCACAACAACGCAAATGTATTGTCTTTGGGGGCCGGTATTTTGGGAGAAAATCTGGCGAAAGAAATCGTGGATGTTTTCCTGAACACTCCCTTTTCCGAGGAGGAGAGACATCGGCGCAGAGTGGACATGATCGGATGAGTCCTACAGAAAGTACGGAGGAGAAATAGGGTAAATGGCGGGAAAGCGGACAGATTACATCAGTTGGGATGAATATTTTATGGGAGTCGCACATCTGTCGGGGATGCGTTCCAAGGACCCCAGCACGCAAGTGGGTGCCTGCATTGTCAGCAGCGACAACAAGATTTTGTCCATGGGTTACAATGGTTTCCCTTGTGGCTGCTCGGATGAGGAGTTTCCGTGGAGCAGAGAGGGGGAGGAGCTTGATACCAAGTATCCCTACGTGACGCACAGTGAATTGAATGCGATATTAAATTACAGAGGTGGTTCTCTGGAGGGGACGAAGCTGTATGTGTCTCTGTTTCCTTGCAATGAGTGTGCCAAGGCGATCATTCAGGCGGGAATACGGACGGTGGTCTATGACAGCGATAAGTATCAGGGGACACCGGCCAACCGTGCCTCCAAGCAAATGTTTGATGCCGCGGGAGTGAAGTATGTGCCCTACAGCAGAACCGGGCGGCAGATTCATATTCAAGTGTAGAGGATGACATCTTGCAACATATCATATATAGGTGAAGAGAGGTTTTGGAAGTGAGAGGGCGAAAGAAAACGGCGGTTTTGCTTCTGGTTGCGCTTTTAGTGGGAGTGATATCGTCAGCAGATGATAAGATCTCGGTGGAAGCCACCGGCAATCCCAGCAAAACCCAGCAGGAGATCAAGGATAAAGAGAATGAAAAAAACCAGCTGACAGGTCAGTTGGACGAAGAAAAAGACAAAATAGGCTCTCTGCAGGGAGAGACTAATACTCTGCAAGGGCATTTGAATAATTTAAACACACAATTGACCGAGGTGAGCGACCATCTGGCAGATCTGGAGCAGCAGATCAAGGATAAGGAGCAGGATATTCTGGAGACACAAGCGGCGCTTGAGGAGGCAAGAGAGATTGAAGCGCTGCAGTACAGCAGCATGGTGATCCGCGCCAGAGAGACATACGAGCGCAATGACACCGGCATTGTGTCGGCAATTCTGAATGCGGGAAGCTTTGCGGAGATGGTCAATGCGGCGGATTATTTTCAGAGTATCGCAGCATATGAGCAGCGGAAACTGGATGAATTTATGGAGAACCGCCGACTGATCGAGGATCAGGAGGCGCGTTTACAAGCGGATAGGGCAGAACTGGAGAATATGAGAGTGGAAGTGGAAGCGGAGCAGAGTCGTGTGAGCGGTCTGATCAATCAGACGTCCAATTCCATTGCCCGGTATGAATCGGAGATTTCCGAGGCAGAACGGAGAGCGAGAGATTATGAGGAACAGATTCGCAAGGCGGACGAGGATCTGGATGCGTTACGGAAGAAACTGGCGGAGGAGCTGGCGCTGTCGCGTCAGGCAGCCAATTCCGTGTGGCGCGATATTTCCGAGGTGACCTTTGCGGAGGGAGACAGAAAGCTTTTGGCCAATTTGATCTACTGCGAGGCCGGCGGCGAGCCCTACGAGGGTCAGGTCGCCGTGGGCAGTGTGGTGATCAACCGGGTGTTAAGTTCCGTGTTCCCGGACACGGTGGTAGGTGTGGTTTACCAGAACAGGCAGTTTTCGCCGGTGGCCAGCGGAAGACTGGCACTGGCGTTGGCGGAAGACAGGGCTACGGCCAAATGTTATCAGGCGGCGGACGAGGCCATGTCAGGATATACCAATGTGGGGCAATGCTTATTTTTCAGGACTCCGATAGAGGGGCTTACAGGAATCAATATCGGTGGCCATGTCTTTTATTAATGGAAATAAAGGAAAAGGAAGAGGCGTATGAGAATTCTGAGAACAGGAGAAGTGCGTGAAAAAGGTATGTACATGTGCTGTACGCTCGATGTGAGAAAGGACTTTGCTGTGGTCAACGCATCAGAGTGGTACTACCGGTATGTGGGAAGTAATTCCTATTTGCCGATCACAGATCTGATCGACCCGGAGGATGCTGCGATCTTAGAAGAAACCATAGAGAAAATGGAAGAGCCTGTGGAGGTATTCACCAGGATCACCAACCATAAGGATGGTTACCGCAACGTCTATCTGCGTCTGGAAAAAAGCGACCGCACGGAGGATGGTCAGCCCCTGTATGAGGTGACGATTCTGGACATATTGGATCTGGAGGGACGCAACGGTCAGTTGGAAACTAATGTAGCCAAGTATCGCTACTTTATGACACTGGGTACTTCCTATTATTTTGATTACTCTCTGAAAGACAACAAGATTGTGATCTATAAATATGTCAACGAGAAATCGATCAAGCTGGTGGATACAGATCTGGACAGCTTTGTGGAAGAATATACGAAGGGTGAAGGGCATTCGGAGAAGCTTGTGGATCAGATGAATGCTTTCAGCAGCCACTTAAAGGGAGGCAGCCGTTTCTTTGAAATGGATTTTACCAGTGAAGAAGGCGGAAAATATGGAAGATGCGGTGTAAAAGGAGGCGTCTACTATAAGAATAAAGGTATGGTAACCGGTATTTTCACACCGGATCGGACCAATGTCAAGGAGGCGTATTACCTGACAGAGGCTGCCAAGGATGCGGGAACCGGTCTGTTGAACAAGAAAGCCGCTACGGAGTACGCCATTGAGAAGCTGGCGGAAGCCGGAGACAAGACTATGTGGGTTATCGTCATGGATATTGACGATTTTAAGAATGTCAACGACACCTTTGGTCATTTGTTCGGCGATCAGGTGATCCGTAAGGTGGCGGAGACTCTTCAGGGAACCATCGGCCAGAGAGGCATTGTGGGACGCTTTGGCGGAGATGAGTTTTTTGTTTTGTTGGAAAAGGTCGGGACCAGAGAGGATCTGAAGACCCTTTTGAAGACCATTACCAAGCAACTGGCAGTGGCTTTTGATCCAAAGTTTAAGCTGACCACTTCTATCGGTGTCTGCCAGTACCCGGTGGAAGGCACAAATTTCGGAGAACTTTTCGGCAAGGCGGACAAGGCGCTTTACATTGCAAAAGAAAAGGGGAAAAACCGTCATATTATTTACGAAGAAAAAATACATGGCGTTTTCACTGCAGACAGTATGAAGTCACAGTCGGTAGCCTATGCAGTGTCCAGAGAGAAGCGGCGTGAGATGCTGATCGATCTGATGAGTAATCTATATCTTGAGGGGGTAAAATACGTGACGGAAAGACCGGAGGTGCAGAAGACGATCCGGGATCTGTTTGACCTGGATGGTTTTACGGTTTGTTCCGAATACGGCAGAAAGATAGTGTGCTGCAACGGTAATTATATGCGTGATCATGGAGATATGCAACAGGCGTTTGAGGATGAAGCGTATATAAAACTGTTTGGAGAGCAAGGAATCTTTGTTGTCACCACACTGGAGAAGCTGAAAGCGGCTAATGAGCATGCCTTTGAGGTGGCCACTGAACTGGAGATCGGCGCTATGATCCAGTGTATGGTCAAGAAAGAAGGGCGTCCTTACGTGCTTGTCAATTTTGATGTATTTAACAGAAATCGTAAGTGGTCGAACAACGATATCGAGCTTCTGGGGATGATCGGCACCTGCATAGGCAGGATGCTGGCATCATAGATTCCGCAGATTCAGATGGGCCTGCAGACGGTCAAACTTATCCCTGTCAATGAGGGTGAGGAGATTGTTGAGCCTTCTCAGGCACAGGCACATCTGCTCGGCCGTGATCAGGCTGTGCTCCATGGCCTCGGCCAACTCATCCAAGTCCACCACTTTTACGCGGCCGTCGGGATAGAGGATCACGTCGGCCAGCAGATCCGTGACGGTGAGTTTTCCGTTCTCCGGATCATAGTCGTAATCAACGATATCACAGTACCAGTAGAGCAGAGAATTATCCGCACGGTAGAACTTGCTGACTTTAATTCCCTCTTTCAGAAAGTAGCAAGAGCTGCCATGGGTGAATGTGGTCTTGGGGTTTAAGGTGTTCCACTTGGTGATCACGTAATCCTCACTTTGCTCTACGACAACATCATCTTTCAATAGAAGACATTCCGGGGGCAGGATGCGTTTACGATAAATTTGCAAGGATGTCATAAAAATTCCTTTCTGTCTTAGCTGTGTCTAACTGTTATCTCTGTTTCAAATATCGTGTTTTTTCACAAGATTTCACTCTTTTTTTTAATACTATCTCAGCAATGTGCGCGCGTCAACATAATTTTGCAGACATTTTTATGTTTTTTTTGCACATGTGTGATGTTTTTTCCTAGACAATCAGGAAAAATTTGGGTATAATTTACTATAGCTCTTGTTATAGGTGATAAGTGGAGGCAGATATGGCTGACAAGAAGGTTAAGTCCCGCAAGGACAGAGGCCGATACGACAAAAGCGTATACCGCTCCTTTGCTTTGGTCATGCAGTTTGGCATCAACATGCTGGTTCCCATCTGTATGATGTCGGCGCTGGGTATCTTTCTGGATCGGAAGCTGGGAACCTCCTATATCATGGTACTCTTGTTTTTTGTGGGGGCGATAGCGGGTGCACAGAATGTCTACCGCATGGCGAAACGGGTCTATGAGGAAGAGCCGGAGACGGACGGGAGAGAAGGCACCACCGCGAAAAAGGAGTCTGGCAGCAGAGATGAAGATGACCGAAAAGCTGAGAAAGGTGAATAGGACACTTCTGGAGATGTGGACAGGCATTTTGCTTTTGGGGCTGATCTGCCAGATCGTGGGAGCCTTTTTGGTGAATGATCAGTTCTACTATGCCAAGAGCCTGTGGTTTGGCATTGCGCTGGCAGTCACGAGCACCATTCATATGTACCGCACGCTGGATCGGGGATTGGTTCTGGATGAGAAGGCAGCAGCTAAAGCGATTTTCAAGGGTTATGTGTTCCGGTATGTTTTTTTGATCATCATACTGGCTATTATTATGACAACGAAGGTATTAAATCCGCTGATCGTCTTTATGGCGTACATGAGTTTGAAAGTAACGGCACTGATGCAGCCGCTTACCCATAAATTTTATAATATGCTGTTTCACGAAACGGATCCTGTTCCGATGCCGCTTGACGACATTCCTGCGGAAGGGAACGGAACGGGGATCCCGCGAGAAGGGGAAGGGCCTTCTTAGGATTACCACAAAAGGAATTGAATAAGGAGGTGAAATTATGGGACATGGAATTTTGTTATCCGGCGCCGATAACATTGACTTTATGGTACATGGAATCTTCCAGTACTCGTTTTTCGGTCATGAAGTCTGGATAACAACGACACATGTGAGTGTCTTGATCGTCCTGTTAATTCTCATAGGCTTTGCTATCGCGGCAAACCGTGCGATAGCCAGAGCCGGTGAAGAACCGACGGGCTTTCAAAATGTGGTCGAGCTGATCGTGGAAAAGCTGGATGGCATGGTTGACGGTAGCATGGGCAAGAGCGCCCCAAGGTACTACAACTATATTGGAACCATCTTCATTTTTATCCTTTTCAGCAATATCTCAGGTCTTTTGGGACTCAGACCACCTACCGCTGATTATGGTGTGACGCTGCCGCTGGGTATCCTGACTTTTATACTGATCCACTTCTGTGAGTTTCGGTATAACAAGCTGGGCGATATCTGGAAAGACAAATGCTCACCACTGCCGCCCTGGCTGCCGATCTGGCTTCCGATCAACATAATCAGTGATGTCGCGGTTCCGATCTCTTTGTCCCTGCGTCTGTTTGCCAACGTGCTGTCGGGTACAGTCATGATGGCACTGATCTACGGGCTGCTGGGATGGATAGCGACCGCCTGGCCCGCAGCATTGCATGTATACTTTGATCTGTTCTCCGGAGCAATTCAGACCTATGTATTCTGTATGCTGACTATGACCTACATTTCCAATGCAAGAAATGACAGTTAAAACAAAACAGTAAAGAAAAGGCCAAGAGCCTACAATAGGAGGAAACAAAATGGATTTCAACGAGAATTTTATTTTAGGATGTTCCGCAATCGGTGCTGGTTTGGCAGTTATCGCCGGTATCGGACCCGGTGTCGGTCAGGGTATTGCAGCCGGCCACGCAGCAGCAGCAGTTGGACGTAACCCCGGTGCCAGATCAGATGTCACTTCCACCATGTTGCTTGGACAGGCCGTAGCCGAGACCACCGGTCTGTATGGTCTGTTGATCGCCATGCTGTTATTATTCGTTAAGCCCTTACTGCCATAATAGCGACGATTACGATTTTTGCGAAATGGTGGAAAGGAGGCAACAATGATACTTTTAACGGCGAGCATGGAGAGATTGTTCGACCTTGACTGGCAGCTTTTGGCTGACTCCTGTTTGACTATTATTGCCGTCTTCGTTCTGTTTTTTGCGCTCAGCTATTTCCTGTTCAATCCGGCGAGAAAGATGCTGAATGCCCGCAAAGAGAAAATTCACAATGAACTGGAAGACGCAAAGCAGAATATGGAGGAAGCACAAGGCTTAAAGGCGCAGTATGAGGACAAGCTGAAGAATGTCGATAAAGAAGCAGAAGGCATTTTGAGCGATGCCCGCAAGCGAGCGCTGGCCAATGAGAACCAGATCATCGATCAGGCCAAGGAAGAAGCTGCCCGCATCATTGAGAGAGCGCGTGTTGAAGCTGAACTTGAGAAACAGAAGATGTCGGATGATGTGAAGAAAGAGATGGTTTCCCTTGCATCGATCATGGCGGGCAAGGTGGTATCCGCTTCCATTGATACAACCGTACAGAATCAGTTGATCGACGAGACTCTAAAAGAAATGGGTGATAGTACATGGCTAAGTTAGTTTCCAAAACATATGGAGAGGCGCTGTTTGAGACGGCCATGGAGGATCAGAGAGAGAGAGAGCTTCTCGCGGAGATTCAGACAGTATCTCAGATACTGAAAGAGAATCCGGAGCTTGACAAGCTGATGAATCATCCTGGCGTTTCCAAGCAGGAGAAGGTTCGTGTGATAGAGCAGATCTTTCAAGGGAGAGTCAGCGACGAACTGACCGGTTTTCTAAAGGTGGTTGTGGACAAGGAACGCTACAAGGAGCTGCCGGCGATCTTCCAGTACTTTATCGACAGAGTCAAGGAAGTGAGTGGTATTGGCGTGGCATATGTCACCACTCCGACAGAGCTTTCCGATACACAGAAAGAGAGTGTGAAAGAGCGTCTTTTGGCAACGACTTCCTATCAGACGATGGAGATGAACTATCAGACAGACACATCTCTCATCGGCGGTATGGTGATCCGTATCGGCGACAGAGTAGTGGACAGCAGTATTCGAACCAAATTAAGTGATTTAACAAAACAATTATTACAAATCCAGTTGGGTTAGTTCACTGGAAGAAAGGTGCTACAGAACAATGAATTTAAAACCAGAAGAAATAAGTTCTGTAATCAAGGAGCAGATCAAAGCGTATGCGTCTAAGCTGGATGTGTCCGATGTGGGCACTGTCATTCAGGTGGCGGACGGTATCGCCCGTGTGCATGGTCTTGAGAATGCAATGCAGGGCGAGCTCTTAGAGTTCCCCGGTGAAGTGTACGGCATGGTGCTCAATCTTGAGGAAGACAATGTCGGTGTTGTACTTCTTGGAAGCGCCAAGAATATTAACGAAGGAGACACCGTCAAGACCACCGGAAGAGTGGTTGAAGTGCCTGTAGGCGATGCCCTGTTGGGGCGTGTTGTGAATGCACTGGGTCAGCCGATTGACGGCAAAGGCCCCGTTCAGACCAGCACTTTCCGTAAAATTGAGCGTGTGGCAAGCGGCGTTATCACCAGAAAGAGTGTGGACACTCCTCTGCAGACCGGTATCAAGGCAATCGACTCTATGATTCCCATCGGACGCGGACAGCGTGAGTTGATCATCGGCGACCGTCAGACCGGCAAGACCGCGATCGCTATCGACACGATCATTAATCAAAAGGGACAGAACGTAAAATGTATCTATGTGGCAATTGGTCAGAAGGCTTCTACCGTTGCCAATATTGTAAAGACTTTGGAGGAGCATGGGGCAATGGCCTACACCACGATTGTGGTGTCCACCGCCAGCGATCTGGCTCCCCTGCAGTACATCGCTCCTTATTCCGGATGTGCTATCGGTGAGGAGTGGATGGAGAATGGACAGGACGTATTGGTAGTGTATGACGATCTGAGCAAGCATGCGACCGCATACCGTACACTTTCCCTGTTGCTCCGTCGTCCGCCCGGGCGTGAGGCTTATCCCGGTGATGTATTCTATCTGCACTCCAGACTGTTGGAGCGTGCGGCAAGAATGAGTGAAGAGTACGGTGGAGGTTCCCTCACCGCCCTTCCTATCATCGAGACGCAGGCGGGCGATGTATCTGCCTATATTCCTACTAACGTGATCTCCATCACGGACGGACAGATCTATCTGGAGACCGAGATGTTTAACTCCGGTTTCCGTCCCGCTGTAAATGCCGGACTTTCCGTGTCCCGTGTAGGTGGTGCGGCACAGATCAAGGCTATGAAGAAGATTGCGGCACCCATCCGTACAGAGCTTGCTCAGTACAGAGAGTTGGCAGCGTTTGCACAGTTTGGTTCCGAGCTGGATGCGGACACCAAGGAGAAGCTGGCACAGGGTGAAAGGATCAAAGAAGTGTTGAAGCAGCCTCAGTATCAGCCCATGCCCGTGCAGTATCAGGTTATCATCATCTATGCTGTGACCCGCAAGTATCTGTTGGATGTGGCGGTAGAGGATATCACACGCTTTGAGAAGGAATTCTTTGAGCACTTGGATACCAAATACCCTGAGGTGCCGAACTCCATCGCGCAGAACAAGGAGATTTCTGACGAGATAGAGCAGAAACTGAAGAAGGCGCTCGAGGAATTTATAGCAGCATTCAAATAAGCAGTTGGAGGAGTAAACTATGGCATCAATGCGTGATATAAAGCGCCGCAGAAGCAGTATTCAGGGCACTCAGCAGATTACGAAGGCCATGAAGCTTGTCTCTACGGTGAAGTTGCAGCGTGCAAGGACCAACGCAGAGCGTTCCAAGTCGTACTTCGACTGCATGTTTAACACGGTGAACAGCATCCTGTCCCGCGTAGGACATGTGGAGCATAGGTTCCTTCTTCCGGCTGAGTCCGGCAAAAAGGCTGTGATCGTCATCACCTCCAACCGTGGATTGGCGGGAGGATATAACTCCAACGTAGTGAAGCTTGTCACCAGAGATGAGAATCTGAAGAAGGAAGATCTCCTCATCTACGCCATCGGTAACAAGGGAAGAGAAGCTTTGCATAGAAACGGCTACGAGATTAAAAAGTCGATGCCTGATATCATTGAGGAGCCGGCCTACGCCGACGCAATGATCCTTTGCAAAGAGTTGCTTAGCTCCTTTGCCGCAGGTGAGATCGGTGAGATTTATCTGGCATACACCTCCTTCAAGAATACAGTCAGCCATATACCTACGCTGTTAAAGCTGCTCCCTGTAGAGTATGGGACTTTAGAGGAGCAGGGTGCTCCGGTAGACAATGCGCTGATGAATTTCGAGCCGGAGGATGTGGAGGCGCTGGATATGATCATCCCGAAGTACATCACAAGCTTGATCTACGGTGCTATGATGGAGGCGGTTGCCAGCGAGAATGGTGCGCGTATGCAGGCGATGGACAATGCTACCAGCAATGCCGAGGAGATGATCAACGATCTGTCCCTGAAGTACAATAGAGCAAGACAAGGCTCTATCACACAGGAGCTGACGGAAATCATCGCCGGTGCGGAAGCACTTGGATAAGGAAATGAAGAATTGCAAAGCAATTCTTTCGGTTCTAAAATAATACACGCCAGAGAGTGGCATGTGATATTTCAACAATGTCCATAATATATATGGACAGGAAAGAGGTAGAAATGGCAGGAGAAAATAAAGGTAAGGTTACCCAGGTCGTAGGCGCTGTCCTTGACATCCGCTTCGACGAGGGAAAGCTGCCTGAGATTAACGAAGCAATCCGCATCCCTACCAAAGAGGGCGGTGAGTTGACCGTCGAAGTTTCCCAGCATTTGGGTGACGATACGGTCAGATGTATAGCCATGGGTCCCACGGACGGTCTGATTCGTAATATGGATGCGATTGCAACAGGTGCTCCCATTTCCGTGCCGGTAGGTGAAAATACACTGGGACGTATCTTTAACGTCCTGGGTCAGCCTATCGATAATAAGCCGGCACCGGAGGGAGTGACATATGAACCGATTCACAGACCTGCGCCTGAATTTGAGGAGCAGTCTACGGAGACCGAACTTTTGGAGACCGGTATTAAGGTCGTTGATCTGCTTTGCCCTTATCAGAAGGGTGGTAAGATTGGACTGTTCGGCGGTGCCGGCGTAGGTAAGACCGTGCTGATTCAGGAGTTGATCCGTAACATTGCCACAGAGCACGGTGGATATTCTGTGTTTACCGGTGTAGGCGAGCGTACCCGTGAGGGTAACGACCTGTACCATGAGATGCAGGAGTCAGGCGTTATCGACAAGACCACCATGGTATTCGGTCAGATGAACGAGCCC
>JAFLRM010000064.1 GCA_022511465.1 Acetatifactor sp. | reverse complement strand
GCGTTATCGACAAGACCACCATGGTATTCGGTCAGATGAACGAGCCCCCCGGAGCAAGAATGAGAGTGGGCTTAAGTGGTTTGACCATGGCGGAGTATTTCCGTGACAAGGGTGGTAAGGACGTGCTGCTCTTCATCGACAACATTTTCCGATTCACTCAGGCAGGTAGTGAGGTGTCCGCACTGTTGGGACGTATGCCTTCCGCGGTGGGTTATCAGCCGACATTGCAGACAGAGATGGGTGCCCTTCAGGAGCGTATCACTTCCACCAAGAGCGGTTCCATCACCTCCGTGCAGGCAGTGTATGTGCCGGCGGATGACTTGACTGACCCGGCACCTGCAACCACATTTGCACATCTGGACGCTACCACCGTGTTGTCACGTTCCATCGTGGAGCTGGGCATTTATCCGGCGGTAGATCCTTTGGAGTCCACCTCCCGTATTCTGGATCCCAGAATTCTGGGTGAGGATCATTATAAGACGGCCCGCGGTGTGCAGGAGATTCTGCAGCGCTACAAGGAGCTTCAGGATATCATCGCCATCCTCGGTATGGACGAGTTGTCCGAGTCCGACAAGCTGGTTGTGTCCCGTGCCCGTAAGGTGCAGAGATTCCTGTCTCAGCCTTTCTTCGTGGCTGGACAATTTACCGGATTGGAAGGAAAGTATGTGCCGATCAATGAGACCATCCGTGGCTTTAAGGAGATTCTGGAAGGTAAGCATGATGACATTCCGGAGAGCTATTTCTTAAATGCAGGAAGTATCGACGACGTGCTGGCAAAAGTGAAATAGTGCGGAGGTGTAAATATGGCAGACAATCAAAATTTCAAGCTGCGCATTATTACACCGGAGCGCGTGTTCTACGAGGGTGATGTGGATATGGTGGAGTTTAATACCACCGAGGGAGAGATTGGTGTCCTTCCCGGACATATTCCGCTGACTGTCATTGTAAAACCCGGCATTTTGAGCATCCATGAAAAGGATGAGGAGAAGATGGCAGCGCTTCATTCCGGTTTTGTGGAGATTCTTCCCGACGGCATCACAATCTTAGCCGAGATCATCGAGTGGCCAAACGAGATTGACGGAGATCGCGCGGAGGCAGCGCTTCGCCGTGCGGAGGAGCGTCTGCAGAACAAGACTCCCGAGACCGATATCGCCAGAGCGGAGACGGCACTTTTGCGTGCAATGGCGCGAATCGAGATCTTAAAGTGATTCTTTAGTAAGATGTAACAACTCATACGCTGTGCGCATATGCTATTAAAAAGTGATCACAGATCGCTTTCCGATAGCATGAGGCACAGCGTATGGACTTTAATAAGAGGTTACTGCACCCTTTACCTTTCTACATGACTTATTCAGGATATCTTAGTTCTGCACAGGAGAGTGCGGCACTTCAGGATCTGGAATACTTACAGCAGACTTATCCCCATGATGTGAAGCGTTATCAGAGTAAGATAGCGGAAATATTGGACAAATTAGACTATGAAGGCAGCATGATATATGACGAATATCCGGATTGCTATTCTCTGCAGCGCCTGGCGGACAGCGTTGTACAGATCCTCCGGCAGGAAGAGTATGGTGAAGAATCCCAAGAGGATAATTCGGAGAAGTGGACTTGGATCACAAGCATAGTGCAGGTCCTTCTATGCAATGAGGTCTACAAGCGCAGACACGGCGGGAGAAGAAGCGGAAAATATTATTTTTAAAATTTTGGTTGTGTAATTTCCATAATGTTATTACAATAATACTATGAAAAAGACATTGATGAAAGTGATCGTTTTTGTGCTTACCTTTCTGGTGGCACTGATCGTCATTGGCAGGATTATGAATCAGGGGCATGACAATATCACCATGGAGATGGCACAGGCTACCCTTCCCGTGATCACGATGGAGAGGGATGGGATTGCCTACAACCAGCTCCATGGCTATTGTAATGCCATGGATACTGCTTTCCAACGGGATGCGGTCACCGTTTTGGGAGAGAGTCGTGACACGGTGTTTACGGTAGAGACCTACGGACGAAATGTGACTGATATCTCCATCGAGGTGAGGAGCTTGGACGGCTCCAGACTGATCGAGGACACACAGCTTCGAAACTATGAGAACCAGAGCGGTACGATTTATGGGACCATCACGCTGAAAGACTTGATTGAGCGCGACACAGAATATTTGTTGATCATTTTGTTGGAGTTGGATCAGGAGCAAGAGATCCGTTATTACACCAGAGTAATCTGGAGTGATAACATCAATGCGTCAGAGAAATTGGCGTACGTAGCGGATTTTCATAAAAAGCTGTATGACAGAGAGGCGGCCAGAGATCTGGCGATCTATTTGGAGACTAACGCCCAGCTGGAGAGTAATATTTCTTTCCACAAAGTAAATATTCACAGCAGTTTCCGGCAGATCACCTGGGGAGATCTGCCTGTGAAAGAAGTAACAGAGCCGGTGATCCAGTTGTCGGAGATCGCCAGTCAGACGGCTTCTCTTTTGGTGGATTATATTGTGTCAACCGGGGAGGGACGTGATGCAGTCTACTATCAGGTGGAGGAGTATTTCCGTATCCGTTACACGCCGACGCGCATGTATCTTTTGGACTATGAGCGCACTATGACCCAGATTCCGGACGTGGATAGCATGTATGGCAATGATAAGATTCTGCTGGGGATCACAGGAACCGATATCCCCATGTTGGAGAGCGAGGATGGCAACAATGTTGTGTTTGTGGTGGCGGGGCAATTGTTCAGCTATAATGTGACTACCAACAAGCTCACGGTGATCTTCAGCTTTTACGATGAGGACAATATGGATAACCGCACTTTATTTGATGATCATGACATTAAGATCCTGGATGTGGACGAGGGCGGCAACGTGCAATTTGCGGTGTATGGCTATATGAATCGCGGCAGGCATGAGGGAGAAGTGGGACTTGCCTTGTACAATTATGATCACGAGCGGAATACCATAGAGGAGATCGTCTATCTGCCCTATAACAAGAGCTATGCGGTTTTAAAGACGGAGTTGGAGCAGCTGCTGTATTTAAGCAGGGAACAGAAGTTGTATCTGATGATGGAAAACAATATTTATTGCATCGATCTGGTGGGGAAGACTTATCAAAGAATGTTTTCCGTGACGCAGGACGATACGGTGCAGGTTTCGAATAATCACAGGATATTGGTGTCTCTTCTCTGGGACGAAGGAACGGACATCAACCATTGTTCTCAGATGAGCGTGTTGAATTTGAATAACGAGACCCGGAATATTATTTCTGTTAGGGAAGGGGAGGCACTTCGCCCTCTAGGTTTCATGGGAGAGGATATCATCTATGGCATTGCCAGGGAAGAGGATATTGTGGAGGAGAGTTCCGGCCGTATATTCTTTCCTATGTACAAGGTGTGTATCAGCGACTCCGACGGCAATATCCTGAAGGAATATAAACAAAATGACATCTATGTCACTGACTGCAGTATTGTGGATAACCAGATCACTCTGGTGAGGCAGAAGAGACTGGAGAGTGGTCTCTATATAAATGCCGAGGACGATCAGATCATGAACAATATGGAGGCGGAGACAGGCAAAAATGTTATTGTGACGGCTGACATCGATGTGTATGAGAGATATGTGCAAATTCAGACGAGAGCTGTCATTGACAGTAAGACTATTATGATATTGACCCCCAAAGAGGTAGTGTTTGAGGGCGGCAGGGAGCTGGAATTGACTCCGGAGAGCGAGGTGCCAAGATACTATGTCTATGGCCCTTACGGTGTGGACGGCATCTACACTGCGCCTGCCACGGCAGTGAATCTGGCCTATGACATTTCCGGTGTTGTGATTGGTGACAGCGGAGAGTGTATCTGGTTAAAAGGAAATCGGGTGGCCAGGAATCAGATCATGGCCATTCGGGAGGAGAGTGTGACCGAGAACAAGAACAGCCTGGCTGTGTGTCTGGACACGATGCTGAGATTTGAGGGGATTATCCGAAATTCAGAGTATCTGCTGGGACAGGGGCAGACTGTCCGTGACATTTTGGAGAACAATCTGGAGGACGCCCAGATTTTGGATCTGACCGGTTGCAATCTGGACTCCATCTTGTACTATGTGAATCAGGATATTCCGGTATTGGCACTTTTGAAAAACGGGGAGGCAGTATTGGTGACCGGCTTTAACGAGTACAATGTGGTTATCATGGATCCGACCATTGGGAGTCTGTATCGGAAAGGTATAAACGATTCTGCCGAATGGTTTACGGAGAACGGAAACAGCTTTATCACCTATGTGAGGGGAGAGTAACGGCAAAGCTCGTTCCATTGGCAGTCGCCGCAGAGTTGGGGGCGCTTGCCAACCTCTAAGATACTCCTACGGATCCGTTGCTGAAGATCTTGGAAGGAGAGTACGCTCCCCTCTTTGAAGCTGCAGAGCTCCAGAACGGAAGAGTCATAGCGGTTCACTTTTTCCAGAGAGATGCAGATTTCATTTTGATTGTTGGGGCAGGCGCTGCAGATGGCGTCTGGCCCGTTTGTAAGACGTACAAGCGGGTTCTCATCCAGAGACCGCTTAATCTTTGTCATATTCTCGGTAAATGCATCGCTGTACCCCTCTCCCTGAAAAAAGAAGAGGCACATTCCATGGTGGGGACGCAGGTCAATCATAGCGTATTGCCCTCCTAAGCTGTGTGCCTAGTACCAACGCCAGTCCTATCTTGATCAGATCAGGTAGTATGAACGGGAATACGCACCAACTCAATGCTGTAAGTAGTCCCACAGCGTCGGGTGTTCCGGCATAGAATATCATGTACCAGACGGTTCCAAAGGTGTAGCAGGCAATAAGCCCTAACAGCATGGCCAAAATGAGCGCCCATGTCTTTCTTCCCAAAAATTTCTCTATGGCCCACATGACCAAGGCTGTAAAAAGGAAGCCCACAATGTAGCCGCCGGTGCTGCCCAGAAGGATACCTACACCTCCGGTAAATTGGGCAAAGACCGGTATGCCAACGGCACCCAACAAAATATACACAAGCACCGTAATTGTTCCGCGTCTGCCGCCCAACAGGATCACCGTCAAAAAGACAGCAAAAGTTTGCAGTGTAAAAGGGACTGTAGTAGGAATGGAGATCCAGGAACAGATTGCTATCAAAGCAGCGCATACGGCCATATAGGAAAGGTCTAAAGTTTTTGTTTTGTGAATGGCTTGATTTGTTTGCATAAAAATATCCTCCGAATTTAATGAAGTCATCATAACACGGAGGATATTTATTGTCAACAGTTTTTTAAAAGGGTTAACAATCTAGAGCTTGCCCTTTTTATATTTGGAGACAATACTTTGAATTCGTTCATTGGGATTCAGCAGATCGCTGATGGAAGAATCGTGATTTAAAGTATCGATGATGTATGCGATGTACTTACTCATGTCGCAGTTAATGTACCATTCGCGCTCCAAAAGTTCGGGTGTCTGGTAAATCAGGTTTGTGGTAAGGATGCGGTCAATCACACCGTCCTTGTAGGCATTGTCAAACTTCTCCAGACCGTTGGTAAAGAGTCCAAAAGTAGCGAAGACAAAGATTTTGTTGGCTTTGCGGGCTTTCAGAGCAGCGGCAACCTCCAGAACGCTCTCGCCGGAGGAGATCATATCATCAATAATGATCATGTCCTTGCCCTCAACGCTGGTGCCCAGAAACTCGTGAGCGACAATGGGGTTGCGTCCGCTGACAATCTGGGTGTAATCACGTCTCTTGTAGAACATACCCATGTCTAAGCCCAACACATTGGCAATGTAGATGGCACGGGACATACCGCCTTCATCAGGGCTGATGACCATCATGTGGTCGGAATCGATCTTCAGATCGCTCACATGATTCAGAAGTCCCTTGATGAATTGATACGCGGGCTGCACCGTCTCAAAACCGTGCAGAGGAATTGCGTTTTGAACCCTGGGATCATGCGCGTCAAAGGTGATGATATTGTCAACCCCCATGTGAACCAACTCTTGCAGGGCCAGCGCACAGTCCAGAGACTCTCTTGAGGTTCTCTTGTGCTGTCTGCTCTCGTAGAGGAAAGGCATGATCACCGTGATGCGGCGTGCTTTGCCGCCGACGGCGGCAATGATGCGCTTGAGATCCTGATAGTGGTCGTCCGGGGACATATGATTCTCATGGCCGCATAGAGAGTAAGTCATGGAATAATTCAGTACATCCACCAGAAGATACAGATCTGTGCCGCGTACCGATTCCAAAATGATGCCCTTGGCCTCACCGGAACCAAAGCGGGGGACTTTGGCGTTCAGCAGATAAGAATCTCTCTGATAGCCGGAGAAAGCGAGGGAGCCTTTGTGCTCACTTTCGCGTTCCGCTCTCCATTTTACAAGAAATTGATCAACCTTTTCTCCCAGAGGCTTGCAGCCCTCCAAGGAGATGATTCCCAGGGAACCGACAGGTATCGTCTCAAGATTTCGCTTTTCTTCGCGTCTAGCCATGAAAAATATCCTCACTTTCCGTAAATCAAGGGTTGTTAGCTGTTGTTAGGATTCCTTTGCGTGGTTGGCGACTTTCCTCTGCATACGGATATCGGGGCCCGTGAGCTTGCAGAGAGTATAGTTGCTTGTGACCCTGGAAAACACTCTGTCCGAGTAGCGATCCCGCAGCTCCTCAAGGCTCAGATTGGTAGAAATTATGGTGGAGTGTTTGCGCAAATGTCTCTCGTTCAGGCATGCAAACAGTTGGGAGGTCACGAAAGAATTGGTTACTTCGGTGCCCAGATCGTCCACTATCACCAGGTCACAGTTATACAGGTCGTTGTAAAAAGCAGAAAGAGCGTCCTTTTCCTTGGTGCTAAACGCATATTTGGCCAGCGTTTCAAACAGGCCGGATGCGCTGAAATAGATAACAGACATCCCCTGCCCTAAAAGCTCATTGGCAACGCAGCCGGATAAAAAGCTCTTTCCAGTTCCTACTGTACCATAAAAAAAGAGATTTTGGTAGTCTTGTTTAAAATTTTGAACAAAATTTTGGCAGATTTGTACTGCTTTTTGAAAACGCTCCAAATCCTCTCCCTGATAGTAGGAGTAGGAGAGAGTGGAAAAGTTTTCTCTGGACACCATATCCTGAATGTTGGATTGCTCATACAGAAGAGAGATCTCCTGTCTGCGGAAACAGTGGCATTTCTCCCGGAGACCGTCAGAGGTCTGTCGATAGCCGGTGTCCTGGCAATCAGGGCAGTCGTAAATAGGCTCCAGATAATCTTCCGGGTAACCGACCGCTGCCAGCAGTTTTTTCCGACGGTCAGCAATCTCTTTCAGGGAACTTCGCAATGTGGCAAGTGCAGAATCGTCACCGTCCAAGAGCAACCTTGCCTGTGTTACGGAGGTGCTTCCCACGGAGGAGTCCAACTCCTGAAGTTCGGGACACTCCCGATAGACCTGCGCCCTTCGCTCCTCCAAAATATGGTGGTTTTTGTCTCTGGTATGTTCGTAGCCACTGACAATGGCTTCATACTGCATATTACTCAATGACACAATGATGCCTCCCTATAATATGTACCGTGGTCAGTTGCTGAGAAGCTCCTTTTCCAAGGCGTCAAAGTCATAGTTGTTCTGCGCAAACTGATTAAAACGGTTGGCGCCGGATGGCTTGGAAGACCGCGTGGATCTCTGTTTCTGATACAATTCATCAATCCGCCGAATGTCGGCCTTGTGGTGAACGTCCTGACGACTCCAGCTGCTTAAGATGCCATCCGCATACTCAAAACGATGCTTGTCCGTGGCCAGCACGGTGCGCTCGCAGGCTTCAAAGATAATGTCCATAGAGAAGCCAAACTCTTTTGTCCAACGGTTAATGAATTCCAATTCCTTGGAGGTGGGGCTGCCGCTCTTGCCCAATTCATTCATAATAGCATAGACACTCTTGTCGTAGCGGGAGGCATATTTCTGAGCCTGCTTGGGGGATGTGACACCCTCCTCGGCCCAACTGATGGCAACCTTTTCTATATATTTGAAGTCTCTCTTGTTCCGATCTACACAGTACTGCAACAGATAATCAATCAGATCATCCGAAAAATGTAGCACATCCGTGAAAAACAGAATAGACTTCATCTCAGAGGGAGTCAGGGGCTTGCCGATATAAGATTCCGCAATAAACAAAAGCTGTTCAGTGTTGGCGCGATTCTTGAACTCGCGAAGCTGATCGGGAGAGTATGTGGGCTTGGCAAAGGGCGGCTCCTGCTCAGCCGCAGTCTGGGCGGACAAAGATAACGTATGGTTCTCGCGGACTGCGTCAGCACTGGCGGCCTGATTTAAGTCGCGCAACTGGATCCCGCACAGATTCTTATCCTCGTCATACTCTAAGTTCAGAAGCTGCTTCTTCTCCCAATATTTTAACGCGCGGACCACATCCTTCTCGGTGTGGTTGAACTTATCTGCAATATCAGACACACTGGTAGCCTGACCGGCTCCAAACATGCGCAACAAATACAGATACACCTTGATCTGTGCATCGTTTGCGCCATCCATGTACTCATCAATAAAAAGATTCGGCACCATGGTCGTACTTGTGTTATTGTCTTTGTAAATCGTTAATCGTGCCATAGGTCACAATCCTTTCCCTCTGTTTTCCTCTGAAAACATTTCAAAGTATAGCATAAGGTGAGGCAAAAGAAAAGAGACAAATTGCCGGAAAGCCTTGTAAACACTGGGTTTTACAAAAAATGTGGACAGTGTGGAAAATGTGGATACCACTACAAGAGCTCATCGGGAAAATGCCAAATAGCAGGAAGGACAGGGCACAAAAATCAGAGAAAAAATATCCACAGAAAAATAAAAAATATCCACAGCAGAAAAAGGGGTGAATCCAAATTCATTCTGTGGATATGTGGAAAACTATTTTCCAAGGAGATTTTCACCGATTTTATGAACATCTCCGGCGCCCATAGTTATCAACAGGTCTCCGTTTATGCAATTTTCCAAAAGAAAATTTTCTATCTCATCAAAGGTGGGGAAGTAGTAGCACTCGTGCCCCAGCGCCTCGATTTCCTGTTTTAATGTCCCGGAGCTGATTCCAAGGTTATCCGTTTCCCTAGCGGCGTAGATATCCGCCAGCACCACTTTGTCGGCCAGAGACAAGGACTGCGCAAAGTCCTTCAAAAAGGCTTTGGTTCTGGAGTAAGTGTGGGGTTGGAATACACACCACAAGGTTCTGTGGGGATAATTTGCGGCGGCCTGCAAGGTCGCGGTAATTTCTGTGGGATGATGAGCATAATCATCTATTATAGTAACGCCACCGACAGTCCCCTTGTACTCGAAGCGTCTGTCAGTGCCGGAGAAATTGTGCAGCGCTTCCATTGTGACACTTCTGTCAATTTCAAGGAGGTCTGCCAGAGCGATGGAGGCCACGGCGTTACTTACATTGTGTTGTCCGGGCACTCGCAGTGTGAAAGTGGCTTCCCCCTTGGAAGGGGCGTGCAACAGGAAAGAGGGATGACCGGACTCATCGTAGCAAATATCGGAAGGATAGTAATCGGCAGAGGTATTGTCTCCTGCACTGTAGGTCACAACACGGCAGGACAGGCCCTCTGTGATTTTCTGATGATCCGAAATGTCGCTGTTGATGATCAGACAACCGTCCTCCGGAAGCAGCTCGGCAAACGCGCGGAAAGACCGGCGGATGTCGTCCAGATCCTTGAAAAAGTCAAGATGGTCTTCCTCTATGTTAAGGATGATTCCTACTTTCGGAAAAAAGCTTAGGAAACTGTTGGTGTATTCGCAGGCCTCCGTCACAAAATATCCGGATCTGCCAATGCGGACATTGCCGCCGATGGTCTTTAGGATACCGCCGATGGACAGTGTGGGGTCTGTACCGGCGCGCAACAAAATCTCAGACACCATGGAGGTGGTTGTGGTCTTGCCGTGGGTGCCGCTAATTGCGACAGGAGTGTCATAATTTCTCATAAGCTGTCCCAGAAGTTCGGCCCGGGACAGATAAGGGATGCCTTTCTCGCGAATTGCCTGATATTCCAGATTCGTGTCGTGGACGGCGCTGGTCAGTACCGCACAGTCAATATCGTCCGTGATGTGTTCGGGGCTCTCTCCGTACTTGACTTGAATGCCTTTCTCTTCCAGGGCCCTGGTGATGGAGGAGGATTTCCAGTCGGAGCCGGACACCCGAAAACCGGCGTCTGCCAATATTTCTGCCAGACCGCTCATGCTAATGCCGCCGATGCCAATAAAATAAATAGAAACAGGATGATCAAAGTCTATTTTATACATGCCGCACTTCCTTACTTAATGTTGGGAGAGCACAGACTCCCCTAAATACTATATGACAAAGGTCATTATATCATATCCCCTTCCAAAAACAAATATTTATTGGAAATGTTAAAAAACACAACAAAAAGGTGCTCGAATAACAGATAATTTTGTCATTTTTTTATAAAAAATGGTCAAATCAGAAAAATATATGTTAAAAATACACATAAAAAACGCGCAAAATAGAAATTTTTTGGCAATTAATATTCCATTTCATGGGTTTGTATGCTATAATCGATATACGAAAAATACTACCCACAACAGGTAGCTGGCTAGATTGAGGTGAGGACATGATTAAGAAAGAAATGATTGCCATGTTGTTGGCCGGAGGACAGGGAAGCCGTCTGGGTGTCCTGACGTCTAAGGTAGCGAAGCCTGCCGTGGCATTTGGAGGAAAATACCGCATTATCGATTTCCCTCTTTCTAATTGTATCAATTCGGGAGTGGACACTGTGGGCGTCCTGACGCAGTATCAACCGTTGAGATTGAACACCCACATCGGGATTGGTATTCCGTGGGATCTGGATCGCAACATTGGCGGTGTGACAGTCCTTCCTCCCTACGAGAAAAGCGTAAACAGTGAGTGGTATACCGGTACTGCCAATGCTATTTACCAGAATCTAGAGTACATGGAGAGCTACAATCCGGACTATGTACTGATCTTATCCGGAGACCACATCTACAAGATGGATTACGAGGTCATGCTGGACTTCCATAAGGCGAACAATGCGGATGTAACGATCGCAGTCATGCCTGTACCAATGGAGGAAGCAAAACGTTTTGGAATTATGATCGTTGACGAAAACCGGCGGATCACGGAATTTGAGGAAAAGCCCGAGCACCCCAGAAGCAACTTGGCCAGCATGGGTATCTACATATTTAATTGGAAGACTTTAAAAGAGGTTCTCGTGGCAATGGCGCATCAGCCGGCGCTGGATTTTGGTAAGCATGTGATTCCTTACTGCCATGGTAAAGGGTCATCTCTGTACGCCTATGAATTTAACGGTTATTGGAAGGATGTGGGAACCCTAAACTCCTACTGGGAAGCTAACATGGAACTGATCGACATTGTTCCGGAGTTTAACCTGTATGAGGAATATTGGAAGATCTATACCAAGAGTGAGATACAGCCGCCCCAATACATAGCGGCCGACAGTTTGGTGGAGCGCAGCATTGTCGGAGAGGGTTGCGACATTTATGGCAAGGTGTACAATTCCGTGATCGGCTGCGGAGTCATTATCGGAGAAGGTACTGTGGTTCGGGACTCCATCATTATGAATCAGACACAGATTGGGGTGGACTGTGAGGTGGACAAGGCCATTGTGGCGGAAAATGTGCAGATTGGGGATAATGTGAAGCTGGGTGCCGGATTGGAAGTGGAGAATGAAATGGCACCACACATTTATAATCACGGAATTGCTACGGTCGGAGAGAGAAGTACGATCCCGAGCGGGGTGACCATCGGCAAAAACACAGTAGTTTTCGGCACCACTACAATTGCGGACTATGAAGCTTCCGGGCTTGCGAGTGGCAAAACATTGATCAAGGCAGGTGAACAGTAGTGAAAGCGATTGGAATTATTTTGGCAGGCGGCAACAATCACCGGATGAAAGAGTTGTCGCAGAGCAGAGCAATCTGTGCGATGCCTGTCGGAGGCAGCTATCGCAGCATTGACTTTACCTTGAGCAGCATGTCCAACTCCCATATTCAGAAAGTGGCTGTGTTCACCCAATACAATGCCAGAAGCCTGAATGAGCATCTCAACTCCTCCAAATGGTGGGATTTTGGACGTAAGCAGGGGGGCCTGTATGTATTCACGCCGGCTGTCACAGCGGATAACAGTAACTGGTACAGGGGGACGGCGGACGCTATCTACCAGAACCTAAGTTTTCTAAAGAGCAGCCATGAGCCCTATGTAGTTATCTCCTCCGGAGATTGTGTGTACAAGATGGACTTCAATAAGCTGTTGGAATATCACATTGACAAGAAAGCAGATATTACAGTGGTGTGTCGTGATATGGAGCCGGGCACAAACATAGAGCGCTTTGGTACGATACGGATGAACGAGGAGAGCCGGATCGAGGAGTTTGAGGAGAAACCTCTTCAGGCAAAGACGAATACCATTTCCTGCGGCATCTATGTGGTGCGCCGTCGCCATTTGATCGAGGTGATCGAAAGATGTGCGGAGGAGGACAGATATGATTTTGTGCGGGATGTTCTGATACGCTATAAAGATATTAAGAGGATTTACGGTTACAAGATGCGGAACTATTGGAGGAACATCGCATCTGTGGAGGATTATTACAGTACAAACATGGATTTCCTAAAGCCTGATGTGCGTGACTATTTCTTCCGCCAGCATCCGGATGTCTACTCTAAGGTGGATGACCTGCCGCCTGCCAAGTACAATTTGGGTGCCAGCATGAAGAACAGCCTGGTATCCAGCGGATGCATCGTAAACGGAGAAGTGGAAAACTCCGTGATCTTTAAAAAGAGCTATGTCGGAAATAATTGTGTGATCAAGAATTCCATCATTTTAAATGATGTTTATATAGGTGACAATACCCGGATCGAGAATTGTATTGTGGAAAGTCGCAGCACAATACGGGCCAATTCCGAGTTCGTGGGTGAAGATGGGATTCGTATCGTGGTAGAAAGAAATGAAAGGTATGTGATTTAAAGATTACATAGCAAGAGTACAAAGCTAAGGGGGCATGAATATGCAGATTACAGATGTTCGCGTTCGGAAAATAACAAAAGAAGGCAAAATGAAGGCGATCGTATCCATTACGCTGGATGACGAGTTCGTGGTACATGACATCAAGGTGATCGAGGGTGAAAAGGGATTATTCATTGCGATGCCCAGCAAAAAGGCAACAGATGGCGAGTACAGAGATATTGCGCACCCCATTAATTCCAACACGCGTGAGACGATTCAAAGAATTATTCTGGAGCGGTATGAGCAGGCATTGTTGGAGCCGGATCTGGAAGGGTAGGGAGTAGGTTGAAAAGAATAGTGTAAGAGGAGGCTGCAAGTGGAAAGCGGTCTCCTCTTTTTGGTTAATATTACCAGAGGATGTTGGAAAATGCTCTAACATGTCAAAAAAAATATGATAAAAGCGTTATCGCGCGGTTTTGAATGTTTACCGGGGAAGGATAAATTGATAAAATTAAATGGGAAAGTTTACCGATTTATAGTATGGAATAATATGGCATGATAGAGTGAAAGAAGATTTTAAATATGAATCAGGAACAACATACTGCAGCGAAAGAAAATAGAATGAATTATAATCTGTTCATTATTGCGGTGGGAGTGAGCATTTGTCTATTGACAGGGTGCGGAGCCGAAAAAGAGAAGGCGAAGACACCAGAGGAGATTGCCGGGGTATTTGAACACTATAATGAGATGTTGGACTGGGACGGAGAAGCGGATCATCCGGCGAATGATACATCCGGTGCAAACAGCTTTGACATCAGAGAAATTGCCCAACAAGTGGATGGTTTCTGGGAGTATTATGAGAACTATGAAAAGGAGCTGAAAAAGCTGAGGATAGTCATTGCAGAATGGGAGGCAGATTTTATCCCGGAGGGCGTATTTGAGGTGGGAGTAGATCTGGCTCCCGGATATTATGTAACCTGTAACCCTGATCTG
>JAFLRM010000063.1 GCA_022511465.1 Acetatifactor sp. | reverse complement strand
TACCGCTTTGTGCAAGAATCATGGCGGTAGCGGATGTATTTGATGCGCTGATCTCCAAACGCATATATAAAGATGCCATGCCGCTGGAAAAGGCGTGTGCCATCATTCGGGAGGAAGCCGGAACTCATTTTGAACCGGAGATAGTGGAAGCGTTTTTGGCAATTGTGGATGATATTATTATAAATGAATGAAAACGCTTGCCAGACGGCCTTGCAAAAGGATACTGCCATCTGCTGAAACCATTATACGATAGTATAAAATAACGGGTGATTTATTACCGAATAGCTTTTGGTAAATGGGGCAAGATCTGCGAGTCCGGCTAGGCGTTCCAATACCATGGAGGAAACAGAATTGCCAAGCGTACAAAACGATTGTTATTTAATGCGCCATCCATTGCGGCAATAGCGATGATGATCCAGGCGTTCCAGTTTACTGGGGTATCTTTAGTATGGTCGAAAATAATAGTACATAAATATAGCGCGTGTTATCATTGCTGCATATCCATAAAAACAAGCGTACCACAATGAAGTGATACGCTTGTTTTGGTGAGAGCAATCCTTATATTATTAATCCGCATCCGGTATCTCCACATCGCTCATAGCCATGTAGGAGTTGTGGTATTCTCTGCGGTAGGTGACTTCTTCATCGAACCAGTCAGGCGGTGCAAAGGCGTCCGCCGCCTCCCTGCTGCCAAACTCTACCTCGGCCATAATAAGGGGATCAAAAGGCGAGTCAAAGACATCCAGTTCAATGGTGAGACTGTAGTCGGCGGGTGGTCTGGGAAAGCCTTCCTTTACATCAGGGTGATCTAAAGGGATCAGATAGCGCCTCTTGGAGATCACGTTGCCGTCCGCTTTTAAGAGAAGATGGTAGTAGGCCTCCTTGCTCAGAGGAAGATTGTATTCGTCCCGAGCCATCATGCCGGATCCCTTGTAGGTCATGTAATATTCATCGTCCTCCCTGCGCACACGCACCACGGGGTCGGTACAGAGATAGGCCTGCTCGATGCGGTGGTAGGGGTAGTTTTCTAAGTTGGTAGGAAGTGTTTTTATAGTATATTTACGCTCTATTTCCATGGGTAACCTCGTGTTGCTTTAATGCTTTTGTGGGGACTGGCGGTGAGGGCAGAACCTCGAAAAGGCCTGCGGCCTTTCCTCGGTCGCTTCGCTCGTCAAATGCACAGGAAACAATTGGTTCAAGCAAGCTTGACAGATTGTTTCCTGTGCACTTGATTCTGCCCTTTGCGTACATTTTACCACGCTATAGGCGGAAATCCAAGTATATAATTGAAATATTCCCTTAAAGTGTGTATACTATTTGCAAAGATTGTTTGCGGAAAGCGAGGTTTTGGAAATGGAGCGTATTGCGATTTTTTTTGCGGAAGGTTATGAGGAGATTGAGGGCTTGACTGTGGTGGATATCTGCCGCAGAAGCGGGATTGCTATCGATATGGTGTCAGTGAATGGGGAGCGGAAGGTGAAGGGCTCCCACGACATTACGGTGGAGATGGACAAGGTGTTTGAAGAGCTTGATCTTGATCAGTATGATATGTTGGTGCTGCCCGGCGGGCTGAAGGGGACGCAGGGACTGGAGAGCCATGAGGGTTTGATGAAGCAGATTGATGATTTCTATGCCAAAGGCAAGTACATTGCGGCTGTCTGTGCCGCGCCCAGCATCTTTGGACATAGAGGAATCTTGAAGGGAAAGAGAGCATGCAGCTATCCCAGCTTTGAGAGTCATCTGGAGGGCGCAGAGGTCACCGCAGGGCCGGTGGAGATTGCGGATCATGTGATCACTTCCCGCGGTATGGGCACTTCCATTGATTTTGCTCTGGCAATCGTGAGCGTGTTCTGCGGACAGCAGGCGGCGGACGAGATGGCGGAGAAGATCGTGTACCGCGTTTAGGCGGCTGCTTGTCCCGCTGTATTTGCTATGGATGACAAGAGTGAGAAAAACCGAGCAGAAATGAGGAAAATATGGAAAAAGACGCAAAAATATATGTGGCAGGGCACAGAGGCATGGTAGGAAGCGCTATCTGTAGGGCTCTGGAGAAGAACGGTTACGCCAATATTGTCACAAGGACGCATGAAGAGTTGGATCTGTGTCGGCAGGCGGAGGTAGAGCACTTTTTTGAGCAGGAGCGTCCGGATCATGTGTTTTTGGCAGCTGCCAAGGTGGGCGGCATAATGGCCAACAGCGAGGCGCTGGCTGATTTTATGTATGACAACATGATCTTGGAGATGAATGTAATTCATTCTGCGTGGCAGAATGGATGTAAGAAGCTGCTCTTTCTGGGAAGCAGTTGTATCTATCCCCGCATGGCGCCGCAGCCCATGAAAGAGGATTGCCTGTTGACTTCGGAGCTTGAGAAGACGAACGAGGCATATGCACTGGCAAAGATTTCGGGGTTGAAGTACTGTGAGTATTTAAACCGGCAGTATGGAACGGACTATATCAGCGTCATGCCCACGAATCTATACGGGCCCAACGATAATTATCACCCGACACACAGCCATGTGCTTCCGGCGCTGATCCGCCGCTTTCACGAGGCCAAGGAATCCGGCGCAAAAGAAGTGGTATGCTGGGGAACCGGTACACCGCTCAGAGAGTTTCTGTATGTGGATGATCTGGCGGATGCCTGCGTGTATCTGATGAACACCTACAGCGGTAATGAGACGGTTAATCTGGGAACCGGCAAAGAATTGACCATCAAGGCGTTGACTGAATTGGTCGCTCGCGTGGTAGGGTACACCGGTGAGATCAAGTGGGATACTTCCAAGCCGGACGGCACCCCCAGAAAGCTTCTGGATGTGAGCAAGCTGGAGAGTCTTGGTTATCACTACACCACGGAGCTGGAGGATGGAGTTCGTCTGGCTTACGAGGACTTTTTGAACAATCCCGTGAGGGTGGAGCGCTAACCATTTCGGTCAAAAGTTAGCGGTATATGTGGACGGTGGAAAGGAAAAGAATGCATGAAGGAATATCAAAGGTGCGCAGAGGAGATGCTTCGATTTATTGAAGCTAGTCCCAGTTGTTTTCATGTGGTTGAAAATATCAGGCGGAAGTTGATTGAAGAGGGTTTTTCAGAGCTTGCGGAGACAGAAGTGTGGGAGCTTTCTTTTGGGAAAGGGTATTTCGTCACGAGGAACGACTCTTCTCTGATCGCTTTTCGGCTGCCTGATAAGGCAGAGCCGTCAGGCTTTCACATCATAGCCTCACACAGTGATTCTCCGACTTTCAAGGTCAAGGAGAAACCGGAACTCCGGGTAGAGGAGAGGTATGTCCGGCTGAACACGGAGAAATATGGAGGCATGATCCTTTCTACGTGGATGGATCGACCCCTGTCGGTGGCTGGCCGGGTGGCAGTCAAGGCAGGAAATAATAAGATACTGACTAAATTAGTCAACATTGATAAAGACCTTTTGGTGATCCCCAACGTGGCCATTCACATGAACCGTGACATAAATAAGGGTGTGGAGTACAACCCACAGGTGGATATGATGCCTCTCTTTGCTGAATGTGATGAAGGTCAGGAGGACGGCATCCTGCTTCGTGAGGTGGCAGCGACCGTAGGAGTCAATCCGGAGGATATCCTTGGGCAGGATCTCTTTTTGTATGTCAGGGATAAAGGCAGGATTTTAGGGGAGGGCGGTGCGTTTGTGCTATCCCCAAGACTGGACGATCTGCAGTGTGTATATGCATCGGTGAAAGCTTTTGTGGAGAGTTCCCCAGCGGAATATATGAATGTCTGTGCGGTGTTTGACAATGAGGAAGTGGGAAGCGGCACCAGACAGGGTGCCAACTCCACTTTTCTCGCCGATACTTTAGAGCGTGTCGGCGAAAGCATGGGTGCGGACAGGAGCCGGTTCCTCGGATGGATCGCTGAGAGCTTTCTGATCTCAGCAGACAATGCCCACGCGGTACATCCCAATCATCCGGAGAAAGCAGACCCCACCAACAGACCCTATCTGAACGGAGGGATCGTGATTAAATACCACGGCAGTCAGAAGTATACAACGGATGCAGTCTCGGCCGCCAAAATGCGGCAGATCTGTGCGGAGTCGACCGTGCCGGTCCAGACCTATGCCAACCGTTCCGACGTGGCAGGGGGTTCAACCTTGGGCAATATTTCTACGGCTCATGTGTCGGTCTCCTCCGTGGATATCGGCTTGCCGCAGCTTGCCATGCACTCTGCGGTGGAGACTGCCGGCGTGAAAGATACGGAATATGCGGTTCGAGCGTTCAGTACGTTTTATAGTGAGTGAGATGCGGGTGACCGGATCGAAAAATAGAGCACAGAAAAAGGGCCCTATATTTGTTGGAGACAGCAGATACAGGGCCCTTAAATTTATGTGTTCATTTTTGGTGGAATTGGCTCATAGGATGACAGCAGGAGGCGAATGCTATGAATCAAAAATTGGAGGATATCCTGAATCTGGCTCTGGATACACCGGAGGAGGTCAGAGAGCAGACGGAGACACTAAACGTAGGATTTGACAGTGAGAGCCGTACATGGGAGCTGATCGTTAAATACCACGGAAGCTTGGACGCACTGAGTCAACTGTCCGTGCAGGTAGAGTACCTGATCGCGGGATACGCGATCCTGACGGTGCCGGAAGGATTGGTGGAGCGGGTGGCGGAGTTTCCGCAGATTGAGTATGTGGAGAAACCCAAACGTTTTTTTTACCAGGTGACTACGCCCACGGAAGGGTCTTGTCTCCCGCAGGTGATATTTCGGGATCCGGCCCTCTCCGGTGAGGGAGTCCTGATCGCAGTGCTGGATTCCGGGATTGAGGCAAGATTGCCGGACTTTCGGAGGAGCGACGGGAGTACGAGGATCCGCTATCTGTGGGATCAGACGCTTGTGCCGGACGAGGCTCTGTCCAGAAGGCCGCCGGAAGGATTTGCCATTGGAGTGGAGTTTGATGAGGAGGCTATCAATCGGGCGATTCAGGAACCCTCCGAACGGATGCAGTATGAGCTTCTGCCCAGCCGGGACGTAAGTGGTCACGGCACGGCGGTAGCGGGGATAGCGGCGGGCAGCCGGATTGGTGTCGGTGCTTACAGCGGTGTGGCTTACGACGCAGAACTTTTGGTGGTGAAGCTAGGGCAGGCAAACGCCTTGGGCTTCCCAAGAACCACGGAAATTATGCGAGGTGTGACCTATGCATTGAGAAAAGCGCTGGAGCTGGAGAGGCCCCTCGTTATCAACTTAAGTTTTGGCAACAACTATGGCGCTCATGACGGCGCATCTCTCTTGGAGAGGTTTTTGGATAATGCGGCGGAGATCGGTCGGACGGTGATCTGTGTTGGAAGTGGCAATGAAGGAAGTTCCGGCGGTCACCTGGCGGGAAACGTGGCGGAGAGCACATACGTGGAACTTGCGGTGGCGGAGTACGAGACCTCGCTAAATGTGCAACTGTGGAAAAACTACAATGACGTCTATCGTATCTATCTCCGATCCCCCGGAGGAAGAGAACTGGAGCTGCCACCCTCCGTCGAAGGCGGAAAATATGAACTGAGGCTGGAGCAGACGCGGGTGCTGGTGTACTGGGGAGCGCCGGCACCCTACACGGTGGCGCAGGAGATTTATCTGGAGATGTTGCCGGTGATGAGAAGCTATATCAATAGTGGCGTTTGGACGATTCGCATAGAACCTGTCACGGTAGTGACGGGACAATATTATCTGTATCTTCCGGGAGCTGCCGTGCGAAACGAGCAGACCAGATTTTATAAATCGACACCTCAAGTGACACTGACGATACCGTCAACAGCCGGAAAAGTGCTGACTGTAGGTGCTTATGACAGTACTTATGACAGCTACGTCGATTTTTCAGGAAGGGGATATGCGGATGCCAGACGCACCATTGGGGTGATCACTTCCGGATTGGTCAAGCCGGATCTGGTGGCCCCCGGCGTGGGGATCCTTGCGCCGGATGTCTATGGAGGCTACACTCCTTTTAATGGAACATCTTTTGCGACGCCCATTGTCAGCGGCAGCGCAGCACTTTTGATGGAGTGGGGGATTGTCCGGGGGAACGACCCCTTTTTGTACGGGGAGAAAGTGAAAGCATATTTTAGAAAGGGGGCTCAGCCCCTGAGAGGGGAGACAGTATTTCCCAATGAACGGGTAGGTTATGGCAAATTGTGTGTAAATGCCAGTTTGCCGCTCGAATAGTAGCGAAAATAGAGAGAAGTCGCCCTTTAGCGGCTTCTTTTTGTGGCCGTCACGGACAGGGGAGTAAATTATGAAAGGGCTTGTCTTTTTTGTCAAAAAATGATATCATTCTCTTAATAGTGTAATAGATTTTATTAGGAAAATGAGAGGATAGCATCATGACGGTTCAGGAATGTTATGAGATGATAGGCGGAGATTTTGAAGAAGTCTGCGGGAGAATGATGGACGAGGCGCGCGTCAAGAAATTTGCGCTTAAGTTTCTCTCAGACAAAAGCTATGGGATGCTTGTAGAGGCATACGAGGCTGGCAATATGGAGGATGCATTTCGGGCGGCCCACACTTTGAAGGGCGTGAGCCAGAATCTCGGTTTTACCAAATTGTTTGAGATCAGCCATGAGATCACGGAGGCGTTCCGGCCCTTACAGAAAGTGGACGTATCGGCTCAAATGGCTCAGCTAAAAGATGTCTATGATGTGACGATCGCTGCTGTTTCACAGTTGGAAAACGCATGATGATAGAGGTAGGGACATGGCAAAAGTAAGGAGGCGGTTGGCATAGACGGGCATGTGAATCTGTTGGCGGCTGGTTTTACCATGGACCAGATCAACGAGATAACTGAAGGAAAAGAAGCTGGACTGGATGTATCCGTCTATGCTAAGAAAGACTTTTTTGCCATCCAGATGCGCCAGATCCGTTTGGGTCTGGAAGAGGGTCTGGATGTCAAGCTGTATGCGAAGCCAGAGTATGACTGGTTTCAAATGGAGGAGATCCGCAAAGGCCTTAAGTGGGGAGTGGACGTCAGCAAATATGCATCGCCTGACATCCCCTACGATAAGATGCGTCAGGTGCGCAAGGGTCTGAACGAGGGCATTGATCTGTCGGGACATCTCAAGCTGGATGCGGGGATCCTGCGACAGCTGCGCAGGGCGATCAAGGCCAAGGTGGACATTATCAAATATGTCAAGGCCGGGTATGTGATGGAGCAGTTGGAGCAGATCCGACTGGCGCTGCAGAAAGGGTTGAATATTTCCCCATACCTATCCAAGGAATTTCGGGGGTCGGCAATCTATGAGATCGCACTCGGTCTGGAGAAAGGGCTTGATGTAGAGGTCTATGCCAGAGTGGAGTATGGCTGGCAGCAGATGAGAGAGATCCGGCTTGGTCTGGAGAACCGGGTGGATGTATCGGTATATGCCGATCCGCTGTATTCTTGGCAGCAGATGCATGAGATCCGAATCGGTCTGGAGAACGGTCTGGATGTATCGCATTACAGCAGTCTAATGTACTCTGCGCGGGACATGAAACGGCGCAGGGAGAAGATGGAGGCCTACTATCAGGAAGGTGCTGAGGCTGAGGTTCAAGAGCGTGCGTCAGAGCTTTTGGATAACTTCCTGATCATCATCAGTCAGGATGAGATGGAGGCTTATATAGAGATTGAGGATGAGCAAAAGGAATTCGCCAGGGAGGATATCCTGAATGCGCTGAAGCAGAAGGGGATCACACAGGGGGTCATTGAAGAAGGGATTGACGCTCTGCTCGACGGCAAAGGTTTTTCTGCGCCTGTACTCATCGCCAAGGGATTGGCACCGAAAAATGGAAAGGATGGCTGGTATGAGTTCTTTTTCCGCACCGACTTAAGCCATGCACCTGTAGAAATGCCGGATGGCACCGTAAACTATCAGGATGTAGAATGGTTTGAGATGGTAGAAAAGGGGCAGAAGCTTGCCTACTACCATGAGGCGGAGAGTGGTACAGGCGGTATTACCGTTACCGGAAAGCGTGTCCCGGCCAAAAAGGGCAGAGAGCAGAGTGTATTGTTGGGGAACGGTTTCGCGATGATGTCGGATATGAAGACCTACATGTCCACCATCAAAGGAAGGATTGAACTGCACGACAACAAGATCACGATCTCCAAAATTCTTGTGCTTGAGGAGATGACTCTCGCCACCGGTAAGGTGGAATTTGACGGAAGTATCTATGTGAAGGGCAATGTCGGCTACGGTACTATGATCAAGGCGGATGGCGACGTGGTGGTATGCGGTTCTGTGGAAACCGCGGTCATAGAGAGTAAGGGAAGTATCCTGCTAAAGAACGGTATCAACGCGTCCGGTACCGGAATGATCCGGGCGGAGAAGAGTGTACACGGGAAATTCCTTGAGGCGGTGCATGTGTATGCAGGGGAGAACATTCAGGCAAACTATTGTCTCAACTGTGAGTTGTACGCGGAAGGATACATTCAGCTCCTCGGAACTAAAGGAATCCTGGCAGGTGGTCTGGTACAGTCCCTCAAGGGTATCGTGACTCACAGTGTGGGTAACCGTGCGGGTATTCCTACCTACCTAAAGTTGGGAATGAACGAGGGCTTTGTCAAGGAGCAGAACAGTTACGATAGGCAGATCAGGGAGGCAAGCAAAGAACTCAGTATACTGGGCAATGCTTATTTGGAGATGCAGCGCAAGCATCCTCCTGAGGTCCGCAATACCATGGAGATCTACCTAAAATTGGAGAATGCAATCTTCACGGTAAATAAAAAGCTGGAGGAGATCCACAAACATAAGGGTCAGCTTGAGGAAAAGCTTGAGGGAACTAAAGATGTGAAGGCTGTCATCAAGGGAACACTGTATGAGGGAACCACAATAGAGATCAACGGTCACAGTTGGATGGCAAAAGAGATGCAGAATGTCACCATCAAGCAGATTGCAGACAGGGTTGCTGTTTATTCCAATTGACAATAGGGTGGAGAAGGATGATAAAATGAAAAGAAAAATTTTGATTGTTGACGATGCAGAAATGAATCGCGAGGTATTGGCGGATATTTTGGAGGATCAGTACGACATACTGAAGGCGGAGAACGGCCGTGAGGCGCTGGAGATCTTGAAGAACTCCAGAAAGGAGATCTCTGCGATGCTGTTAGACCTGATGATGCCGGAAGTGGACGGTTTCGCCGTGCTGGAGGTTATGAAGACAGAAGGATGGATGGAGAATCTGCCGGTTTTGATCATCAGCGGTGAGACTTCTGTCAAGGCTGAGAAGAAATGCTTTGAATACGGAGTCTCTGACTTTGTGCGCAAGCCTTTTGACAACATGCTGGTCAACCGAAGAGTGGATAATATTGTGAACCTGTATGAACTGCAGAAAGAGCTTCAGGCGAAGGTGGATAAGCAGACGGAGAAACTGCGCATCCAGTATAAGCTGCTGCAGGTACAGGCGGAGAAGCTGCACAAAACCAATGAGAGTATCATTGACATTCTTGGTACGGTGGTGGAGAATCGCAGTCTGGAGAGCGGCGCGCATATCAAGCACGTGAAAGGATTCACCAAAGTTATAGCGGAACGTGTGATGCAGGATTATCCGGAGTACGGACTGACCAAGGCCAAGGTGGATGTCATTGTATCCGCCAGCGCTCTGCATGATATTGGCAAGATCGCTATCCCGGACAGCATTCTGTTAAAGCCTGGGAGGCTGAATCCGAAAGAGTATGAGTACATGAAGTCCCATACCACCAGAGGCTGTGATATTCTGGACAGCATCGAGGATATCTGGGAGGAGGGGTACCAGAAAGTAAGCTATGAGATCTGCAGACATCACCACGAGAGGTTTGACGGAAAGGGCTATCCTGACAAGCTGGCAGGGGATGATATTCCAATCTCAGCGCAGATCGTGTCGGTGGCTGACGTTTATGATGCTCTGATCAGCGAGCGTGTATACAAGAGCGCTTACAGCAAAGATGAAGCATACCATATGATCCTCAGAGGAGAGTGTGGTGTGTTTTCGCCAAAGCTGATGGAGTGCTTCCGCAATGTAAAGGAAGAACTGGAAAAGGTTGCAGCGGCACAGGGAGAATAAGCGTCTATGAATCGATTGAATATTACCGAATATAAAAATGCGCCCGGAGAATATCAGATGTTCTTTGGGAAGGTGTCCTTGGGGAAAGGATATTATATTGCGAACTTTGACGAGCGGTTTTATCATCTGGTTGGCGTCAAAGGATATACTTCGTTCCCGGAACTGATCCATCCGGAGGACGTGGATGCCTTCACGGAGGCGGTTGAGAAGCTGGAGGAAGGCCCTCAGCATCTGATCCTCAGGTTGATCTGTTATAATGATAAGTATCGTTACTTTTATGTGACGCTCGCTTACAACGGCAAGAAGATGGACGATTTCAGCTCTATTGATCTGGAAGTGAGCGAGATCATGACTGTCTCACATAAGTTTGTAGAGTACAACGGCTTAGTAGAAAAATACCGGGAGTTTATGTCCCTTTTTTCCGGCTGTTTTATGGAGTACGAGTATGAAACGGATGTGTTGAAGCTATACGAGTATGTCAACCGTCAAAACAAGAACGTGTATCAGGAGACTCTGGAGAACACTCTTGTGAAAGTGGAAAAAGACGAGAAATTGAGTCAGGAGCAGAAGGCGGAGTTTCACATCCTGTATGAGGCCTTGAAAAAAGGCAGAAATCACACGAAGATAGCCATGGATGCCATGACTTTCAACGGGAGGAAGGATGGTGTCCGCTATGAGATCACACTGAGCATGATCTTCAACAACGATGTGCGTGACAGGGTGATCGGTCTTGCGAATGTCATCAGTGAGCAAAAGCCTGAGAAGAGTTATTATCTGTCCGATGTTGCCTTTGATCCGGGAACTGGTCTCTTGAATAAGCGGGCGATCAACGAGTATGCCATCGAGAAGATCCGGAGTCGGACGGAAGGACTTTATCTGGTGATCATCGATGTGGATGATTTTAAGAAGATCAACGACAATTTTGGCCATATGTATGGGGATACCGTGCTCTCCAAAGTTTCGGAGATCCTCAAGGGAGTGGTGAAGACCAGAGGCAGAATCGGCAGATTTGGCGGCGACGAGTTTATGGTCGTTCTGGAGGGAATCGATTCGGAGACGACTCTGCGGCGGATCCTCACCACCATCGGCAAAAATATCGCGTGGGCCTTCAGCGACGTGGAGGGACTCAATGTGACCACGTCCATCGGTGTCTCAAAATACCCGGAGGATGGTGTCACCTACGAGGAACTGTTCCAGTTGGCGGACAAGAGTGTGTATATCGCCAAGGCGAAGGGCAAGAACCGCTACATCATCTATGATGAGAAGAAGCACGGGGACTTCGTTCGTGAGGATTCCAATCGGGTGAATATCGGCTTTAAGGCGATTGCCAGCGACGACAAGAAGAACGAGGTTGTGTCGGATCTGATGCTGCAGCTTTACAGAGAGGGAACGGATGCGTTGATTCCCGTGATGGAGCAGATGCAGAACTACTTCGATGTCGATGGGATCACCATCTATGCCGGCGAGAATTTGGAGAGAACTTTCACTTCCGGCAAATACGTCAATCCCATGGCGAGTTGTGCGTTTGTCAAGGATCCTGTATATCAGAAATTTTTTGATGAGCAGGGCTTCTTTGAGATGAGTAAGTATGTGCTGTTGGAAAATAAGGCACCGCAGGCATTAGAGTTGTACGATAAACAGGAGACCAAACAGTATATCCAGATTGAGATGGTGAAGGATGGGGAGGTCGCTTCCGTGGTGTCCTTTGATTTCTTCAACCGTGCACCCAAGCTGGGGACTACCGATCGGGGATTGATCCGGATCGTAGGGCGAATGATGGCAGAGGTGGCCGCGAAAGGATGACAGGGACATGTCTCTGGAAGATTTGAGGTTAGAGGTATCATACGAAGAATATAAAAAGCTTCCCACAGAGGAGTATGTGTTGGTGGATGTGCGGGATGAAGCTTCCGCAGCCTATGGGAGAATTCCCGGTTCGATACATATTCCTCAGAAGGAGCTGGAAAAGAGGATGAGTGAGCTCCCGCAGGGGAAGAAACTCATCCTTTATTGTACCAGAGGGCTGTTCAGCGCAGAGTGTGCCCAGACGCTCCGAGAGAAGGGTTTTTCAGCTCAAAGCTTGGAGGGCGGCTACACGGGCTGGCTCCTACAAAGTATGGAGGAGGAAGGACAGCGGGAGAATATGAATGAACGGGCGGAGGAGATTGAGAAGAGCATCCGCAAGAAGTTCCACAAGGCGTTGTTTACCAAGTTTGCCAGAGCCATCAACGAGTATGATCTGGTTCGGGAGAATGACAAGATCGCGGTCTGCATCTCCGGCGGAAAAGATTCCATGCTGATGGCCAAGCTGTTTCAGGAACTGAAACGGCACAATAAGTTTCCCTTTGAACTGGTATTCCTGGTGATGGACCCGGGTTACAGTAAGGCAAACCGTACTGTTATTGAGAACAATGCCAAGATGATGAATATTCCTATCACCGTCTTTGAGTCCGATATTTTCAATGCGGTGTACGAGATAGAAAAATCGCCCTGCTATCTCTGTGCGAGAATGCGGCGGGGATATCTGTACAGCCGCGCGAAAGAGTTGGGATGCAATAAGATTGCGCTGGGACACCATTACGACGATGTGATTGAGACAATTCTTATGGGAATGCTTTATGCCGGACAGACACAGACCATGATGCCCAAGCTGCACAGCACCAATTTTGAGGGGATGGAGCTGATCCGCCCCATGTATCTGATCAGGGAGGAGGACATTAAACACTGGCGGGATTACAATGATCTGCATTTTATTCAGTGTGCATGTCGTTTCACGGACAACTGCACCTCCTGCCGCAGCGACGGCACAAGTGCCTCCAAACGCATGGAGGTGAAGAAACTGATTGCCCAGTTGAAGGAGACCAATCCCTTTGTGGAGGGAAATATCTTCAAGAGCGTGGAGAATGTAAATCTGAGCACTATCATCGCCTACAAAAAGAACGGTGTCAAGCATCACTTTTTGGAAAACTATGACCTTGGGGAAGGTCAGAAATCCTAATCTGCTTTTTCTTGAAACAACAAAGAGTGCGTGATAAAATATAAATAGATGTTGTAGATTGTAGGGAAAGACGGGGTGTAACGTGATCATAAAAGGAAAGAAAGCTACAAATAAAAGAGGAATTGTGGTCTTGCTTGGCTGTTTGCTGGCATTTTTCATGGCCGTCGGCATTTTTTCCGGTGTTGTTCGTGCGGCGGAGAAACGGACAGTAAGAGTTGCCTTTTTCCCGATGGACGGCTACAATATGACGGATGAGAATGGGAAGCTGACAGGAATGGATGTTGACTATCTGGATGCCCTGTGTAACTATGCCGATTGGGAAATCGAATATGTCAAATGCGACAGTTGGGACGAAGCGTTATCACTGTTGTCAGCCCATGAGGTGGATCTGGTAGGTTCTGCGCAGTATTCGGTAGAACGTGCTGAAATTTACCAGTACGCGAATCTTTCAAGCGGTTACACGTTTGGTGTGATCGCGACGAGTCCGGACAGCTCGCTTGCATATGAGGATTTTGAGGCCATGAAGGACATTACCTTTGGTATCGTAAAAACCTATGTCCGCAGAGGGGATTTTTTAGAATATTTAAGAGGTAACGGTGTATACCATCCGAAGTTGCAGGAATATGCATCCACGGCCGAACTCCGGGAGGCGCTGGCGCAGGGAGAGGTCGATGCCATTGTCCATACCTTTACCGAGACGAAGGAGGGGCATCGTCTCATCGGGCGTTTTGCACCGATGCCTTTTTACTATATTTCCTATCAGGGCAATCACGATGTGATGCGTGAACTGAACCAGGCCATTGCGGATCTGAAGATCAATCAGCCGCAGCTGGAAACGGATCTAATGAATAAGTATTATCAGAGCAGGCTTGATAAGACCGTCGTGTTTACTACGGAGGAAAAGGAATATCTCGCAGAAGGACATACCGTTGTTGTTGGCTATTTGGACGGCTATTATCCGTTTTCTTATGAAGAGGATGGGGAGTACCGCGGGTTGACGCGTGAGCTGTTGGAGGATGGAGCGGGGGCAGCCGGACTGAATTTCTCATACCAAAGGGTGGAAACGCTGCGGGAAGCGGAGTCTGCGCTGCAGAGAGGAACCATTGCTATCATTGCCTATTGTACAGATGTGACGGAAATGTTCAGTTCCGATCAGCTGATTTCCGTTAAGGAATACGCGAACATTCCGCTTGTCATTGTAATGAAGAGCAGTGGAAACCTGGGAAATTTATCCTCTCTGGCGACGGTTCCCTATTTGTATAACGAATCAAGTCGTGCCGTTGATACGAGCATGGTTCAGGTCGTGACCTATGACACGCAGCAGGAATGTCTGGAGGCGGTTCGAAAGGGTACAGTAGATGCAGTGCTCTGCGACGGCTATCTGGCGGAGTACCTGCTGAGCACGGAGCTTGAGTACAACAAGATGGAGGTCAAGAGCGTCTTAAGCGGGGAACATGCCGTTTCCATGGTGATCCGGAGAGATGAAGATCCTGCACTGAGCGGCATTTTGAGCAAGACGATCTCCGTTATTGATGCCAAGACCGTCAGCGACTACATGCTGGAAAACAATGTCTATTCCCTGATGACATTAGATCGTTTCTTACGGAACAACAGTGTGGCGATCATTATTTTCCTGTGCCTGTTGATCATTGCGATCGTGTTTGTAGCATGGCGTATGATCTCTAACAACAAAAAGATTCAGAAGCTGATGTACAAGGATACAGGTATGGACATCTGGAATCTGAATTATCTGATCTACTGGGGAACGATGAAACTCCTGC